>NZ_JBQKHJ010000011.1:0-112635 GCF_052118345.1 Prevotella sp. LCP21S3_D2 | reverse complement strand
ACGTCCTCATCGACTCAATCATTAAAAAGTTTGTAATGATGAAGAAAATAAGCAAAATCAAGTTTATGCTTTATTAACGAGAAGTTTTCTATAGGGGTGCTGAGTAGTTACTAAATATCTCTAAATTAGTATAAGTTGTAGTATCCCACCCTGGTGTGATGTAAGTTCCTGCACTAACTTGTCCATCCGCAGCACGATAGGAGTGGTTGATATCCTTCAATGCTTTCCCATCTTCGTAAAAGAAGTAGGCATTTACTTCACATTTTTGTTTTTTATAGCCTTCTATATCAAATGATACAACGACTTTCATCCCTTTTTGACCATTTTGATACAAATTATGTTCTGTTGTAATATTTTTGAATACAACTTTACTTATTGATGTACTAGGTCTATTTGGCTTAATAAAACTATAACGAGATTTGTTCGCATTTAAACATGAGGCAAGCTTGTCAAACATTGCATTAAAAGCTGTTCCGACCAAATCGTAGTCCTTGACCAGGGAAAGGTGGTTGAGGTTGGCAACCATGAATCTTTAACCGCCAAGCGAGGGGCATATTATAATCTTGTGAAGAATCAGTTGGAATTGGGAAACTAGTTGCTAAGGCCGGCTTTAGCATTCCTCTACCTTCCATAACTCGTTACCTTTATATATAATAGCAATCTTGTGTATTGGCTTGCCGCTCATCATCTGTGGCAATCTTGCGTCTCGCGCATATTGGTCTAATTGCGCCTTTGCTTCTTCTAAAGCCTTCATGCCTTCTTCGTCAGTATCGCCCGACTTCAGGTATTTCAATTCCAAGAGATAAGTATGCGCTACCTCTGGGAAACGGGTAAGGTCAGGAATCATTGTCAAGTCGCAATAGCCACCATTCAGTTCCATCTCTTGGATAATATAATAGTAGCCGCTATGGTTGAGATAGGCTGCGATGAAACCCTGCAGGTTGCGCTCAGCCTGGATGCTGGAGTGGAGGCTGGTGCAATTCTTATAACCTTCGGCGATATACTCGATGGCAGGTTTGATGTCGCCATCCAGTGCCATCACATCGTATTGGTCGGCAAGATGGTTGTTGTTGATCTTTGAAACGGAATCGTACTCATCCAATACATAGTCATAGTATTGGCGGCGTACATTCTCGTTAGGGATTCCTAGCTTCACTCTTCTGCCACGCTTGCCGATAATGGTCAGCATACCGTAATAATAAAGCAGGCTAGGGAAGAGCCCCGGGTCTATCAGGGCTTCCGCAGGAAAGCTCTCTCGCAGTTCTGCCCAAATGTATCCTTGGTTGATGATTTCCTTCAGCACGCTCTTGCGGTCGCCCTGCAATTTGTCTAAGAAGATAATCTTCTTCATCTTGGCATAGTCGGTCATGGTGTTCGGATCAATCATCTCTTCCGGAGCCTTTCCGAAACGGATATAGTTGCGGAGATAATAGATTACCATATCCGAATTGAACATCTTTGGGTCTGTCTCCAAACTGTCCTTTGCGAAACAATAGTTGTCATACCAAGGCTTCATGTCTGTAATCAGCTGGTCGGTGGGAACCTTGATAAGACCTACTTCTCTGTAATATTCTATCATCTCTCGCACCTCGTTCTCGCTGAATCCCAGCATCATATTGAACATCGGGTCCATGGATAGGTTGGTTCCGATGTTATAGCCGCTATTGAGGTCGTTCACTGTTACAGGACTTACACCCATCATCAGGATACGATGGAACATTCCCTTGAATAACTTGAAGAAATCACGATAGAAACCCTGGGCATGGGTTAAGGCATGATATACGGCTTCGCCCTCATTGCTCAAGACATTGTTGGTGAAGTTGTCGTACTCGTCGATGATGAGATAGAGTTGTATGCTTTTGGCATTCGCCCAGACGTTTATCAAGTTCAATTTCTGTGCTGCATCCTTAGCTGCCTTAAACTCTCCTAAGAAAGAAGGCTGATAATACTTGGCGTATTTTTCTGCAAAACCATTCAGCACTGTTTCGCAATAGGCATTAAAGTTCTTCTCCAGTCCGTCTTTTCCGGCAGCTGCCTTAGAGAAGTCGAAGAACAGTACCTGATATTTACCTTGTTTTTCTGTGGGTTGTTTTTCTATCCAGGTATCTTTGAATGTGGTATGAAACGAGTCTTTCTTCTCGATGTCGTAGTATGCCTGAATCATGGTAAGGAATACGCTTTTGCCAAAACGGCGTGGGCGGATGAGATAGAGAAAGTCTCCTGCTTCCTCCATCTTGGGTATAAACATCGTCTTGTCTGTCAGAAATCTGTTCTGATTCTGAATCCAGGTAAAGTCGGCTATGCCGTAAGGTAATCTCTTGTAATCCATACGCTTCAAAGTTTATTTGGGGCAAAGTTACAACAATTTATTGAATGCCGCAAGTTTTTTGAGAGAAATCTGATGGACTAGTGTTTCATCCCACATTCCTGTCGGTTTATCTTAGCAGCACCATCTGTGTAGAGCTTTGCATATTTCGGAATATGGCTTATACTTTTGCGAATCATCCTTTATACAAAATGACTCAATGTTTGCAGAATTTGGAACATTTTTCTGCTGTTTCATCGAAAAGTGTTTCCTTTGTAGCCGTAATTAAGAAAATGAATAAAATTATGGCAGAAAATAGACAAGAATTGAACCGCAACTTGGCTCAGATGCTCAAGGGTGGTGTGATTATGGACGTAACAACTCCTGAACAGGCAAAAATCGCAGAGGCAGCAGGTGCATGCGCAGTAATGGCTTTGGAACGTATTCCGGCTGACATCCGTGCAGCAGGTGGTGTTTCACGTATGAGCGACCCTAAGATGATCAAGGGTATTCAGGAGGCTGTTTCTATCCCTGTAATGGCTAAGTGCCGTATCGGTCACTTCGCTGAGGCTCAGATTCTTCAGGCTATCGAAATCGACTATATTGACGAGAGCGAGGTGCTCTCTCCAGCAGATAATGTTTATCACATCGACAAGACTCAGTTCGACGTGCCATTCGTTTGTGGTGCCAAGAACCTGGGCGAGGCGCTCCGCCGTATTGCTGAGGGTGCTACGATGATCCGTACCAAGGGTGAGCCAGGAACAGGTGATGTGGTTCAGGCTGTTACCCACATGCGTATGATGCAGAGCGAAATCCGCCGCCTGGTTTCTATGAGCGAGGATGAACTTTATGAGGCAGCCAAGCAGTTGCAGGCTCCTTACGACCTAGTGAAGTATGTTCACGAGAATGGCAAGTTGCCAGTGGTTAATTTCGCTGCCGGTGGTGTGGCTACTCCAGCTGATGCTGCCCTGATGATGCAGCTCGGTGCCGAGGGTGTATTCGTAGGTTCTGGTATCTTCAAGAGCGGTAACCCTGCTAAGCGTGCACAGGCTATCGTGAAGGCTGTTACCAACTACAACGACCCTAAGATGCTGGCTGAGTTGAGCGAGGACCTCGGCGAGGCAATGGTAGGTATCAATGAGCAGGAAATTGCTTTGCTCATGGCTGAAAGAGGTAAGTAATGAGAATAGCAGTTTTAGCTTTACAAGGCGCTTTTGCTGAGCACAGACAGAAGTTGGCTCAGCTGGGCGTGGATAGTTTTGAGGTTCGCCAGTTGAAGGATTGGGATCAGCCTAAGGATGGCTTGATTATTCCGGGCGGTGAGAGTACCACCCAGGCGAAGCTCTTGAATGAACTGGGATTGATGGAGCCTGTGAAGGAGGCGATTGCTGTCGGCTTGCCTGTTTATGGAACCTGTGCCGGTTTGATTCTTCTTGCCAAGAAGATTGAGGGCGAGCCTAGTCAGCGCATAGCTTCGATGGACATCACGGCTTTGAGAAATGCCTACGGTCGCCAGTTGGGCAGTTTCTACATCGAGGCTCCGATGAAGGGCATCGAGGGCAACATCCCAATGACTTTCATCCGTGCCCCTTATATTAAAGAGGTGTGGGGAGATGCCGAGGTCTTGGCGGAGGTAGATGGCAAGATTGTGGCTGCCCGCCAGGGTAACCAGCTGGTTACTGCCTTCCATCCGGAATTGAACAAAAGTCTTGAAATTCATAAGTATTTTCTGGGGATGTGCAGCAAGTAGGCTTCATCCTATATTGGAGCTAACTTCGTTGACCGATGGAATAGGCTTCATGTGCACATGAAGCTACATAGCAAAGTATCTTAGGATACATTGCCAAGTATCTTAAGATACATGAGCAAGTATCCTAAGATACTTTTTTGTTCTTCTTTATATCCTTGAAATCAATTTTTCAGGGTGCATTCAAATTTCTTATAACAACTCCGGAAGCAGGAAGAGCTTCACGCTGTTACTGCCCTTGATGAGGATGTAATGGTCGTGAGGCTGGTTCGCCTTGAGCGCTTCCTTCACTTCCTCTACATTCTGGAACTTGCGGTAGCTGCATGGAATATCCTTGAACTCATCGCCTACCAGCCATACATTCTCCAGACCGGCTGCCTGCAACTGGTCTACTACCTTCTGGTGCTCCTCGTGGCTCACTTCGCCGAGTTCGCCCATCTGTCCGAGAATCGCCATCTTGTGAGGTACATCCATCACGCGGAAGTTTTCGATGGCGGCAGCCATACTTGATGGGTTGGCATTGTAGGCATCTACCACCAGCTTATTGTGCGCCGTCTCTTCCAGCTGCGAACGGTTGTTGCTTGGGATGTAGTTCTCCAGAGCATGATCTATCTGCTGAGGCTTCACGTCGAAATGAAGACCGATGGTGATGGCGGCAAGCATGTTGTCGATATTGTAGGAGCCGATGAGATGAGTCTGAACCTCATGCCAGTCGAAACTCTCGGTGCGCCAGCGGAACTTCAGGAATGGAGCGCAGGAGATGACTTCTCCCCATACATCGCAGTTTTCGTCCTTGCCGTAGGTGATGAGGCGGTTGATGTTGCGCTGCTCAGCCATCTGCATCAGATGCTCGTTATCTGCATTAATGAAGACGAGGGCATCGTTGGCTGCGAGGTAATCATAGAGCTCTCCCTTGGTCTTCTTCACGCCTTCGAAGCTTCCGAATCCCTGCAGATGGGCACGGCCCACGTTGGTAATCATACCGCAGGTAGGTTCCACGTATTCCACGAGCTTCCGGATGTCATCAGGATGGGAAGCGCCCATCTCTACAACGGCAATCTCATTCTCTGGTGAGAGACGGAAGAGCGTCTTTGGTACGCCTACATCATTATTGAAGTTACCCTGGGTGAACATCACGTTGAACTTCTCGCCGAGAACGGCAGAGACGAGTTCCTTGGTAGTAGTCTTGCCGTTGGTTCCGGTGATTCCTACTACTGGAATATCGAAGTGGCGGCGATGTTCACGGGCGAGTTCCTTGAAGGTGGTGAGGCAGTCCTCTACGAGGATGTAGCGCTCGTCGCCCTCCTTGGCATACTCTTTTTCATCTACAATCACATAGGCACAGCCTTTCTCCAAAGCCATGTCGGCAAACTTGTTGCCATCAAACGATGCGCCCTTCAAAGCCAGGAAGATACTGCCCTCTGGGCAGTCGCGGCTATCAGTGGTAATCACTGGGTGCGCTTGGTAAATCTGATAGAGTTCTGAAATATCCATAGTCTATAACTGTTATTTTGAGTGCAAAAGTAATCTAAATTGTGGACATAACAAACAATTTTCCCAAAAAATGATGGTAATCTCGAATATTCTTTCTATTTTTGCAGAAATATTCGATGAATCTTTAGAAAGTGAGGGCGGAATGGGTATCAGAGATGAAAAAGAAAAAGTGAAAGTGAGGAAAGAAAAGCTTGGTGGCTATTTCTTCAGTTTATCCCAGTTGACTTTTACGGGGACTGGGGTTGGAGGTTTCTTGCCGTTGCTGAAAGGTGAAGCTACGGTCGGTGATGTCTCTGTGTTAATTTTTGGTGTTTTGGCTACAGCTGTTTTTGCAGGTATAGCTAATAAAATTTTAAAATATTGATTATATGAGTTATTTAGCATTATTTTTTCTGATTTGCTGTATCGTCGGTGGAAGTTTTTTAGCTTGGTTATATACAAAACCAGGCGAGAAATGGTTGAAAGATTTGTAAAATATTAAGTTATGGAAGTTTACAATGGACTATTGTTTTTCTTTGTGGTTGGAACAATCATAAGTGGATGCTTTCTTGCCTGGACTTACACAAAGCCAGGGAAAAAGTGGCTTAAAGAATTGTAGTATTATGAGCTATTTGGCATTGTTCTTTTTAGTTTGCTCAATTTTTGGCCTAAGTTTTATCGCCTGGACTTACACCAAACCAGGCGAAAAATGGCTTAAAGAGTTATAATCCGATGGAATATACGATCAATATTAAGGGGCGCTTGATGAATTTGAGTACCCCTCAGGTGATGGGCATCCTGAACGTTACGCCCGACAGTTTCTACTCAGGAAGTAGAAAGCAGACAGAAATGGAGATAGCTCAGAGAGCTAATCAGATTATAGAAGAAGGTGGAAGCATCATTGATGTGGGCGCTTTCTCCACCCGTCCCGGTGCCGATGAAGTATCGGAAGAGGAGGAGGGAAGACGCCTGAAGTTCGCTCTCGACATCGTTCGCAGGGAGCAACCGGATGCTGCCGTCTCCGTAGATACCTATCGCCCAACCTTGGCACGCAAGTGTATCGAGGAGTGGGGAGCTGACATCATCAACGATGTATCAGAGGGTGGAATCACAGGCATCGCCAATGTGCCGCTGGAGCAGAGACAGGAGGAATATCCTGAAATGTTCCGGGTGGTGGGCGAACTGAAGGTACCTTATATATTAATGTCGGTGCAGCCTACGCTCGAAACGATGATGAAGGGCTTTGCCAGAGAGGTGCAGCTGTTGCGCGACCTGGGAGCCAAGGACATCATCCTCGACCCAGGCTTCGGCTTTGGCAAGAATCTCATCCAGAATTATCAGATCTATAACGAGATGGAGAAGTTGAACGTGATGGAACTTCCGGTACTTGTAGGCATCTCCCGCAAGAGTATGATATACAAGCTGCTGGGTGGAGATGCTACGACATCGCTCAATGGAACTTCCGTTCTCGACACCATCGCCCTGATGAAGGGCGCCAGCATCCTCAGAGTTCACGATGTGAAGGAAGCAGCTGAGGCAATCAAGATTGTAGAAGCAATGAAGGAGGGACGCACATGATAGAATTTGGAATTAAAGACGTCATCGATATCCTGTTGGTAGCCTCTCTGCTATTCTACGTCTATCGCCTGATGAAGGAATCCCGCTCACTCAACATCTTCGTGGGCATCATGCTCTTCGTTCTTATCTGGCTCTTTGTGAGTCAGATATTGGAAATGCGCCTGCTGGGTTCTATCCTGGATAAACTGGTGAGCGTGGGAGTCATCGCTCTCATCGTCATTTTTCAGGAGGATATCCGTAGATTCCTTTATGAGATAGGTTCGCAGAAAGGTATGCGCCGGCTGGTTCGCTTCTTCCACTCCAGCAAGGAGAGCCAGAAGGAGGCTAACAAGGCGACTATCATCCCTATCGTAATGGCGTGCATGAGTATGGCGAAGAAATACGTGGGGGCGCTCATCGTCATCGAACGGGGTGTACCTTTGAAAGATATCATGGATACGGGCGAAGAGATAGATGCAAAAATCAATCAGCGTCTGATAGAGAACATCTTCTTCAAGAACTCGCCTCTGCATGATGGTGCCATGGTGGTAAGCAACAAGCGAATCATGGCTGCCGGCTGTATCTTACCGGTGAGCCATAATCTCGATATCCCGAAGGAACTGGGACTCCGTCACCGTGCAGCCTTGGGTATCTCGCAGAGCAGTGATGCCATCGCCGTCATCGTTTCGGAAGAGACGGGACGAATCAGCGTTGCCATCAAGGGAGAGTTCAAACTCCGACTCTCGGCAGAGGAACTGGAAAGCATCCTCACCCAGGAAATGCTATAAGTTAAGTGAAGAGTGAAGAACGAAGAGTGAAGAATTCATGTGCTTTCGTTCTTCTCTTTTCACTCTTAAATTCTTCCTTTTTCACTCTTCGTTCTTCACTTTTCTTGGAACGTAAACCTTTACGATGATTATTATCTACCATTTTAGCTTTTTTTACACATTTTAGTAGGTATTATTTCAAAATAAATATGTACTTTTGCAAAGTCGATGTGGCAAAAAGCTAAAATCTATGCGAAGAGGCTTTGCACTTTGACAAACTTACTTTGGAGACAACAAAAATATATAAAACAATAAAGTAAAATGGATTTATTACAGCAAATCGTAGCTCGCGCTAAAGCTGACAAGCAGCGCATCGTGCTCCCTGAAGCAGAAGAGGAGCGTACATTGAAAGCAGCCGATAAAGTTTTGGCTGATGATCTCGCAGACATCATCCTCATCGGTAACCCTGCCAACATTAAGAATCTCGCTGCACAGTGGGGTCTTAACAACATCGACAAGGCTACTATCGTTGATCCACAAAACAACCCTAAGACTGAGGAGTATGCAGAGAAGCTCGCAGAACTTCGCAAGAAGAAGGGTATGACCGTAGAACAGGCTCGTGAACTCGTTACAAAGAACAACCTCTACCTCGGTTGTATGATTATCAAGACTGAGGGTGCAGACGGTCAGATTTCTGGTGCTTTGAGCACAACTGGCGACACACTTCGTCCAGCTCTTCAGATTATCAAGTGTACTCCAGGTATCACTTGCGTAAGTGGTGCTATGTTGCTCATCTCAGACCAGAAGCAGTATGGTCAGGATGGCGTAGTGGTAATGGGTGACGTTGCTGTAACTCCAAACCCTACAGCTGATCAGCTTGCTCAGATTGCTTACACAACAGCTCAGACTGCTCACTCTGTAGCAGGTGTCGCAGAGCCTATTGTAGCCATGTTGAGCTTCTCTACAAAGGGTAGCGCTAAGGATGCTATCAACAAGGAGACTGGCAAGAGCGTTTATATTATTGACAAGGTAAAGGATGCCGTAGCTATTGCTAAGGAGAAGTTCCCAGAGCTTCATCTCGATGGTGAACTTCAGGCAGATGCAGCCCTCGTTCCTGAGGTTGCTGCCAAGAAGGCTCCAGGTTCTGACGTAGCTGGTAAGGCTAACGTTTTGGTAGTTCCTAACCTCGAGGTTGGTAACATCGGCTACAAGCTCGTTCAGCGTTTGGGTGGTGCCATCGCTATCGGTCCTATCCTCCAGGGTATTGCCCGTCCTGTAAACGACCTCTCTCGTGGTTGCTCTGTTGATGACATCTACTACATGGTAGCCATCACAGCTTGCCAGGCACAGGATGCTAAGAAGGCGTAATTGAGACTAACTTTATTCAATCAATAACATTACAAAAATTAACATTATGAAAATATTGGTTCTGAACTGTGGTAGTTCATCTATCAAGTACAAGTTATATAATATGGACGATGAGTCTGTATTGGCACAGGGTGGTGTAGAGCGTATCGGTCTTGATAACGCTTTCATCAAGGTGAAATTGCCTAACGGCGAGAAGAAGCAGATCATGCACGACATGCCTGACCACAAGGAAGGTGTGAACTTCGTGTTCAAGTGCTTGCTCGACCCGGAAATCGGCGCTATCAAGGATTTGAAAGAAATCGATGCTGTAGGACACCGTGTCGTACAGGGTGGTGACAAGTTCAACGAGAGTGTTATCGTTGACAAGAGCGTAGAGGATGGTATCGAGGAACTTTGCGACCTCGCTCCTGTTCACAACGCAGGTCACCTGAAGGGTATCCGTGCCGTTGACTCTTTGATGCCTGGCACTCCTCAGGTTTGCGTATTCGACAACGCGTTCCACAGCACAATGCCAGACTACGCTTATCTCTATGCAATTCCTTACGAGTTGTACGAGAAGTATCACGTACGCCGTTATGGCTTCCACGGAACATCTCACCGCTATGTTTCTAAGCGTGTTTGCGAGATTCTCGGTCTCGACCAGAACAACTCCAAGGTCATCACTTGCCACATCGGTAACGGTGGCTCTGTAGCTGCAGTATTGAACGGTAAGGTATTGGATACCTCAATGGGCTTGACTCCATTGGCTGGTTTGATGATGGGTTCACGTTGTGGTGACATCGATGCTTCTGCCGTTACCTACTTGATGGAGAAGTTGAACATGAAGCCACAGGAGATGGCTGACTTCCTGAACAAGAAGAGTGGTGTGCTCGGTATTACAGGTATTTCTTCTGATATGCGCGACATCGAGAACGCTGCCAACGAGGGTAACGAGAAGGCTCAGCTGGCTCTCCGTATGTACGAGTATCGCATCAAGAAGTACATTGGTGCTTACACAGCAGCTATGGGTGGCGTTGACGCAATCGTATTTACTGCTGGTGTTGGTGAGAACCAGACCGACCTCCGCGAGGAAGCTTGCAAGAACCTGGAGTATCTTGGCATCAAGATCAACAAGGAAGTGAATGACAAGGTTCGTGGTGAGGAAGCTATCATCTCTACTGACGACAGTAAGGTGAAGGTTGTAGTAGTTCCTACCGACGAGGAGATCGTTATCGCTCGCGATACAATGGAGTTGGTTGCTAAGAAGTAATCCAGCACAAAGATATAATATAATAAGGTGAAGACTAAAACAAATGTGATAGGTCTTCACCTTTTTAATTTTTTGAGATTTTTGAGAATGATGAAAACAAAGATTGTAACTTTCGGAGAAATATTGCTTAGAATTTCTAAGCCCGGTTATCAACGTTTATTCCAGGGGCATCGTATGTTTGGCAACTATGGTGGCAGTGAGGCAAATGCAGCTATTTCTTTGGCTTATTTGGGTGATAATGTCGAGTATGTTACCCGTGTGCCATACGGTGAGATGGGTGAGGCAGCATTGATGCACCTCAGGGAGTATGGTCTGAATGTTTCTCATGTGGTGCATGGTGGCGACCGTCTCGGAACTTATTATTTCGAGGAAGCTGTGGCGATGCGCAATTCTCGTGTGGTCTATGACCGCAAGAATTCTTCTTTCTATACCTTGAAGCGGGGTATGGTGAAATGGAATCAGGTGTTGGCGGATGCTGCCGTGTTCCATTGCTCGGGCATCACCTGTGCTATCAGTCGTGATGCAATGGAATCTACGATGGATGCCATCAAGCTGGCTGTAGCCGATGGCCTGACCATTGCCTGCGACATCAACTATCGCAAGAATCTCTGGGGATATGGTCTGGAGCCTCATGATGTGCTATTCCAGATGATGCAGTATAGCGACATCATCTTCGGTGACCAGAACGAGTGGGAAATAGCCAGTGGTGTGCCTCATATTCCTTTTGAGGCTTTGGATGCAGACTATGAGATTGACAAGGAGGCTTATCAGGAGTATTTCCGCAAGATGCACCATCTCTTCCCTAAGTGCAAGAAGATGGTGATGGCAGTAAGAAATCAGATTGCCAGCAGTCATCATACCTTGAGCGGCTTGCTCTATGATGCTGTGGAAGATCAGCTCTATACTACAAGAATCTATGATATTGAGCCGATTGTTGACCCGATGGGTGTAGGTGATGCCTTTATTGCTGCCTATATTCACGCACATCAGAAGTGGGGCGACAAGAACCAGTATTGCCTGGATTTCTCGCTGTCGGCTAGTGCCATCAAGAATACGATTCCGGGCGATCAGAACCTGGTAAGTGAAGAGGAAATCATCTCGAACATGACTTCTTCGGGAGGAAGAATCCAGCGTTAAGAATAAGTAATAAGAGTACTTGCCAATAATAAAGGGCAACCTGTTTGGGCTGCCCTTTATTATTATCGTTTTTTTTGTTCTTGTTTTTTGTTTTTACGGTTGGCTTTCGCCTTCCACATATTCTTCCATAAACATGTGTTCGCCATCAAACACGGCATAGGTGAACTGCCATATCCAGTCACCCAGAATCATCAGGCGGGTCTTCTTGCTCAGCATCAGGTCCAGTTCGATGTGGCGATGACCGAACATGAAGTAATCTACATCCTTATGGCTTTGCATATACTGTTTGGCAAAGCGTACCAGAAATTCCTTCTTTTCGCCCATATAAGGCTCTTCCTTGCCATCGGCACGCTTCAGTCGGCTGTGCTTCGCCCAGTTCAATCCCAGCGCCAGTCCCCAGCGAGGATGGATGGCATTCAGAAGGCGCTGGCAGGTGTGGTTGTGGAACATTGCCTTTAGAAGCTTGAACTTCTTGTCTGGGTCGCCCAATCCGTCGCCATGGGCAAGGAAAAATACCTTGTCGTAAATCTCAACGGTCTGTGGCTTATAGTGCACAATCATGCCGCACTCTTCTTCCAGATAGCCATAAGTCCATAAGTCGTGGTTACCGGTGAAGAAATGTACTTCCACTCCCATATCGGTCAACTCTGAGATTTTTCCCAGGAAACGGGTGTATCCTTTTGGAACTACATTCTTGTATTCGTTCCAGAAATCAAACATGTCGCCCAGCAGATAGATGGCAGCGGCCTTGTTCTTGATACTGTCAAGGAAGCGGACGAGACGGCGCTCCTGCATGCGGGCATGCGGAATGGCTAATGAGCCAAGATGCGCATCTGAGAGGAAATATACATTTTTCATAAGCGGTTCTTTTTAAGTGAAGAGTGAAGGATGAAGAGTGAAGAATTCAACGGCTTTGTCTTTATTCAAAGCCGAGTTCTACGCGGGCTTCTTCGCTCATCATGCTCTGGTCCCAAGCTGGTTCGAAAACGAGGTTTACATTGGCTGATTTCACGCCTTCCACGCTATCTACCTTGCTGCGTACATCCTCCAGGATAAAGTCGGCAGCAGGGCAGGATGGGGCTGTAAAGGTCATGTCCAGCTCTACAGTGGCATCGTCCTTTACGTCAATCTTGTAAATCATACCGAGGTCCCAGATGTTTACGGGAATCTCTGGGTCGTAAACGGTTTTGAGAACATCAACGATTCTTTCTTCTATCTTTGTCTTTTCTTCTTGTGTCATAATTTTATATTGTTTTCTGCAAAGGTAACAATAATTATAGACAATGCAAAACAAATGGTGATTTATTTTTCTTGTTTGCGCACAAAGACATGAAAATTTCTTGAATTTATGATGAATATGGAACTTTGGCTTTTACAACTTTCCTTTGTCGTGATAGGAATAAAAGGCGCCATCGGTGATGATGACATGGTCCATAAAGAAGAGACGCATGATTTCGCACGCCTTCTTTATCTGTAGGGTGAGCTGGTCGTCAGCCTTGCTGGGTAATGGACTGTGACTAGGATGATTGTGACAGAAGGCGATGATGGTGGCATTGTTGAGTACGGCTTCCTTGATGAGCAATCGGATGTCTACGGCAGTTTCGGTGATGCCGCCATGAGAGATACAGGTTGCTTTGATGAGTTTGAAGTTCTGGTTCATCATCAATACCCATGCTTCTTCGGTATCAAGATCCTGCATCTTGGGAAGCATGTAGTTGTAGATGGCAAGGGAAGAACCCAAATCCGGGCGACTTCCTATTTTGTCAAGGGCACGACGCTTCCCTAGCTCACAGGCTGCAAGGATGGTGATAGCCTTGGCGGGTCCCATTCCTTTGTAGTGGGTGAGTTCCTTGATGGTCATCTTGCCGAGAGTATTGAGATTGTTGTCGCAGTCTTTCATGATGTGTTTCATCAGATCTACTGCACTCTCGTCTCTTGAGCCGGAACCTATTAATATGGCTAGCAGTTCGGCATTGGATAGTGCTGATGCTCCTAGTCGCTCCAGTTTTTCACGAGGTTTGTCTTCCTCTGCCCATTGCGAAATAGAAAGCTTCTCACTCATAGTGTAATCTATTTATAGAAAGTCTTGTTGTATGCGCTGAATTCGCTCTGTCCGAGCAGGCATCTCTTCCACCAGGCTGAAAGGAATCCGCAACCGTAACCCATCAGTTGGGTGAAGGCGGCACGGATGCTCAACAAGCCAATCTTCACGCTGTGATTCTCCCTGCTGCTGTCAATGAACAGCGCAATGATATAGAGAATGATGCCCAGCAGACCGATGCAGCCCAATGCAGCCAGTGCATTGCCCAGGGTAGGGAATACGTGGACGGTGCCCAACATATACGGCAGAAATCCGAAGAAGAGCAGCAGGAGCGTACCTATCACGCCCACGGTGAAGACCATCGGCAGGAGATGTACGAGCTTGAGACTCTCTGGATACTTCTTGTAAAGGTTGATGCGGGCGATACCGCTGTTGTAAACCTGTCGCCAGAATTTGCGGAAGTCGGTGCGGCGCTTATGCCATACCCATGCTTCAGGGAACAGACGGCAACGGCAGCCTGCCTTGAAGATACGGATAGAGAAATCGATGTCCTCACCAAAACGCATGTTAGAAAAGCCATTCAACTTGAGATAAACATCCCTGCGGATGCCCATGTTGAATGAACGAGGGTAGAACTTATCCATCTTCTTCTTTCCGCCACGGATACCACCGGTGGTAAAGAAAGAAGTCATGGAATAAGAAATGGCTTTCTGAGTATCTGTAAATGATGAGTGCGCCTTGTCGGGACCGCCGAAAGCATCGGCAGGTTCGCGGCTCAACTCATCACTTACAGCCTTCAGATAACCCTCTGGCAAGACCACGTCGCTGTCGAGTATCAGGAGATACTCGCCCTTGGCACGCTCGGCACCATAGTTGCGACTCTGGCCCGGACCAGAGTTCTCCTTATAGTAATAATGTATATCCATCAGGTTTTCGTACCGGTTGCACACATTCTCGCAAGGAGTCTGTGAGCCATCCTCTACGATGACTACCTCGAAGTCCTTCTCCGTTTGATGGGTTAGACTTTCCAAGAGTTCGTCCACTTCGTCCGGACGATTGAAAACAGGTACTATGATGGAATATTTCATTCTTCTTACTATTAAGGGTTAAGTTTGCTCGATGAGAGCGTAATCTTTTGAATCAGAAACAGATTACTCGCTTACACGACCGAGGTAGCTACCGTCACGAGTGTCAACCTGGATAGTCTCGCCCTCGTTAACGAACAAAGGAACACGAACCTCAGCACCAGTCTCGAGAGTAGCTGGCTTGGTAGCGTTGGTAGCAGTGTTACCCTTTACACCTGGCTCAGAGTGAGTAATCTTCAAAGTTGTCTTTACAGGCATTTCTGCCAAGAGGATAGTACCATCAGTTGTATCAGTAACCACCTCAACAACGTCACCCTCCTTCATGTACTGACCGCCAGTAACGTTCTCCTTAGCGATAGGCACCTGCTCGAAAGTCTCCTGGTTCATGAAGATACAGCCAGTAGCATCCTCGTAGAGGTACTGGTAAGGACGGCGCTCAACGCGAACATCCTCCAACTTGAAACCTACCTGGAATGTACGCTCCAATACACGACCATCGGCAACATTCTTCAATTTAGTGTTCATTACGGTGTTACCTTTACCTGGCTTTCTGTGCTGAAAGTCGATGCAAACCCATACTTTGCCATCCATGCGGATGCAAGTACCAATCTTAATTTCCTGTGAATTAATCATTTCTTGTTTATCTTGAATGTTATTATAATAATCTCAAAATCGGGTGCAAAGTTACGGCAAAAACATGAAAAAACAAAGGGAAAATCGAAAAAAACATAAATATTTAAGCTAAATTTGGTAGTTTTCTTGGTTATTTCAGAAAATATGCGTAATTTTGCAGCCCAAAAAGGGCGTATTTTGCTCTTTTGTGAAGAATATTAATTAAAAAATAAATAAGAAAAATGAAAAGAACATTTCAGCCTCACAATCGTCGTCGCGTGAACAAGCATGGTTTCCGCGAGCGTATGGCAACAAAGAATGGTCGTCGCGTATTGGCTTCTCGCCGTGCTCATGGCCGTAAGAAGTTAACTGTATCTGACGAGCACCACGGAAAGTAATTTCCTGTAGGAAAATTCGTCGGACGACGATGACATTAAAAGCAGCAAAGAGAGATTCTTTGCTGCTTTTTGTTTTTTATGCACTTGTGATGCGCAAAAACTTTGTGTTTTATTTTGTATTGTCTTCGATTATTCCTATCTTTGCACCAAAAAAGTAAGAATGACTTTATCTGAGTTTATAAATAAGTTTAAGAGTAAGTATCTTTGGGGCAATCTCATAGCCATGTTCCTGGTCTTTGTTTTGCTCTGTTTCGGTGTCAAGTTTGGCATCGATATCTATACCCATCACGGTGAAGCCATCAGGGTACCTGATATCAGATACAAGAAAATTGAGGATGCTACCCGCATCCTGGATGATGCCGGATTGCAGATTGTGGTTACGGATACGGGATATGTACGTTCCCTGCCTGCTGACTGCATCCTGGAGCAGACGCCTATATTCGGAGAATTGGTAAAGTCGGGGCATATCATCTATGTGACCATCAATTCCGATCATTCTCCACGCATCACCGTTCCTGATATCATCGACAACTGCTCCCTGCGTGAAGCAATGGCAAAGCTGACGGCTATGGGATTCAAGCTGGGCTCGCCTGAATATATTCCGGGTGAAGAGGATTGGGTATACGGTATCCTCGTGAAAGGAAGGCATGTGGTGGCTGGCGACAAGGTGTCTATTGATGATACCTTGATTATCCAGGTGGGTAACGGCCGACGCGATGCTTCCGATTCTTTTGATATCGTTGATCCTATCTCGCATAGTGAAAAGGATGTCATTGAAGGGGAGGGTACCGGAGAAACCGAGACGGATAATTTCGAGGTGGTTCCTGGTACTGAACCTGTTGAACCGACACACGAACAGCAGCAGAATGAGGTTGTGGAGTAGGAGTAGTGAGAATGAATAATTAATAATTGATAATTAAGAGTGGAAATTCTGAATTATATATATAATAAGGTATATGCTCCTGTAGAGGAAGACTTCGGTTTTGATGATGCGGGAGATATCGATGAACTGGATGGCGAACTCCAGATGGAGGAAGGTGGAGCTGTGCCGGCTGGCGAAGGAGGCGATGATCTCTATGAGCACTGGAAGGTGCAGGTGGACGCCAATCAGGATCCTGTCCGCATCGACAAGTATCTGGCTGACAAGATGGCTTACCAGAGCCGCAACCGCATTCAGCAGGCTGCCGATGCTGGTTTTATCCATGTAAACGGCAAACCGGTGAAGAGTAATTACAAGGTGCGTCCGAACGACATCGTTACGCTGATGCTCGACCGTCCCCGTCATGAGACCAGTATCAAGCCGGAGGAAATCGACATCAATGTGGTATATGAAGACGACCAGTTGATGGTGGTGAACAAAGAGGCAGGAATGGTGGTTCATCCGGGAGCCGGCAACTTCCATGGTACCTTGATTCAGGCAGTAGCCTGGCATCTGAGAGATATGCCGGAGTTTGATGCCAACGACCCGGAAGTGGGATTGGTGCATCGCATTGACAAGGATACCAGCGGATTGCTCGTTGTTGCCAAGACACCTACTGCCAAGACGGCATTGGGCAAGCAGTTCTTCAACAAGACTACCCATCGCAGCTACAACGCCCTGGTATGGGGAAACATCGTAGAAGATGAGGGACGTATCGAGGGTAATATCGGACGTGACCCGAAGAACCGTCTCCGCATGAAGGTTTTCGACCCGGATAGCGGTATCGGCAAGAGTGCGGTTACTCATTATAAGGTGTTGGAGCGTTTCGGCTATACCACCTTGGTGCAGTGCATCCTGGAAACGGGTCGTACCCATCAGATCCGTGCCCACATGAAGCAGATAGGTCATCCACTCTTTATGGACGAGACTTATGGAGGTGCTGAGATTCTGAGAGGTCAGCGCAGCAGCGGTTACAAGGCATTCATCCAGAATTGCTTCAAACTTTGTCCACGTCAGGCACTCCATGCCAAGACCCTCGGTTTTGTTCATCCTACAACAAAGGCGCAGATGGACTTTGACAGTGAGTGGCCGGAAGATTTTAGACAATTAATAGAAAAGTGGCGCGGCTTCATCGCTGGCACCACAAAAGATACATTCAAAAATATTTAGTAATTATGGAAAATAGCAAGAGAACGATAGCCATCGTATGCGGTGGTGATTCTTCTGAGCACGACGTTTCATTGCGCTCAGGTCAGGGGTTGTACTCATTCTTCGACAAAGAGCGATACAATATTTACCTGGTCGATGTAAAGGGTACCGACTGGCACGTGGCTTTCGATAATGGCGAGACTGCCGAAATCGATAAGAACGACTTTTCTTTCGTAAAGGATGGCAAGCATGTATACTTCGATTATGCTTATATTACCATCCACGGACAGCCTGGTGAGAATGGTGTGATGCAGGGATACTTCGACCTTATCCACCTGCCATACTCTACAAGTGGTGTGCTGGTAGAGGCAATGACCTTCGACAAGTATGTGCTCAACAATTACCTGCGTGGTTTCGGCGTGAACGTGGCTGACAGTATCTTGCTCCGTCGTGGCGAACAGTATGATGAGGACGAGATTGCCGAGCGCATCGGTATGCCTTGCTTCGTAAAACCAGCTGCTGACGGCAGTAGCTTTGGTGTGAGCAAGGTGAAGAATGCCGACCAGTTGGCTCCAGCCCTCCGTGTGGCATTCATGGAGAGCAACGAGGTAATGATTGAAGGCTTCCTCGATGGTACCGAGATTTCCCAGGGTATTTACAAGACAGCAGAGAAGACCGTTGTCTTGCCAGCTACCGAGGTGGTAACCAGCAATGAGTTCTTCGATTACGATGCTAAGTATAACGGTCAGGTACAGGAAATCACTCCAGCCCGTCTCTCTCCTGAGACTGCTGAAGAGGTGGCAAAGACCACATCCCGCATCTACGATATCCTCCATGCCAACGGTATCATCCGTATCGACTACATCATCTCTAAGGATAAGGACGGTAAGGACAAGGTGAATATGCTGGAGATCAATACCACTCCAGGAATGACCGTTACCAGCTTCATTCCTCAGCAGGTCCGCGCTGCAGGCCTTGACATCAAGGATGTGCTCAGCGACATTGTGGAGAATCAGTTCTAATAATTGGGGAATTTATAGAAGTTAAGGGAATTTATAGAAGTTAAGGGACAATAGTTTTGAAACCTATTGGTTTGGAAAAAAGCATTTGTCCCTTAACTTCCCAAACGACCATAGGGAGTGATAACTTCTCTTTACTTCTCTAACTTCCCATAAAACCATAAAGTTATGAAGATCCCTCAAGAATTTGATACCATTCGACCTTGGGAACCGGAAGACCTTCCTGAGGTGTTCGACCGTTTGCTTTCAAACGATCAGTTCAAGCAAGTACTTGCTTATCTCTATCCACAAGTTCCTTTCGAGATGATTGCCCAGAAGTTGAAGGCCTGCAAGACCAATCTGGAGTTCCAGAAAGCTTTCGCCTACGATTTTGTTCATGGCATCCTGAAGAAGGCAGCAACGGGTTGTGAGATGGATTGCGCTGCCATCGATAATACCCGCAACTATTCCTTCATCAGCAACCACCGCGACATCGTGCTCGATTCAGCCATCCTCGATGTAATGCTTATCGACAATGGCTTCAAGACCACCTGCGAGATAGCCATCGGAGATAATCTCCTGTCTCTTCCTTGGGTCAAGGACCTGGTACGTGTCAACAAGGCTTTTATCGTGGAACGTGCCTTGAGCATGCGCCAGATGCTGATGTCGAGCAAGCGTCTTTCCGACTATATGCACTTTGCCATCAAGGAGAAGAACGAGAATATCTGGATAGCCCAGCGAGAGGGTAGAGCCAAGGATAGCGATGACCGCACACAGAAGAGCATCCTGCAGATGATGGCGATGGGCGGAGAAGGCAGCGTTATCGACCGCCTGAAGCAGCTTCATCTCGTTCCGCTGTCTATCAGCTATGAGTATGATCCTTGCGATTTTCTCAAAGCTCAGGAGTATCAGCTCAAGCGTGATGTGGAAGGCTGGAAGAAGGGACCTATGGATGATCTCGTTAGCATGCAGACCGGTATCTTCGGTTATAAGGGACATGTACATTATCATGCAGCCCCATGCCTAGACGAATTTCTTGATTCCCTCGACCCGGAGATGCCGAAGCAGGAACTCTTCACTACCATCGCTTCGCATATCGACCATGAGGTTCATAGCAACTATCGCCTCTATCCAGGCAATTATGTGGCACTTGATCTTTTGGAGAATACCGAGGCACATGTAGCGGAATATACTGCAGAAGACAAGGCACGATTCGAGAAATATATCGCAGGACAGTTAGCAAAGATTCAGCTTCCAAACAAGGATGAAGCCTTCTTGAAAGAGAAGATTTTAACGATGTATGCCAACCCGGTTCGCAATTTTCTTGCTACAAAGTAACGAGAAGAATCAAATAGGGTGATACTTTTTTGCTCTTTATGCGAAAATGTACCACAAAAACTGCTAAAATGTTAAGTGTACGATAAACACTGAAGGTTAACAAACCTTTCGTGTTTATCGTTATTTCTTTAAAAAAATAACCTTAGTAACGAAAAATACATAAATTAAGCAAAATAGTATCAGCTTTTTTCAAAAAAGAGTTGTACTTTTGCAGCCGTGATACTATTGCAACTGTTACCACTGAATGATATCTACTTACAATGTGTCACAAACAAAGAGCTAAAATAACAAAACTAACAAATTAAAATATTTTGACCTATGAACATGAATTCAACTTGAAAGTTAAAAATCGTTTCCCTGCAGCTGGTAGTTGTAAGGAAGCATAGAGAGTGGCTATTTACTAGTCAATCACAAAGATTTAATTCTATTAAACCTAGAAAGTACAATAAGATATGAATCTAAACTTAAGAAAATCAGTGCTGCTTGTTGGAGCGTTGGCATCCTTAGGCTTGAGTTACACAACTGAAGCTTTGGCAACATCTCCTAATCAGACTGTAAATGCTGTACAGCAAGCTAAGAAAGTTACCGGTAATGTAAGTGACGCAGAAGGTCCTATCATCGGTGCAAGTGTAGTAGAAAAGGGCAATCCTAACAATGGTACAGTTACCGACTTGGATGGTAACTTTACATTGAATGTGAAGCCGGGCGCTACTATTGTAGTTACCTATATTGGTTATCAGAAGCAGGAAATCGCTGTAGGTAACCAGTCTAGTTTCAAAATCACAATGAAGACAGACGACAAGACTCTCGATGAAGTTGTTGTCGTAGGTTATGGTGTGCAGAAGAAGAAGCTCGTTACCGGTGCAACTGTACAGGTAAAGGGTGATGATATCTCTAAGCTTAATACTACTCAGGCGCTGGGTGCTTTGCAGAGCCAGACTCCTGGTGTAAATATTCAGGCATCATCAGGTCAGCCAGGTGATGGCTTTAAGGTTATGATCCGTGGTGCAGGTACCAATGGAAATACCGCTCCTCTTTATGTAATTGATGGCGTTTCTGGTGGTGATATCAACAATTTGAATCCTGCTGATATTGAATCTATTGACGTATTGAAGGATGCTGCATCTTGTGCCATCTACGGTTCTGCTGCTGCCAATGGTGTTATCTTGGTAACTACTAAGCAGGGTAAGCAGGGTAAAATACAGGTTTCTTATGATGGTAATGTAGGATGGTCAAACGTATATCGTTTGCCACAGATGTTGACTGCCAAGCAGTATATGCAGGTAATGGATTTGGCTCGTTACAATAGTGGTGAACAGCCACGCGATTGGTCTCAGTATTTTAAGGGATACGAGGACTTGTATCAGTCATATCTTGATGGTTCTAATTCCGGAACAGATTGGATAGAGGCTATCCGCAATAAGAATGCGGTTACTACTAGTCATTCTTTGAATGTAACTGGTGGTAGTGAACGTAGTAAGTTCTCTATTGGTGCCGGTTATCAGTATCAGGACGGTGTTTTTGGTGGTCAGTATGCTAAGTCTGATTATCGCCGTTTCACTTTCCGTATCAATTCAGAGCATGTAGTTTATCGCAACAGTAAGGGACTTGACGTTATTAAGGTAGGTGAAAATGTATATTATAGCCACAAGCAGAATCAAGGTATCCAGATAGGTAATCAGTATAGCAATGCCATCTCTAACATGTTGCGTGCTAATCCATTGATTCCTATCTATAACAAGGAGGGTGGTTTCTTCGGTTACAATGATTTGAAGAGCACTGGTATGTTCAATTATACTTCTTATGCAAGTAACCCTATTGCTGCTCTTACTTATAGCCAGAGTGCAAACAACAAGAGCATGAACTTTGGATTGAACGTTGTTGGTTATATCGAGATTCAGCCTATCAAGGGATTGACCTATCGTGGACAGATTAACTATAGTCATAACTCAAATTCTTGGCGTTGCTATCTTCCTGTGTACAAGTTGAATGACCAGGGAGATCAGCGTACATCAGACCAGGCTACCAATAATGTAGGCCTCGGTTGGGGTTGGGGTACAACCAATACCTTGAATTACAAGTTTGATATCAACAAGAAGCATGACTTCGATATCCTCTTGGGTACAGAGTATGGTGAGAGCCGTCCTGATTTTGGCTATAGCCTGAATGCTACAGCTTCCAGCTCTATCTTCGGCGATTTGTCTCATGCATACATGACATTGATGAAGAACAACAAGGCTGCTACAGTTACAGGTTTGCCATATACCGATTCACGTGGTATGTCTTACTTCGGTCGTTTGAACTACAATTACGATGAGAAGTATATGTTCACAGCTATTATGCGTGCTGATGGTTCTTCAATGTTTGCTCCAGGTAAGCGTTGGGGATATTTCCCTTCATTCTCTGGTGGTTGGGTTGTTTCCAACGAAAAGTTTATGGAGCCTTTGGCTAAGTGGTTCGACTTCTTGAAGATTCGTGCTGGTTGGGGTCAGAATGGTAACAAGAATATTTCTGCATTCCAGTATGAGGCTGCGTTTGCTTATAACGAGTATAGCAATTATTCTTTCGGCAATACAAAGGATGATCCAGTTCGTGGTGCTGCTCTTACCCGTTTGGCTAACGATGAACTTACATGGGAAACATCTGAACAGCTTGACCTTGGTTTCGATGCCCGTTTCTTGAATAGCCGCTTAGGTTTGACTTTTGACTGGTATCGCAAGACTACCAAGGACCTTCTGTTGAATGTTCCTGTTTCTCCTACTACTGGTTTCAGCACTCAGATGAAGAATGCCGGTACCGTTCGCAATACCGGTGTTGAGGTTGCCTTGACTTGGAACGACAAGATAGGAAAGGACTTCAAATATAATGTGGGTTACAATATTGCATACAATAAGAATGAAGTAACCAAGGTAAATAGCTCACAGAAGTACAACTCTGGTGGTTCTGATTTGCTTGCTCAGGGTACTGGTTATATGGCTCGTTTCGAGGAAGGACATCCTATCGGCTACTTCTGGGGTTACAAGACAGCTGGTCCTATCCAGAATGAGCAGGAACTGAAGGAATATATCAGCACATTGAAGGATCAGGATCCTGCAAACTCTCATCAGGGTTCTGGTTTGAAGGTTGGTGATTTGCGCTTTGTAGACACAAATGGTGACGGTATTGTCAATGATGCTGATAAGACCGACTTGGGTAATCCTAACCCAGATGTAACAATGGGTATCACTTTGGGTGCTTCATATAAGGGCTTCGATATCAACGTTACTGGTTATGCTGCATTGGGTCAGCAGGTGGCTCGCTCTTACCGTAAGTTTACTGATGGTGAGTATGAGAACTATACTACAGAGGTATATAGTTATTGGAATGGCGAGGGTACATCTTATAAGTATCCACAGTTGGCAGCCATGAACCGTGGTGTGAACTGGCAGTCTATTTCTGACATTTATATTGAGGATGCTGGTTACTTCCGTTTGCAGAACCTGACAGTCGGTTACGACTTCAAGAACATCTGGAAGAATTGTCCATTCCAGCAGCTTCGTCTCTATTTTGCAGCTCAGAACCTTTTCACAATCACAGATTACAAGGGTATGGATCCTGAAAATGGTATGGCTCTCAACGGCTCAGAACCTTGGGTTACTGGTGTTGATGTTGGTAACTATCCTCAACCACGTACCTTCATGGTTGGTGTAAATGTTAAGTTCTAATCTTATTAAATGAATAGCAATGAAAAAGATATTTATATTTGCAGTAGCCCTTGCAACCTTAGGATTGACCTCTTGCGATATCGACGACGTAAAGAATGTCGGCGAGATGTCAACAAGTGAGTTCCCTAAGACTGATGCAGATGCTGAGGCTATCTTAGCTGGTGTTTACCAGAACTTGAATACGATCAATGCGAATCCGCAGATGTCATTCTTATATAATGCTGCTCTAGCAAGTGATGACCAACTTGGTGGCGGTGGTACCAACGATAAGTTGATGCAGGCAGAAGATTTGCTTTGTAACTATAACGCTGATATGACGAATCAGTTCTATGCTGATCGTTATGCCGGTATTGCTCGTGCCAATAATACAATTAAGTATTTGGGGCTTTCCAGCAATATGTCTGAAGACACCAAGAATCAGGCTATTGGTGAGGCCAAGGCTCTTCGCGCCTATTACTATTATGAGTTGGCTTCTATGTATGGTAATGTGCCTTTGGTAACAGACCCGGATGCTGATTCTTCTTCTCAGGGGGATGTCAAGGTACTTTGGGGGCAGATTTTACAGGATCTCTATGAGGCTTATACTGCTATGCCTGATGTAAAGAAGGACAATGGCCGTTTGGATAAATATACCGTAGCTGCAATGCTGGGACGTGTATGGTTGTTCTATACTGGCTTCTATTGCAATGGTACAACGACCGCTGATTTGGTAAGTACCAATTACTCTCCTTTGACATCAGTAGAATTGCCTAATGGTACAACTCTAACAAAGGAGGATGTTGTGAAGGCTATTGATGATTGTGTGAACAATTCTGGATACGAA
Source organism: Prevotella sp. LCP21S3_D2 (assembly GCF_052118345.1). Classification (NCBI taxonomy): domain Bacteria; kingdom Pseudomonadati; phylum Bacteroidota; class Bacteroidia; order Bacteroidales; family Prevotellaceae; genus Prevotella; species Prevotella sp. LCP21S3_D2. The sequence continues at coordinate 87,965 of NZ_JBQKHJ010000011.1, read as the reverse complement.
CTGGTTCCTGATTTCCGCAATCTCTGGGCTTACTCTAACAGCAAGGTAGCTAAGGATTATCCATATGCAAAGGACAATAACCTGAAGTGGGTAGAGAATGACAATGCTGTAAATCCAGAGACTATGTTCGCTATCAAGTTCAATAAGTTCGCTTCTTGGAGTACTACCATTGGTTATGCTAATGGTTATGCTCTTCATTTTGGTGTTCGTGGTGGTCAGGATTATTCTAACACATTCCCATTCGGTCAAGGTTGGGGTGCTGGTCCTGTAGCTCCTAACTTGGTGAAGGATTGGAAGAATGCAGACTCTGAAAACAAGGATGTTCGTCTGAAGGCTACAGTCTGTGATGTTAATGACAAGGCTGAAATGCCTAATTATACCCGTGGTGGATGGGCTGACTTCGTTCAGGAGACTGATTACTATTCTAAGAAGTGGGCTCCTATCTGTGCAAAGAATGATGGTTCTTTTGTTGTCAAGAATGATGATGGTACAACTTCAACTCCTGCTTATGTTGCATGTTTCGAGACCTTGATGTACCCAGGCAATTGGGATACATCTGGTGAGAACAACTTCCAGTTGAGTAATATTCACGATTTGGTTTTGATTCGTTTTGCCGATGTGCTTTTGATGCAGAGTGAGTTGAAGGAAGATGTTACTGGTATGAATAAGGTACATGAGCGTGCTACTGGTGTTGCTAACTATTATTCTTCTTACTCTTTGAAGGATTTGCAGAACGAGCGTCGTTGGGAGTTTGCCTGTGAGGGTATCCGTTGGAATGATATCCGTCGTTGGCATATTGCTCAGGTGGCTTTGGCTAAGCAGGAAAATCAGGATGTTTACTATTGTGGTAATCCTGGAAAGAACACAGCTCATAATGGTGGTTATGCAGCTCGTTATAATGCTACTGCTGGTTTCCAGAAAATGCCTGAAACTCAGGTGGCTTTGGGTACGGTTAAGCAGAATGACGGTTGGACTGCTGCTGATGCAGAGTACACTGGTTGGTAATCAACAATGTCGAATCTTAAAAATGAATTACAATGAAAAAATCAATATTATTCATGGTAATGGCAGCTGGTTTGCTTACTGCTTGTGATCCTTCTAAGGATGATGTGAGCGTATCAGTCAGTAGCCTAACCTCACAACAATTGCAGGATGGTTTCTCTTTCACCCAGTATGGTGATGAGGAATGTACTACTGAAGCACAGGATGGTAATTACTTCACCTTCTTTACTTCTCCTTCAAGAGTGGTTTCTATCTATCAGGTAGATGCTGAAGGCACAAAGAACATTCTTGTTTCTGGAGTTGCTAATGGTAAGTTTAAGATTGTTCCTAAGCGCGGTAATCCTACAGAACAGAAATTTTATATTGAGACTTTGAACTTCGATGGTTCTACGGTCACAGCTGAAAAAACAGCTAACGTATATGTTCCTTCAGAGTTGACTCCTGAGATGCGCTTGCTTGCAAGTGATGCTTATGGAAAGAAAATCTGGAAATGGGATACTGAATTCCGTTCAGATGGTGGTGCTTGGGGTAACTTAGGTTATGCTCCTGGTGATGGTGACTCTTTCTGCAATGATGGCAATGGTATCTGGTGGGGATGTCCTCCTGCAGATTTGACAGGTCAGTTGCAACATTCTGATACGGGTGTCGCTACTGGTGAGGAAGATCCTAATGCTTATATGGAATTCTATGATGATGGTAATATTATCACCTATGATGGTGGTGGTAACCAAATTCGAAAGGGTAAGTATTCCGTAGAAGGTTGGACTGGTCAGAGAGATAAGGCTTCTATTGATGGAAGTCAATCAAATTGGTCTTATGGTACATTGAAGACTACAGAAGGCGCAATCCTCTTCCCATTCAAGATTAATGGTGGTGGCGAGAAACCTACCAATTTTGAAATCATGCAGTTGGATGCCAATCACTTGAAGTTGATTTATGCAGCTCCTGGCGCTGCAGCCTGGGGTGAAGCCACATGGTGGGCATTCAAGAGTGGCTCTGATGCGGAGTCTGCTTTGAATGGCTTTGATACAAAGGCTTGGACTTGGGATACTGATTGGCGCGCAGATAAGGGTGCTTGGGGTAATTTAGGTTATGCTCCTGGCGATGGTGCCTCTTTCTGCAATGATGGCAATGGTATCTGGTGGGGATGTCCTCCTGCAGATTTGACAGGTCAGTTGCAACATTCTGATACGGGTGTCGCTACTGGTGAGGAAGATCCTAACGCTTATATGACATTCGATTGGAAAACAGCGACTGTTACATCTTTCGATGGCTCAGGCAAGCAGATTCGCCAAGGCAAGTATGAGATTCAGAATTGGGGTATGGGTGAGCGTACCATAGCTTCTGTTGATGGCTCTCAGACTAAGTGGGCATTGGGTAATCTCCATACAGATGCTGGTTCTATCCTCTTCCCATTCAAGATTAATGGTGGTGGCGAGAAACCTACCGATTTTGAAATTATGCAGTTGGATGCTAATCACTTGAAGCTGATTTATGCAGCTCCTGGCACAGCTGGCTGGGGTGAAGCAACCTGGTGGGCATTCAAGGCTAAGAAATAGAACATGAAATAATCGTTGTGATTATAATATAAATAAGGTTAGGCCTCGGCTGTAGTGATACAGTCGGGGCTTTTTCGTGCTTCTCTCTTTTCTTGAAATATTCCTCTAAAAGTTTGGCAGTTAGGAATATTAATCGTATCTTTGCAGCGTACTTTTAAGGAACGAACTTTATGGCAGACAACACGATTGTATATAATCATGATGGACTGGAACTTCCTGTTTCTGATTGGATGCATGGTAGTCACTCTTTCTTGGAGTTGACTCATGTAATCCAATCGACTCATGATGCAGCACAAACCTGTGCAGTAAAGGCTATCAATAGAATGCAGACTATGCGTAACTGGCTCATTGGCTATTATATCGTGGAGTTTGAACAACATGGTAAGGATAGGGCGGAATATGGAGATCACCTTCTCAAGAGACTTGTGGAGAAAGTGAATAGGAAGGGATTAAACGTTACCCTCTTCCAAAATTCACGTAACTTTTATCTTTATTATCCCCAAATGATGGAAAATCTTTGGGTTAGAAAATCTTCTGATCAAATAATGCCTTTTGCCTCAATTTATCCGACACTGTCGGATAAATCTATGTTTGGCTCATTTGTGGAAAAAAGTCCGACAGTGTCGGATAAATTCCGAACCTCTGGTAGGTTGTTGATTTCACGGTTGTCGTTTTCTCACATTGTCGAAATAATGACGCAAAGCGACCCTCTTGCTCGCTATTTCTATGAGCAAGAGTGTATCAAGTGTACTTGGTCTGTTCGTGAATTGCGTCGACAGATTAGTACCAACCTTTATGTTCGTGCAGGAATAAGCACTAACCCTGAGAAAATGATGTCTTTGCCTACAATGAAAGGTCATGATTCTAATGCCAAGCAAATCAGAGAACCATTTACTTTTGAGTTCTTGGGATTGAAAGCGCAAGAGGTTGTTACTGAACACGACATAGAGGAAGCTCTGATTTCTCATTTGCAGGAATTCTTGTTGGAATTAGGAAAAGGCTTTTGCTTTGAGTCACGCCAGAAGAGAATCGTGATAGATGATGAGTATTACTATCCAGACTTGGTATTTTATAATAGAGTGTTGCATTGTAGTGTTATCTTAGAATTGAAAGACGAGGAATTCTCTCATGAGAATCTTGGTCAACTCAATGCGTATGTTTCGTATTATAAGGAAAATGAAATGCAGCCTGGGGATAATCCGCCAATAGGAATATTGCTTTGCACAAGAAAGGGTAAGAAAATGGTGGAATATGCGCTTGCCGGTATGGACAATCAATTGTTTGTTTCTACCTATATGCTCCAATTGCCAGATAAGAAGACTTTAGAGAATTTCTTGATGAAACAGTTGCAAGAGCAAGAAAATAAAGGTTTATAAATAAGGTTAGGCCTCGGCTGTAGTGATACAGTCGGGGCTTTTTCATACCTTTTAGTAAACAGAATTTGACCTTTTTTGCTTTTCTTCTGTACTTTCTTGTATAATTGCTGAAAAGATTTGGTGTTTACGAGTTTTTATTGTACTTTTGTATGCAGTAAAACAAGTACATTTATACGGGGTTACTTGTACAACCAGAAGCTTATACTTCCCCAACTCCATGACTCACACCGAACGGTGTAAGCGCATGCATCGGACGAAGTAAGAGCGTGCTGCGTTCGAAGTGAGCTCGTGCACCGTTCGATGCACGTCGCACAGTTCTAGGACTTGAAGCGTATGGCTTACGTACTTAACTGGTTATAACGTACTTGTATGAACAACTAACAATACTAAGCTATGGCAATAAAGTATGAAATCCATTCCATCCATAACTCGAAGGGCGAAGGTGGAGAACAGAAATTTGTCCGGTTGCGAGACCATGAACCGATGACCAGTAAGCAGATAGAAGAGCATATAGAGCAGGTCTGTTCGCTTACCAGAGCTGATGTGCAGGCTGTGATGACTGCGCTGCATGGGTTGATTGTGACCGAACTGTCGCAAGGTGCCCGCTTCTATCTTCCGCAAGTGGGCTATCTCTCCCTGTCTGTTACAACAGAGTTGCCGGAAGGCAAGACGATGGAAAAGGTGACAGGTAATGACATCCGTCTGCGTAATATAAACTTCAAGCCTACTGCCGAACTGCTGAATGAGGTTTCACGGCATGTCAAGTTTGAACGTTCCAAATTCACAACAAGGTCACGGCAATATACCGAAGAACAGTTGTGGAACAAGATGGTAAATTTCCTGAAAGAGAATGAATATATTTGCCGACGTGACATGGAATTCCATTTTTCCTTGCGCCAGCAGACTGCCTTGAAATGGTTGAAGCATTTTACGGAGAAAGGGCTTCTCGTTAAGAAGGGCGCAAGCAATGCTCCTATCTATTTCCTGGCTGAAAAAGAACTGAATAAATAAACAGATTAAACCTAAAGAGAACAATGAAAAAAATGATGTTATTGATGGTTATCGCTCTGATGACCGTTACGAGTATGGTAGTAATGGCAGGTTGCAAGTCTGCCGAAAAGGGAAATTGCCGTATCCATGGTACGATGGAGTCGAACCGTTGGGATGGCAAGAAGATTTTCCTTGTGCCTATGTTCGGACTGCAGGATGCTGCCCATGTAGACTCTGTTGTCATCAAGGACGGCAAGTTTGAATTTGTTGCCGATACTGTTGAGATGAAGGTGATTCGTATAGATTATCACTATCGTGATGGCGTGCAGGACTTGCTGGTTGTTTCTGAACCGGGCGACATCAAGGTTACGATTGGTGCCAACAGTATTTCCGGGGGAACTCCTCAGAACGATTCTCTCCAGGTATGGAAAGATCAGATCATGAAGTTTAACAGTGCCTACAACCAGCTTCGTATGCAGGCCCGTCAGGAAGGCTCTGACCAGTTGCTGATGACCAAGGGTAAGGAGATACAGAACCAGTTGAAGGAATATAACATCGCCTTCCTCAAGCGTCAGCCTGTCGGAGTGTTTAAGAATTTTCTTCAGACTATGTATCCTTCAGCAAAGTAAAATATTTGCTGTAGGGGATGTTGATAAATATGGGTATCCTGACTAATCTATTAAGTGCATGAAAATGTTCATTTCTAGATATGGGAAAATGACTCTGGTCGCATTGTTCGGCTTATGCATCTTCCTTTTTTGGTATTGTGGTTATCCACAAGCCTTATGTTACCAAGAGCAGAACCAGCTCTTTCTTTGGTCTGCCGACTACTTTTGGCATGACCTGAGTGTGGCAGGTGGTTTGGCTGATTATATCAGCGAGTTCCTGGTACAGTTCTATTATGTTACTGTTTTGGGTGCTGCCATTCTGGCTTTTCTCTTCGTGGCTTTCCTGTCGCTTACCTATCAGGTAATCAGGAGTTATACAGCCAAGCCGTTGAAGTGGTATGGGATGCTCATAGCTCTTCTTCCTTCTATCCTGTTGCTGGAAGTGATGGGAGATATCGAAGTGCTCCTGTCTTTCCCGATAGCTCTGACCTTAGCCCTGCTGTCAACATGGCTCATGAATCTTGCTACCCGGAGATGGGGAGCAAGGATTGCGTGGGCAGATGTGCTTCTGATACCCATTCTGTTCTGGCTGATTGGAGGCGGTGCAACCTGGCTTTATGTCTTCCTCCGTCTGGCTTTTTTCCTGATGCAGGTGAAGAAAGGCAAGCTTCCTTCCGTTGCGATTGCCTATCCTTTGTCTATACTCTATCTCTGGGCTATACAGCTGGTTTGTTATAGTACCCTTCTGGTGCAATATCCATTGATGTCTGTGATGGCAGGTATCAACTATTATCGCGTGCCTATGCGGTATCCGGGTCAGAAATGGGGATATGACAAGGACCTCTATGCCTTGGTCAAACTGAACGAACAGGTGCGTAACGGGAAGTGGGAAGATATCATCCATGATGCGCAGGAGAATCAGGTGCAGGTGTTCTATACCAGCAACTGCGTGAATCTTGCCCTGGCTCAGACCCGTCAGCTTGCCGACCGCATGTTTTCTTTCTATCAGAGTGGAGAAAATGCCTTGCTGGCTCCCCGTTCCCGTGATAACATGTCGATGTATCCTACGATGGAAGCCTTTTGGCGTCTGGGTCTCGTGAACTCTTCTCTTCGCTATGCCAGCGATTTGCAGGCTTCCATCCTGAATGGAAAGATGAGTGGCAGATTGATGAAGCGCATTACCGAATGTCAGATTGTAAATGGCAAGTATGCTGTAGCCCGTAAGAATATCGATCTCTTGAAGCTGTCGCTCTTCTATCATGACTGGGCTGTGAAGATGGAGGCGATGCTGGGCAATGATACGGCTATCAGTCATGATCCTGATTTGGGAAGGGCTAGAAGAAGGCGCTTCAAGACGGAAATGATTTATAGCTATGATGAGATTGACAAGATGATGGGACTGCTCTTCATCAACAATCCGGATAACAAAATGGCGCTCGACTACTTCATGGGGCAGATGCTGTTGAAGGGAGATATCCAGGGATTCATGCGTTATGGCAGTTGGGTACAGCAATATGGTGGCTATATGCAGATGCCTGTGGGTTATCAGGATGCCGTGAAGTGCATACAGAATCAGGGGAATGTACCGGGTTCGCCATACGCAGAATACGTGAAACGAATGATGAGTAAACAGAAAGGAGGCGAAGAATGAAAAAGATTATTTATACTTTGATGATAGTATGGATGGGGATGACCGCCTGTACTCCGTCGGTTGAGAATCCTACCATGGTGAACCGTAAGCCTAGCATCTATCCCGACTATATCGGGGTGACCATTCCGGCTGATATTGCTCCGATGAACTTCAATATCAAAGGTGATACCGTTGATGTGGTGGATGTCGTGGCAAAAGGAAGCAAGGGCGGAGAACTGCATGTCTGTGGTGAATGGGCTGACTTCGATGTGGAAGACTGGCATCAGCTTACTGAGCAGAACGTCGGTGGCAGCATCTCTTTTACCGTCTGTACCCGTAAGGATGGTAAGTGGAAGCAATATCAGGATTTCCAGATGATGGTGAGTCCTTATCGGCTGGATGATTACGGTTTGACCTATCGCCGTATCGCTCCCGGCTACGAAGTGGGTGGCAACATCGGCATCTATCAGCGCGATATCCATACTTTTGATGAAACGGCTATCATGACTGAGACCGCCCTGCCGGGAAGATGTTTCAATTGCCATACAGCCAATCGGACAGATGCCCGGCAATTGACCTGCCAGATACGTGGTGAGGGTGGAGGTACCTTGATTATGAAGAATGGCAAGCAGCAATGGATTGATACCAAGACCGATTCTACCAAGGCTGCCGGAAGCTATGCCTACTGGCATCCGGAAGGCAACTATGTGGCTTATGCTGCCAATGCCGTGCACCAGTGTTTCTTCGTGGGAACTTACAAGCCAATAGAAGTTTATCACGACTTCAGCAACATCGTGGTACTGGATACACGTAACAATCAACTGGTAACAGACCAGAAACTGATGACTCCCGACTGGCTGGAGATATTCCCAGCTTTCAGTGCAGATGGCAATACCTTATATTATAGTACTTCGAAGGCTTGCCGTGTGCCGGCAGAGTATCTGAAAGTGAAGTGCTCGCTGGTAAGTATTCCTTTCGATCCCAGAACGGGGAAGTTTGGAGAAAAAGTGGATACGCTGCTGAATGGTCCGAAGACGAATATGAGTTACGTCTTGGCTCGTCCGTCGTATGATGGAAAATGGCTGATGTATACACGGTGCAGCAGAAGCAATTTTCCTATTGTGCAACCTGATGCAGATCTCTGGATGATGAACCTGAAGACTTGCCAGACCTATCCGCTGGCTGCGGTGAACAGTAAGATGAGCGAGAGCTATCACAACTGGAGTAGCAACTCGCATTGGTTTGTCTTCGTCAGTAAGCGTGGTAACGGAAACTATACCCGTCTCTACATTTCGAGTATTGATGATCAGGGTAAGGCAACCAAGCCATTCCTTCTTCCGCAGCGCAATCCGTGGAAATATTATCATGGGCTGTTTGATGCCTATAATGTACCGGATTTCACCAAGACCAAGGTGGAGCTGGATATGAAGGAAACCCGCAATCAGATCTTTTCGGATGAACGTCCGAAAGTGACGGTGAGAGAATAAACGAATAAAAATTTAGATTGGAGAATCATGAAGAATTTGATGATAAAATCTTGGAAACCGCTGTTGTCGCTGCTCTTCGGTGTGGCGGTAGTGATATTCTGGTCTGTTCCTTACATGAGTGGCTTGTGCTTTCAGGAACAGTATCAGATGTTTCTCTTTGATATCGGCTATTTCCTGGAGCGCATTGTGCTGCCGGGAGGATTGGCTGACTATATCAGTGAGTTTTTGGTACAGTTCTATTATATGCCTGTCTTGGGCGGTACCATCATCGCCCTGCTCTTGATGAGCATACAGGCTATCTCGTGGGGACTAATGAAGCAATATGGAATGAAAGCCGTTTTCCCGGGATATCTGTTGAGCTTTGTACCTAGTATTGTTTTATGGTGTGCCATGGGCGACCAGAATCTGTTGCTTTCTTTCGTTGTGGCACTGTCGGGCGCCTTGCTGATGGGCTGGATTCACAACCGGTTCCACAACCGGTTAGTGAAGGTGGTGTTCGAACTGGTGAGCACGGCATTGGTTTATTGGTTCCTGGGACCAGTGGTATTCCTTTATGCCGCCCTGATGATTGGAGATACGCTGATGAAAGGCAAGCAGAATGGACACATTCTTTCCAGTCTGGGTTATTCTGCCTGTCTGCTGATACTCACCGTAGCCTGGATATTGCTGACCACGCAATCGTTGCAGTATCCATTGTACCGTATCTTTAGCGGACTCAATTATTATCGCTATCCGGGTACGGTTTCTCCGTTGCCTTTGGGTGTGATGATATGGACCGTCGTAGTCGTTTTCTTTGGTATGGTTCCTGATGGACATGCCTGGATTAAGAAGCTGCAGCAATCCAAGGTAGTGATGGTTTTGGCGTATGTATTGGTGATTGTGGCTTCATGGTTCGGCATTAAGGCTTCTTTTGATGAAATGACCTACGACCTGATAGATTATGATTTTCTGGTTCGCACCGAACAATGGGATAAGATCATTGAGAAGGCTGAGAAGAAGCCGGCTACCACACCGCTGGGTGTATCGTGTGTGAATCTTGCCTTGAGCCAGAAAGGACAACTTGCCGACCGTCTTTTCGAGTTCTATCAGAATGGAGGCGAGGGTTTGTTCCCTACCTTTACCCGTGATATGATTTCACCGGTATCTACTGCAGAAATCTTCTTCCGTCTGGGAATGGTGAATGATGCCGAAAGGTATATGTTCGAGGCGCAGGAAGCGATACCGAATTATCGCAAGAGTGCCCGCTTGACCCGCAGGATTATAGAGTGCGTAATCATCAACGGCAACTATCAGGTAGCTGCCAAGTTGCTCCGCCGACTGCAGAAGACGCTCTTCTATAGCAACTGGGCTAACCAGATGATGGCGCTGCTGGGTAATGAGAAGGCTATCAACCGGCATCCTATCTATGGCAAGCTGCGCAAGTATCGTGAGAAGAAGCAGGACTTCCTCTTCAGCGACCGGGAGATGGACCAGATGCTGGGCTTGCTCTTCCTGAACGATAACCATAACAGGATGGCATACGAATATCTGATGTGCTACGAACTTCTGCAGCGTGATTTGGAGAAGTTCGTGCAGTATTATCCGCTGGGTAGATTCGTGGGTTATGACCATATTCCACGCTCCTTCCAGGAGATTCTCATCGGCAACTGGATGAAGACGCATAGCGATCCGCGTACCATCCCGTATAGTGTGGATGCACAGAACGTGAACAATACGCTCAACTTCATCCAGCTCTATATGCAGAATCCGAAGAATCCTCAGCTTGGTCAGCAGCCGTATGTATCCAATGCCTGGCACTATGTGATGGTGCAAGGGGCTGATGAGGCTGCCGGAAAGAAGGAGGGAATGAAAGAGGTTTATTAGAATGTAGAATGATAATACTGGAATGATATGAAAACGATAAAATCTTTATTGTGCTCTCTGTTGGTTGGAGTGGTGATGGCTTCGCTTAGTGCATGTTGTTACCCTCCGGCGTGGAAAGATGCCAAGGAAATCAATCAATTCCCTAAGATATTCCCCGATTATGTTGGGGTTACAGTTCCTGCCAATATCGCACCGCTCGATTTTAACATGGCGGACGAGGATATTGAGGATATGTATGTATGTGTGCAAGGTCCGAAAACCATAGAGGGGCTATATTCTTACGGCAAGAAGTATGCGGAGTTTGAGGTAGATGAATGGCATGATTTCTTGAAAAAGAACAAGGGTGAAAAACTCATAGTTTCTGTGTTTGTAGAGAAGAATGGCGAAAAATTGAAGTACAAGGATTTCAATATCTATGTAAGCCCCTACGAGTTAAAGGACTGGGGCTTGACTTATCGTCGTATTGCCCCTGGTTATGAGGTGTATGGCAAGTTGGGCATTTATCAGCGAAACTTGAGTAACTTTGAGGAAACGGCAATCCTAGAGAATACGGCAGCACCGGGTGCCTGTCTCAATTGTCATACGGCAAACAGAACCAATCCTGACCAGTTTACCTTCCATGTGCGTGGTGACCATGGTGCTACCTTGGTTTCGCAGAACGGCAAGCGGGAGTGGCTGAAGGCGAAGAATGATTCCCTGAAGGGTTCGATGGTTTATCCTTACTGGCATCCGTCGGGCAAGTATTGCGCCTACAGTACTAATACCACTCATCAGAGTTTCCATGCCGTAAAGGATGAACGCATCGAAGTCTTTGACCAGGCATCGGATGTCTTTGTCTATGAACCTGCAACCCATGAACTGATATTGGATCCTCTCCTGATGACGAAAGACCATTACGAGACTTATCCGGTATTCTCGCCTGATGGCAAGACGCTCTATTTCTGCTCTTCTACGGCAGAGCCTATCCCAAGCGGTTACAAGGATATCAAGTATAATATCTGCAAGATTGGTTTTGATGGGGCTACGGGTAAGTTTGGCAACAAGGTGGATACCATCTTCAATGCCCGTGAACTGGGCAAGAGTGCCACTCATCCTCGTCCTTCGTATGATGGCAGGTACATCATGTTTACGATGAGCGATTATGGCTGCTTCCCTATCTGGCATAAGGAAGCGGATAACTGGTTGCTGGATTTGAAGACAGGGCAGGCTAAGCCTATGACTGCTGCCAATAGTAAAAACACGGACAGCTGGCACAACTGGAGCAGGGATTCCCATTGGTTTGTCTTTACATCCCGCCGTGGTGACGGCCTCTATACCCGTCTTTATCTCGCCTGCATCGATGATAAGGGTAATGTAAGCAAGCCGTTCCTTTTGCCTCAGCGCAATCCGAAGAAGTACTACGACGAGTTGCTGGATTCCTATAATACCCCAGATTTCACATCCAAGCCTGTAGAACTGGATGCCCGTGCGGCAGGAAATGAAATCATGAGTGACAAGAGGATTCCGACGAAAATTAAGTGAAGAGTGAAGAACAAGGAAGTGAAGAGTGAAGAACGAAGAGTGAAGAATTCAAATGTATGTTTATAAAAAACGCTCCTGTTGCAATATGGTAACAGGAGCGTTTTTGTTTTTTTTATTTGAACTGTTCTGCTTCTTGCTTCATCACATTCTCTACATCGATGGCATCGAATGGAACGGGACCGTAGCTCAACTCCGGTACGTTGAAACTCTTCAGACAATCATCGTAGAAGGTTGGTTCCTTCTGCGGCAATACGAAAGGTTTGTGAGCCTTGCCCTGGCTGTCTACGTAGCAGAAGTAAGGCTTGCCGTAAAGACCATCATCGCGCTTGCTGGCAAAGACAAACCATCTGCCGGTATGCGACCAGCTGTGATAGGTATCGCTCTTGTTGCTGTTCACGATGCTGAGGCTGTCTGTCTTACCCGTCTGCAGGTCTAGCATGCATAGATCTGCTTCTGGATGCCAGATAGGGAAGGTTCCGTAATCGGCTACGGTGAAGAGGCAGTATCTGCCATCGGGACTTATCTTAGGATGGCAAACGGAACGGGCAGAATAGAGGGTATCTACCTTTTCGCCAAATCTGCCGTTTTCTTCATTGAAAGGAATGCGTACCAGCGAATATTTCAGTCCCTTGAGGTTCTTCGTATTCAACCCTTTCCGGTCGGCTACACAATAATATATATAGGCACCATTAGGCGAGAAGGTCGGGAATGTCTCCAGCTTCGTGCTGTCGCTCGTCAGGGGCGATGAGATGATGGTGTTGTTGTCGAGGTCGGCAACATAGACATCGCTCTTCGAATCATATACTTCCAGACGTTTGTCGGGATCGGCATGGAAGGCCGGAATAATGATATTGGTAGAGAACGTTACGTATTTGCCCGATGGACTAAAACCGTAATATACACTTGAAGAAATCAGGTTGTCGTTCTTCAGGTTCAGCTTGCACAACTTGCCATTGCGGTTGAGGATGGCTCCACCGCCTTCTCCTCTAACATATAGCATGCTGAGGTTCGGATTCTGATTGCCGAAGGCATGACAGTTCATGCAGCGGTTCTCCTGCAGATTGTGGTCGGCGAGTATCTTCTCCTCCCAGTTCTCGATGCAGCGCTGCTTAATCTGGATTTTATTCCATACCTCGTAATCGGGCTCTATGAGTCGGTAGGTGAGGTATGAGTCGATGCTGTCGCCTACTACCTGCCAGGTGAAAGGCTTGAATGCGGTCCAGTCTCCTTCATCGCTTTTGGAATAGATCTGTACCTTGATGTTCTTGTTTACAGCCTTCTGGAGAAAGGCTTTCCACTCTTTTATGTCAAACTTCAGATTCTGACTGTTGCTGGTTGCTGTCAATGTGTTGGCTGCATCATTGGCATCTGCTCCTTCAATGGTGAGAACGGTCTCGATGTTGGTAAGATGCTTGTCGCGTATCTCGAAGTTGAGTGGTGCGATGTTTACCGGAATGGTTACATCGGCATAGTCGGGATACATGTTGGGCAGATGGCTAACCTGCTCTGCGTTCTCATGTGTCTGGGCACATGAAGCGAAAAGGAGGAGACCCGCCAGGGAGCTATATAGAATGTTTCTGTATTTCATTGTTCTTGTTTTTGATGCTGATAGAGTCTTCCGGGCTCTTTAGTTGTTGTTCAACTTAGGTGTCTTTGCCTTGTCAAAGTAATACCAGTAGGTATCTTTGAAGGCAGGGTTGCCGCGTTGTTCATTATATTGGCTGAACTGTTGCAGCACATCCTGTCGCTTGATATACTTGGCCCATTCGCTTGGTGGCGCCTTGGTTCCTGCCAGATATATCGTGAGCGCTTCCTGATACAATTCATCGTATTGCACGTGCTTCTGCTTGAGATAGTAAGCATCGTAGTCATGCTTGAAGGTATCCATGTCCTTCAGGAGAAGGTCGCTGCATAGCATGTAATTGATGGCGTTATTGTTTGCCGGATTGCTTTCCACCAGCTCTTTCATGATGATATAGCTGTTGTCGCTGAGGCGAAGGGTATCCTGGGTGTTGACAAACGGGCGCTTGTCAAGATAGGTCTGAAGGAGGGCTTTCTCATCGGGCAGGGCATGAATGCCCAGGGATGCAAAAACACGGTCGGCCCATCTTTGCCATACGAATGTCTTCTGCAGGATGCGCAGATATTTGCGGGTTGCCTGGTAGTCGCCTTTGACGAGATTGACTTCTGCCAGTCGCTTGATCATGCGGATGTTGCGGTTGTTGGGAGAGCATACATTTGCCAGCATGGCTGCTCTTTCGCAGAAGGTCATGTCGCCCAACACCCAATATAACTCATTGAGCGTCTTGATGGTGAGTGTAGGAGTATTGGGACCAAGGGTCTCAAAGGTGCCGAGGTTGTTGTCGGGAAATTTGAGGAGGTTGGCAGAAAGACAGTGGTTTTGTGCCATGACGAGATTATAGTAGAACTTCATGTACTGGTTCGGATTCTCTTCTTTCTCTACGATGTGCATCACCTTGTTGTAGTTGCCGAAATAATATTCGCAGTCTACAGCCAGTGTCTTTTCCAGATCCATCTGTGGGGCAACCAGTTTGCCGATGCCAGGATAAGTGTAGATGGTCTGGAAATCGCAATAGTAGAGTCGCTTGGTGAGCATGAGGAGGAAAAATGGGATGATCAGGGCGGCAAGACGATAGTAGATGCCTGCTATCATGATATTGGCAATGCAGCCGGCAAATGTCAAGGCGCCATATACCCATACACCGTATCCGAAGAACCAATGGCAGACGAATACGGAGACGAAGATGCTGATGACGGATACCCAGTTGGCAATTCCTGAACCATTGAGGAAGAGACCCTGCTCGTTCCCTCTTTCTATCTTCTTGATAAACATTCGGGTAGAGATGAGCAGCGAGGTGCTGACACGGAACACGCTGGCTCCACCTGCCACGGCAAGGATGCTGCTCAGACGGTAGTCGTAATGGAAACTGAAACAAATCAGCAGAATCATCACGATGAAGGCGACGGAATGTGCCACCCATCTTCCCTTGATGTCTGCCATTTCTACAGCACATCTGATGTTGTATCCTGTCAGGAGGATACAGAGGGTAAGGATGATAGGACCTGCATAACGGAAATAGTAGAATTGAGTCAGGAAATCGCCTGCCAGACAAGCCAGCCATCCCGGTTTGTCAAGGTAGGTGGTTACATGATCCCACGACATCAGAAACAGCTGATTCTGCTCCTGATAGAACAGGTGATAGGGATAGCAGAATTGGAAGAATGCAAAACATGCTATCGCTCCCAGCACGTATAATGTGTATATGCCTATGCTAGGTTTGTTTGTTTTTTGTTTATTCATGTCTGTCAGTTTATTTCTGCAAAGGTAACAAAAATATATTAGAAAGGCACATAAAAAATGCAGAAACTTACTCTTTGAAAGTAAATTTCTGCATTTATTGCTGTTATTGCTTTTCTGCAATACATTCCATCTCTATCAGCCAGCCTGGTCTGCATACTTTTGCCTCTACGATGATATGCGGTATCTGGGGATAGAACTGATTCATCAGCATTTCTACGGTATGATAATCAGACATGTCGCGCAGATAGATGATAAAGTACTGGATGTCGTTCATAGTGGCATCGCCATCCTTCAGTAAGGCTCCTATGTTTTCAAGGAGTCTGCCGGTCTGTCTTACTATATCGCCTTCGTATACCACCTGTCCGTGCTTGTCAATACTGGCAGTTCCGGAGATGAAGTATTGCTGCTGGCTGGGTAGGGTAAGACGGGTTCCGCGCTCAAAGGCTACTCCATATTCGTGGGTAGGATTCAGATGTTCGAGTGCCTGCAGATACTTCTTGTCTGATTCCTGTATGTCAGGATAGGTCAGGAAGTCGATGGCTACAGTGGCATGGCGAACGGGAGTTGCTCCTCCGATACCTGTGCTGGCTATGTAGTGGGTATCTGCTGTAAGACCTTCTTCATCGAAGACATCGCTGCGTGCTTCTACTACGCCTTGGTAGTTCACGTCAATATGGGCTACGTATATCCAGGTGCGGACGAGGTTGCGCTCCATTGTCATACCTGTCTTGCTGATTGCCTGCTGGTATCTGTCGAAAATCATACGGGTTTGTTCGTATGAATTCTTATCCTTCGCTTCCTCCTCGGTGAGGCGGATACTATGAAACAGCATGGGGGTATGAACATCTGTGGTTTTTACAAGAAGACTTATCTTACTGCCATTCAGTGGAGTCTGTTCCACGATAGTAAGATTCGTATCCTTGAGAAATTCTTGATAGAGAAGAGATTCCTGCAGTTCTTTTATCTGGTTCTGGGAATCGCTGAGAAACACCTTACAATATTGCAAGGTGCGATGTTCCATCTTCTCTATATCGAGATGATTACCTAGTTTTAGATACAGAAAGTTCAAGCGGTCGTTGAACGAACCCTTGGCTTCCGGTGATAGTATTATGTATTTGTCCATCTTGTTCTTTTCTAATCTTCTGCAAAGATAATGATAATTATCGAGAAAAGAGAAAAACAAGATGGACTTTTTCTAAGAATACCTATATATGGTGATAGGATTCTACAAAAAACTGCAAAATACTATAGTGATTCGAGCATGCGCTTGATGACAACTTCGGCTGAAATCTCACGGTTGGCTGCCTCTGGAATCACCAGACTGTTCTTGCTCTCGATGACATCATCGGTAACAATCAAGCCACGGCGAACAGGCAGGCAGTGCATGAAGCAACCATCGTTGGTCCAGCTCATGTGCTCCTCGTCGATGGTCCAGCTAATATCCTTGCTCAATATCTCGCCATACTGTGCTGGGTCTTTCACGCCCGGACAGCTCCAGTTCTTGGCATAAACGAAGTCTGCACCTTCCAGCGCCTTCTTCTGGTCGTACTCCACTTTGGCATTACCTACGAACTTAGGATCAAGCTCATAGCCCTCTGGGTGAGTAACCACGAAATCAACATCGGCTGCGTTCATCCACTGGGCGAATGAGTTTGGTACAGCCTGAGGCAAGGCACGGCAATGAGGAGCCCAGGTCAGGACTACCTTAGGACGAGCCACCTTCTTATGCTCCTCAATGGTGATGAGGTCGGCAAATGCCTGAAGTGGGTGAACGGTAGCTGTCTCCATAGCGAAGACTGGGCGACCGCTGTACTTTACAAACTGGTTTACGATGGTCTCGGCATAATCGTAGTCACGGTCTTTCAGACCGGCAAAGCTGCGCACACCGATAAGCTCGCAGAAGCTTCCCATCACTGGGATTGCCTCAAGCAGGTGCTCGCTCTTGTCGCCATCCATGATGACGCCACGCTCTGTCTCCAGTTTCCATGCACCGGCATTCACATCGAGCACGATAACATTCATGCCCAGGTTCATCGCAGCCTTCTGTGTACTCAGTCGGGTACGGAGACTGTTATTGAAGAATATCATCAGCAAGGTTTTGTTCTTGCCCAACTCCTGATAACCGAAACGGTTTGCTTTTACTTCCTGTGCCTCAGCGAGTGCTGTTTTCAAGTCGCCAAGGTCTTCAACATTAAAGAATGTCTTCATTGTTATTTCGTTTTTTATTTGTTATTTCTGATATATATATTGCTCTTGGATCTTTCTTCTTGAATCTTGATGTTTGCAAAGTTTGCATGCAAACCTTGCAAACATGGCAGAAACTAAGACTTGGTACGGAGAGGGTACGGAGCAGGTACGGAGCGGGTCCAGAGAAGCGCTATTGAGTTGGCTTTCCCTTCGGTCGCCGAACGTTGTTTCTTCACTCTTCGTTCTTCACTCTTCACTTCCTCGTCTGTCCATTTCCTGTAATCAACCACTTGTAGGTGGTAATCTCTTCGAGTGCCATAGGTCCGCGGGCTCCGAGCTTCTGGGTACTGATGCCAATCTCTGCGCCCAGTCCGAACTGTGCGCCATCGGTGAAACTGGTTGGAGCATTCACATAAACGCAGGCTGCATCTACCATTGCCTGGAACTTCTTCTGGGCAGTTTCATTGTAGGAAACGATGCTCTCGCTGTGTCCGCTTCCGTAGGTAGCGATATGGTCGAGCGCCTCATCTTCCGAAGCCACGGTCTTGATACCCATCTGCATGCTGAGCCATTCGGTGTTCCAGATGCTCTTCATGTTGGCATCTGTTTCTGTTGAGTCTGCGGATTTGCAATCCGCAGTCAGCAAACCTGCCTCCTTCATCTTCGCTTCGCTTTCCTCTGCCTTATATAATAAGGTGTCAGGATAGTGTCCCTTTAAAGCTTCGTAAGCTTTGGCATCAGCATGAATCTTGGTCTGTTTCTCGGCGAGACCTTCGCAGAGGGCAGGGAGGTCGCTTAATCTGCTTTCGTGAATCAGCAGACAGTCGAGTGCATTGCATACGCTCACTCTTCTGCATTTGGCATTGGTGATGATGCGCTTGCCCATCTCCAGATCGCCATCCTTGTCGAAGTAACAATGTACCACGCCGGCTCCGGTTTCGATAACCGGTACCTTGGCGGTATCGCGAACGAAGTTAATAAGCTTCTTACCACCACGAGGAATACAGAGGTCGATATAGCCCACTGCATTCAGCATTTCGCCGGTAGCCTCATGGGTGGCAGGTAAGAGCGTAACGACATTCGGGTCAATACCGAAAGTTATCAACACCCTGTGGATAAGTTCGACACCCGCTGAGTTTGAGGAGTTTGCATCCTTACCACCTTTCAGTACGCAAGCATTTCCACTCTTGAAACAGAGAGAAAAAACATCGTAGGTTACGTTAGGACGTGCCTCGTAAATCATGCCGATGACTCCGAAAGGAACGGCAACTCGCTGCAGGTGCAAACCATTTTCGAGCGTCTTGTCTTTGAGAACTCTTCCGAGCGGTGAGGGCAGGGTACTTACGTGTCTCATATCCGAAGCAATATCCTGGAGTCGCTGTTCGGTGAGTTGCAATCGGTCGTAGAGCGGGTTTGCCTTGTCCATCTTCGCCAAGTCTTCTGCGTTCGCTGCAAGGAGCGCAGGAGTCTCTGCGATGATAGCATCAGCCACCGCCTGCAGGATTTCATTACGTTGTTCGTCGCTGAGCAAGCCCAAAGTCTTGCTGGCTGCCTTCACTTTTTGGAAAGTCTCTTTCAGTTCCATTTGCTATTTCCTTTCTTATTTGATGATAAGATGTTTTGTAATGTGTTATGAGTTTCCTCTTAACAACGGCAAAGGTAAGCATAAATATTGGAAATTGCAAACTTTATGCAAGAAAAAGTAATGATTTTATAGATAAATGGATAGTTATACGAAAATGAGATAAAAAAGGTCAGGCAGCGTCTGACCTTTTTGTAATGGTTCCTTTTAATTATTCTGATACTGCCAGAAGAATTACTCTTTATCGTTTTCTTCAGGATGAGCCATTAGATACAGTTCTTTCTGTCGTTCGATTTCTCTTCTCAAGTCTTCCTTGTCTGGTAGGTAAAGCTTGTATTTTGCAGCGAACATCTGGTCGTTTTTTGCGAGGGTAGAGTATCGTGCCACATCCGAATCTGTTTCGGTACAAAGGATGATGCCGATTGTAGGGTTGTCATCTGGTCCTTTTTTCATCTTATCGTACATCTGGAGATACATGTCCATTTGTCCTACATCCTGGTAGGTGATGCGATTTACCTTCAAGTCGACCAAGATAAAAGATTTGATTAGGTAATTGTAAAATACCAAGTCGATATAGTAGTCATTCTCCTCGGTTCGGATATGTTGCTGGCGAGCCACAAGCGCATATCCCTTTCCCATTTCCATCAAGAATTTCTCTAGGTTGTTGATGATGGCAGTCTCTAATTTTGATTCTGCGAGGGAGATGTCTTCTGGCAATCCTAGAAATTCCAAGACAACTGGTGATTTGATGTATTCGAGTTTGTCTTGCTGATAAGCCTTTGTCTTGTCTTGCATCTCGTTAACGACTGGCTGCTTCTTCTTTGACATAAGAAGACGTTCATAATATAAGGTGTTGATATTGCGGTTGAGGGTTCGGTAACTCCAACCTTCGTTGAACGCTTCCTTTGCATACCATTCACGAGCCTTCTTGTCTTCTACTCGTATTAGACGCTCGTAATGAGACCAAGGAAGAAGGCGTAACTCAAATTGGGCAGACTGTGTCTGACCTTTTTGGGGTAGCAAAGAAAATTCATCAGACAGTGTCTGATGTTTTTGCTTTTTGAATTCCTCAGACAGTGTCTGAGGAATTGTTAACTCTTTGAATTTCAGGTAGAACTTCTTGAAATTCATGATGTTTGTCTCGGAGAATCCCTTCCCGAATTCCTCTGTAAGAGCAGCCGAAGCAATCTCTATCACATGCTTTCCGTATTCTGCACGTGATGCTCCGTTCTGTTCCTGTTCCACAATACGTTGTCCTATTCTCCAGTTTCTTTCCACCAGAGAATAATTGACGGCAGCAAATGCTTTGCTGCGAGCCTTGCTGACGATGGAGCGCAAGTCGTTGACGAGCATATTGTCTTCATCGTTATATTTCTTGCCGGGTTCTTTCATAATGCTACTGATTTTAGCTATTCAAAGTGCAAAGATACGATTTTATATCGAAAAAGCAATCTTTCTCTTCACTTTTTTCGATAAAAGTTGCAGATAAAAAATGTATTTCCAAAAGAAAGTAGTATCCTTCTAGTGTGGAATTCTATGACTGTGGCTGATGCAATATCTATGAAAATGTGCTTTAAACGTGCGGAATCTATTTTTTTAAGCACATTCCGCACGTTTAAAGCACATTTTCTCTGTCGCAGAAATACTCGGGACTTTCATAACCTTGGTAGATGAAAGGATTTGCTAATTTCTTGTTACTTAGTTTCATACGCCATTACATCTTTAGTGTTACAACTTTTATGTAATGGCAAAGGTACAACTATTTCTTGAATGAGCAAAAGAAAATGGTAGAAAGTTGAGGATTATTCTCAATTTTCTGCCATTTCATTTGCCCGTTTCCTTTTCTTTTTGTATTTTTGCCCCTCTAAACATTATATATACTATTGACTTGATAATAAATATAGCAATTATGTGCAATATAAAGACGATATTGGCAGGCTTGTCCTTGACAATGGCTGTGGGGATGCCGGCAGCGGCGAGTGATGAACTTACAATGGTAGTAGGTACCTATACCGACCAGAGTACTTCGGATGGAATGTATGTTTATCGTTTCAACCAACGTACAGGGAAATCGCAATTGGTGGGCGATGTGAAGGCAGGCAACCCTTCGTTTCTCATGATGAATCATGATGCAAATCGGGTTTATGCTGTGAGCGAATATGATGATGGGCGACAAGGACTCGGGGCTTTCATCCTCAATAAGAAGGAGGGAGCGATGGCTCCGCTTGGGTATCAGAAGTGCGGAACGAAGGCTACTCGACCGGAAAACAAGATGCCGGGTGCGGCACCATGCAATGTGATGCTGTATGGTGGATATGTGGTGACATCCAATTATAATGGGGGTGATATTTCCGTATTCCCAATCAAGGAAGATGGAAGTGTGGCGCCAGAATCGCAATATTTCGATATGCATCGGGAGGGGAGTGGTGTGGTATCGCATATCCATTGCTGCCAGATGACTCCTGATCATCAGTATATGCTTGCCAATGATTTGGGGAACGACTGTATCTGGCGCTTCCAGGTAAATGATGGCAAGGAATTTTTATCTAATCCTGTTCTTGCCTATCAGGCTCCTAAAGGAACGGGACCACGCCATCTTGTATTCAACTCAAAAGGCAATGTGGCTTACCTGATAGGCGAACTGGATGGCACGGTAACCGTATTGGGATATAACAAGGGTACATTGCAGGAGTTGCAGCGCATACAGGCTTCGAAGACCCGTACGCTTGGAAGTGCCGATATTCATCAGTCTCCTGACGGCCGCTTCCTCTATGCATCCCATCGGTTAACCGATGAGGGCATCTCGATATTTGCCGTAGATAAGAAATCGGGTCAGCTCACAAAGATAGGCTTACAACCTACTGCTGCCCATCCTCGCAACTTCGCCATCACGCCTAACGGACAGTTTATGCTTGTGGCGTGCCGTGACAGTCATGTGATTCAAGTTTTCAAGCTCAATAAGAAAACTGGAATGATGGTTGATACGAAGCAGGATATAAAGGTTGGAAAACCTGTCTGCGTGCAGTTTGCAAATTAATACGCTTGGGGTCTTGCCAAGCATTTGCTCTGATTAGCCTATCACATTGCATAGTTGGTTGATGGCTGCATCAAAAGTGGTGAGGTCTTTGGCTCGCTTTCTGATGGCTGCCTTGTAATTATAGATGGTTTGCGTAGAATAGAACAGAAGGGTGGCCAGTTCCTGACCATCCGTAATTCCCAGTCTCATCAGTGCATAGATACGCAGTTCCTTGGTGAGACTGTTAGGGGCAGGGAGTACAATCTGCTTTTCAGGCAACAGCAGTTGGTTGAACTCTTCCACAAAATTCGGATACAAGTCAATGAATGCCTTGTCGAAGCGAATATAGAAGTTGGCAGCCTCTTCTTCTGCCAGCTTGTAGCTGTTGATGGCAGTCAGAAGATCGGCAGTTTGTTTTGCCTTGATTTTGCGGCTTACCAATTTGCGATAATCATCCAGTTTCTTGATATATACGGCACTGATGTCCATAAATAAATGCATATAGGTCTCTCTTCGCTTATTGGTGTTGAGCAGCTTCTGGTTCAGTTCGTCCAAGAGTGTATTCTGGCTTTTTATCTCCCTACGGCTCTTGGCTAGACGCTTGTTCATCTTGAACGCAAAGAAAGCCATGGCAAGGAATCCTAGCGACAGGATACTCACGATGACGAGGGATGCTGTTACGATGCGGTTCTTGCGTACTTCTGCCTGATGGTTCGTTTCTGTGATAAGGGGAAGTATGCGTGAAATCTCAACCATGCGGAGACGGTTGTTGTAGAATTGGGCATCCTCCATGGAGCAATAGATGTATTTGGCAACCCTCTTTGCATAGGAGGCATCCTTATTATATAGATAGGTGGAAAACTCCTGAAGGGCAAGGTTCTCCTTCAGGGGACATATCTGGTCTGAGATAGCTGCTTCTACAATATACTTTTCATATAAATTCTTTTGGTCAGTATCATAATAATAGCGGGCAATGCAATAAGCCGATGAGGCATGCACACGGCTGTTCAGGGGACTGGCTGAAAGTGCCTTCATGTAGAACTGAAGCATCTTTTTGCTTGTACGCTGCTTTAGATATTCAAACTCTCCTGAAAGATAGTAATAAAGAGCGGATTCCTTGTTGCCGATATGTTCAAGAGTCTTGCCTAAATAAAAACGTTTCTTGGCTGCCAATCCTTCTTGAAACTCCGACTTGTTGCA
Organism: Prevotella sp. LCP21S3_D2; assembly: GCF_052118345.1. Classification (NCBI taxonomy): domain Bacteria; kingdom Pseudomonadati; phylum Bacteroidota; class Bacteroidia; order Bacteroidales; family Prevotellaceae; genus Prevotella; species Prevotella sp. LCP21S3_D2. The sequence goes on along the minus strand of NZ_JBQKHJ010000011.1, from coordinate 64,622 downwards.
GAATGTTTCCCAATAGCTATATACCCAAGTCAAGGTATAATAATAGTATTGCAATAACTTAGGTGACATTTTCTCCACATCCATTGTGAGCATTAAGTCTTCTGCCTGGCTGTAGAAACCACCCGTCGATAGCACTGCCGCACGATTGATTTTATTCAGGTTGACGAAATAATCATCCTGAAGTTGTACAGCCAGCTGGTAGCCTTTCTTGGCGTATGTCATGGCAGAGTCGTAACGGTAGGTATAATACTCCCTGTAGATTTGGTTATAGAGACTAAGCTGGCTGCGCTTGTCTGAAGTCATGTATAGTTGCTTTTTGAGTCTTAGCAGTTTCGCTTCTTTTCTTTGGGTAAACTTGCTTCGCTGAGCGATGTAACTGTCTAAACGATGGAACAGCTGTTCCTCGTTTACGGATGAAGCATTTGCCATTAATGGCATAAACATCATTAAGAACCACAATACTACTTTCATAACTATCCTTTTAATTGTTATTGTTACTATCAGATAGGCTATAAGAAAGCCTTAAAGTTGTATTTTTCTGCAAAGATACTACTTTTGTTCCTCTTTTCATCATCTACTCTATTAAAAAGTATTAATATCTTAGATAGCTTGATTATTAATAGGTTATGAACTTGAAAACCCTGGTATTTATCTACTCGTAACCTACACACGATGCCAATGTCTGAAAAATCTCCTTAACTTTGCAACCGCAATCGAATCGCATTCGGTGGCAAGTGAAATCATGTCAAAATAAGAATAAACAACTGTAAGATTATGAACTTAAGAATCCGTACATTTTCTATGGCTTTGGTAGCAATGTCTGCTGCAAGCCAAGTGTATGCACTTCCTTCCGACGAATCTGAAAACAAGGAGAAAAAGGAAGAGCGTAATGTGATGCTCAACGCATCTGATGCCAACAAGCCTCGTGAAATCCAGATAGGATTGCCAAGCGAGGATGTAACCGTATATGAGAACGGTCTTCCTGCCGTTTACTCTTCTTCCGTACATAGACTGTCTGCCCATTGGCGTAGCGATGCCTCACTGAAAGGTACCGACTTGATGACTCCATCTGAGTCTGCTATTGCTACTGGTAATATTGCGTACGCAGTTTCTTCTTTCAGCGAGTTGGGACAGAAAGAGTTCAAGGGCAAGCTCAACTATAAGGCAAACCATTTTGGTATGCAGAATGTAGATCTCAACCTGTCTGGTGGAATCGGTGACAATTGGCTTTATACTGCCAGTATGTATCAGAATTTCGATCCAGGTAGTTTCAAGCTTCGCTTTACTGATTATGCCGACCGTACCCAACTTTATCATTTCGGTATCACTCGCATCTTGAATGATGGAAAGGGACGTGTCTCCTTATTATATAAGTATTCCAACAGCAAGAACCCTGGCAATTTTGCCAATGCCGCCCCATTTATCTATTCAGGCGACGGCAGTATCAAGAAGATTGAAGGCTTTGACCCTGGTATGGACTCATACGTGCAGCGTCAAGGTTCTTTCCAATACTTGAATACAAAGTCAGGAAAGATGGAGACATGGAATATGAGCGATGGCAGTGAGAATCATGCCAACGAGATTGCCCTCATCAGCCAGTATCAGTTTGATAATGGATGGTTGTGGAAATTCAACGCCAAGTATATGAATGCTCCACGTGCCAATTTTGTGGATTACGGAGGAAGTACCATTTCTCAGGTGAGCGAGGCTGATGGCTATCAGCTTTATGATGGGTCTGCCTACAGTGGTTACATAGAAGGTCGTCGCACCTGGTTGCATGTTGGTAAGGTGAGCAATGCGCTTTTGACTACCGAAATCACCAAGAAGTTGAACAACCATAAGTTAATGATTGGTTTGAACGAGTGGTATTACCATCTCAATTACTATTCCTCTTCGTTTCAGTGGGCAGGCACCGTAGAAGCTTATCCACGCACATTGAGCCAGATGTATGTCAATCCGCTTGATCCTACGCAGACAGCTCATCGTTCTGAGACTTTCGGCTATAATGAGTTGAGTCCTGAATACACCAAGGGTTCAGAGAACAAGTTGGCACTCTACTTTACCGACGAATGGAAGGTAACTCCTAAGTTTAAGGTGTTCTATGGTGGTAGATTGGAGTACTACCGCATGTCTGCCGAGCAGATTTCTACTCCACGTTTCTCTGGATTCCACATGGGTAACTATAATACATACGCCACTGCTGCTGATGGTTCTGTTGTTGCTACCGAGCACAGCATTGAAGCAAAGAACGTAACCAAGGATAAATTGAATTATGCAGCCACCTTGCAGTTGACGTATAACCTTACCCGCCAGTTTGGTTTGACAGCTGATGCTACCATCGCCACCCGTTTCCCACGCATCAGCGAGTATGCAGGAACAGGACCTACCGAGGAGCAGTATAAGCGAGTAACCATCCCACTGATTCGTGGTGGTATTTTCTACAAGAATGATTGGATTGACCTTTCTTCAATGGTGACCTACATATCAAAGTCGAACAATATCGACCAGCAGAATCTTACCAAGCCTGGCACAACAGAGGGCAAGACCGTGTTGCTCATCTATAATATCCAGACTTTGGGTTGGACAACCTCGGCAGAAATCAATCCGTTCAAGAACTTCCACATGCATGCACTCTTCACTTATCAGAAGCCGGTGTATAAGAACTATAATGCGAGCGTAACGTTCAGTGATGGTCAGTCTATGGGTGTGAATGCCAATAACATGATCGTCAAGGAGATTCCTCAGGTTCTTATCGAGTTGGACCCTAAATACGACATTACCAAGAATCTGAATGCCTGGTTGAGCTTCCGTTACTTCGGCAAGACCTATGCCAACCTTCAGGAGGCTCTCTATTTCAATGGTCACTGGGAGACTTTCGGCGGAATCAACTGGAATGTGAACAAGAAGCTGAGCCTTGGCGTGAGTGTCATCAATATCTTCAACGAGAAGGGTGCCAAGGGTACCATTAGTGGCTCTGAGCTGATTACCAAGCAGGAAGCCGGAAAATATGAAGGCAAGTACATGAGTGGTAGCTATCTCCGTCCGTTCACGGTGGAATTCTCTGCAGGAATCAAATTCTAAGATAATAACGAAAGAATTATAGCGTTTAATTATAACAAAACAATCACGTAAAAACCAAAGAACGATGAAAAAGGTATTTATGATTATCGCAGCGATGTGCATGACATCTATCATGGCATCTGCTCAAAAGACCATCAGAGTGTCAACCGACAAGACCGACCTCGTGATGCAGGTTTCTCCTAAGGGTCGCCTCTACCAAGTGTATCTGGGTGACAAGTTGAAGAATCCTTCAGATTACAATCATCTGAAGTGGGATGTATATGCGGCTTCTGATGGTTCCGTCTGCCAGCGAGGTCATGAGGTTTATGCAGCCTCTGGTGCTGAAGATTTCTTCGAGCCGGCAGTGGCAGTGACCCATGCAGATGGTAACATGACCACCTATTTGTATTATCAGTCTTCTGAAGAAAAGGCTATCAGTGGAGGTGTTGAGACCATCATCACCCTTAAGGACAAGGTGTATCCGCTGACCGTGAAACTCCACTATGCAGCTTACCCTAAGGAGAACGTCATCAAGGCATGGAGCGAAATTTCTCATAAGGAGAAAGCTCCGGTTACGCTTTGGAGATATAGCTCTACAATGCTTTATTTCAAGGCAAACAAGTATTTCGTTACCAGTTATCATAGCGACTGGGCTAAGGAAGGACAGCCTGAGACTTGCCAGTTGACTGCTGGTAAGAAGATTGTTGATACCAAGTTGGGGACCCGTGCAGCCATGCATGAGGAGCCGTTCTTTGAACTGGGATTCGATGAGCCAGCCAAGGAGGATGAGGGTAAGGTGATGCTTGGAACCATCGGATGGCCTGGCAACTTCCGCTTTACCTTTGAGGTAGATAACGTGGGAGCCCTTCGTGTTATTCCTGCCATCAATCCATACGCCTCTAATTATAAGCTGAAGGCTGGTGAGACGTTCACTACCCCTGAGTTTATCTTTGCCATGAGTGATAATGGTATCGGTGAGGCTTCCCGTAATTTGCACAATTGGGCTCGTCAGTATCAGGTAAACATGGGTAAGGAAGATCGCCTTACGCTCTTGAACAACTGGGAGAATACCGGCTTCGACTTCAACCAGCAGAGTCTTGCTGAGTTGATGAAGGATGCCAAGGACCTGGGTGTAGATATGTTCTTGCTTGATGATGGTTGGTTTGCCAACAAGTATCCTCGCAAGGACGACCATGCAGGTCTCGGCGACTGGGAGGCTACCAAGAGCAAGCTGCCTGATGGAATACCTGGATTGGTAAGAGATGCCAAGAAGGCTGGTGTAAAGTTTGGTATTTGGATTGAGCCTGAGATGGTGAATCCTAAGAGCGAACTCTTTGAGAAGCATCCCGACTGGGTCATCATGCAGCCAAAGCGTGATACTTATTATTACCGAAACCAGCTGGTGCTTGATATCAGTAATCCTAAGGTACAGGATTATGTGTTCAGCATCGTGGATCGTATCATGACGGAGAATCCGGATGTGGCTTACTTCAAGTGGGACTGCAACAGTGTGATTACCAATATCTATTCTCCATATCATAAGGAGAATCAGGGTAATTTCTATATCGATCATGTCCGTGGTATCTACAAGGTGCTTACCCGTATTCATAAGAAGTATCCTAAGTTGCCGATGATGCTTTGCTCTGGTGGTGGCGGCAGAATGGATTACGAGATGCTTAAGTATTTCACTGAGTTCTGGTGTTCAGACGATACTGATCCATACGAGCGCCTCTACATCCAGTGGAGCCTGTCGAAGTTCTTCCCAGCCAAGACCATGGGTTCGCATGTAACTAACTGGAACAAGAATACCAGTGTGAAGTTCCGCACCGATGTTTGCAGTTCATGTAAGTTGGGCTTTGATATCGACCTCAAGTCGCTTACTGCTGATGACTACAAGTTTGTGCAGAATGCTGTTAAGAACTACGATAGCATGAAGCCTATGATTCTCGAGGGCGACCAGTATCGCCTGGTTTCTCCATACGAAGGCAACCACTGTGCCATTAACTATGTAAGTAAGGACAAGCAGCGTGCCGTTCTCTTTGCTTACGACTTGCATCCACGCTACAAGGAGCCTGTGATGAATGTGAAGATGCAGGGATTGGATGCCGATAAGGTTTATACCGTAAAGGAGACTAATCTGATGCCTGGCAAGGAATCTGATTTGGAGTGCAATGGCAAGCAGTATAGCGGTGACTATCTCATGAAAGTCGGTTTGAATGTATTCAGCCAGACAGATGGAACGAGCCATGTGTTGGTATTAGAATAAAGTTTCTCTGTAAGCATCCTATAATAAAGAAGTTAATCAAGACTGGTTTAATCTTATGCATAAACCAGTCTTGATTTTATTTGTTTTGTTAAGCACCTCGGTATGTCACCTGCCCTTATCGCATGGCTGGGGAAATGGTGATACATTCTAGTATTCCAAAAAAGTTTGGATTTTTATGGAATCAATTCCTTAAAAGTACTGTTTTTTATGGAATCAATTCCAAAAAAGTGTTGTTTTTGGAGGGATTTTCCAACGAAAGTATGTACTTTTACCTCAGTTCGGGATAACGAGCTCTATCTAAAGGCTTTATAATGTTTTTATATAAGGGACACAGAGGCTTGGCAACCATCTATATATCTTGGATGGTTGCTGAGACAAAATCCTCATGTAAAATATGCAATGTTAGAAAAGACTCAGCTGTTTCGTATCTTCGATAACGTATCCAGTAAGTGCCTTGGGCTTGTTGTCAAAGAAACAGTATGCCCCTAATGCAGAAATAATATTTATGATGAAATTCGAAACAGACCTGTGACGTGAATGTACTATCTGAGCCGTATTTTTCAACAGGTCATTAATCGTTTCAATGATGTATCTTTTGCGTAGCATCATCTTGTCATAGAACGGCATTAGTTTGTTCTTCATGTTCAATCTCAGTCCTGTAACCAACTGGATGCCTTCCTCAAAAAGCAAATCGAAGAGTTTTTGCGAGATATAGCCTTTATCTGCAAACAGCTTGCCATACAGACGTTTAGCCAATACATCGAATACCGCTGGATCTTTGTCGCTAACGTTTGCACCAGTGAGAACAAAAGCAATTATCTCACCTCTATCATTACATCTGCCAAAAGCACGGAGATTCAGGAAGAACATGAGAGGGAAGAATACGCGACTTTCAAGTTCTACAAAACGGTTATAAGACACTGCATTTGGAAAATATGACTTCAATGTTCCTCTAATAAAGAATAGGTAATAATGCTTGAAGTTTCGGAACGAGCCGAAATGGAAATACAGCAAAATCGTCATGATTTCACTATCAGATAAAGAGGCTTTACGTCGTCTGCGCTTTACTCCATCTTCACTCAAAAGCAATTTTCCTGCATTTTCAGCATCAAAAACTTTGTAAAATTCATCAATAATACAAAATAATTCTGTAACTTTGTCCTTGGTAATCTCCATAATGATATCTTTTTATGTTTGTAACTAATTGGATTTCAACTACAAAGATACAAAAAATATCGGAGATTACCAACTTTTTTAGGCACTATTTCTTATCCCGAACTGAGGTAAACAATACACCATGCCAAAAAGGTGGAACGTTGTCCCACTTTTTGGGCATGGTGCATTGTTATTGGCAAGGAATGCCCGTAATGTAGCCTTGTCTTTTGACATTAGTCGAAGAAGAAAAATCCATTTGACATTCGAAGACGATTGAAAGGATTGTTTGTGGCAATCTCTTTCAATGAAAAGTTGGGATCGAATACTTGACTTATCTTCAGCAAGTCTTTTATCGTCCTCGACTTTTGCGCCGTGGTAGAGTTGCTTGTGCCAAAATATTCACAGATGTCATTCGATGTCAAGCTTAGTCGGGAGTCCTTGCTGAATATGAAGTTGATGCTGCATATGGTGTAAACAGCTGCTGCTGCCCAAATCTCTAATCTTCCAGACTGGAGAGGATTGGTGCGTTTCCTTCCAAGTTTCTGTATCAGCTGGGTGCATAGTGTGGCACATTCCTCGTCCAACTTCTCGTTGCAGAAGTTCACAGCAAGTTCTGTTACCTTCACTTCTCTTTCTTTCAATTCTTTTTTGTCCATATTTTCTGATGCCTTTTATTTTTATTCAATAATCTTCACCTCGAATGGTTCATGCGTCTAAATATATTTATGTAATGCTTTCAAAGAAATACTTACTCCTTGAAATCCAAAGATGGCAAGTCTTCGTTGCCGTCAAACTTGTCGAAGTCGGAGCGGAAAAGGCGGTCTTGGATGATGCGGTATTTTTCAAACTCAGTCTCGGCATATTCCTTTGCATACTCTGCCGTCACCTCCCCAGCGTCTTTCAAGACGGCATCTCCACCAGCTTCTAAAACGATATCTATACGTTTCGCCCAATCCTCCATTGTCATGGGAATGTGACGGTCTGCCATGCGTTGGGCAAAATCCAAAATGGTGTTGACAAGTTTTCCCATATCATCAAGCTCCGATTCCTTGAGATAGTTCTTAGCTATGCTCACATCTGCTTTTACTATTTTTCCGTTGGGAGCTTTCTCCCATGTAGTCAACCCCATGTGTTCCTTGTCAGCATCGGCACGGTCAACGATAAGTTCTGCCGCAGTATGACCATGTACGGCAAAATGCATCTTGTTTTGCATTTTCTTATAAAATAGGCGGGTCGTTGGTGCATCCTTATTGTAGTCGATACTTGTGGCATAGATGTCCGTCAATTTCTGGTAGAACCGCCTCTCGCTCATTCTGATCTCGCGAATCTCGGAGAGCAGGTGCTCGAAGTAATCCTCCCCGATAAACGATCCGTTCTCCATTCTCTTCTTGTCTATGATGTAGCCACGCAGTGAGAATTGGCGGATGACATAAGTACACCATTGGCGGAACTGGGTGGCACGGATGGAGTTTACACGATATCCTACACTGATAATAGCATCGAGGTTGTAGAATTTGGTTTGATACGTCTTGCCATCTGAGGCAGTTGCCGAGTTTTTCTCGGTAACTGAATCTTCCTGCAGTTCACCAGACTTGAAAATGTTCTTTAAGTGCAAGCTGATGTTATCGGTTGAGCAGTCAAACAATGTCGCCATTGCCTTCTGTGTAGCCCACACCGTCTCGTCTTTATACAATACCTGTACGCCTTGTTCCTTACCCTCTGCCACGAAGGTAAGAAACTCTGCAGTGCTGTTACGTATTTCTTTTTTCTTTGCCATTGCTTGTGATTCTATTATTTTTCCATCGGTCTTGGAGCAAACTCTGTATGTAGGGTCTCCATCGGATGCTCTTTGAGGTCGATGAGGATGTTTGGGGTATTACCATTGGCAATGATCACCTTGATGCCGGCATTCGCTACATCCTGGGCGGTCTTCAATTTGGAAATCATGCCGCCTCTGCCGTGGCTACTCTTCTCATCGCTCACATATTCGCTCACATCTCGGTCGTAATATACCGAAGGGATGATGCGAGAGGTTGGGAGAGATGGGTCGCCATTGTAAATGCCATCTACATTGGAGAGCAAAACGAGGGCATCGGCATTCAGCATTCTTGCAATCAAGCCAGATAATTCATCGTTATCCGTAAACATTAGCTCGGTGAGGCATACGGTATCATTCTCGTTGACGATAGGGAGTACGCCATTCTCCAACATCAGTTCCATACAAGCCTTTTGGTTCTGATACTGTTCCTTGGCAAGGAAGTTCTCCTTCATGGTCAATACCTGTCCCACCTTGATGTTGTATTCTCTGAACAGGTCATAATACAATCTAATCAGCTTGCCTTGACCTACGGAAGAGAACAGCTGTCGCTGCTCTACACTGTCCAGCTGGTGGTCTACCTGCAATTCGCCCCTGCCTGCCATCACGGCACCAGAAGATACGAGTATCACCTCGTAGTCGTGCCTTCTCAACCAAGCCAGTTGGTCAACCAAAGCCGACATTCTAGTTACGTTCAAATGTCCATCCTCTCGGGTCAGCACGTTGCTGCCCACCTTTACTACTATTCTTCTCATGCTTGCATTTTAAAAATTATAACCGATACTAACGAAAAAGGCATCTTCATCTACACCATAGTTTCCACTTATGTCGTAACCACAGTTGATGTAAAGATGTTTTTTATTAAAGCCTACTCCCATTCGGCATCCAAAATCAATTTCATCTTCATCAAATCCGTATGCAAGGAAAGGACCCATAAAAGGTTGGATTGACATATTCTTTTTAAGATGTATGTGATAGGATAATAGGGCTGGGGATAAAATAGAGTGATTATCCCAATCAGAATAATATCTGTTGGTGTAATATAATCCAGTCTCGATATAGAATGGAAGTTTTGCTATACTGAAACTAGCAGCTAAGCCTGCGGTAGGGAAAACTTCAATGTTGGAACCATCCCAATCTGTTGGGGCAAAAGTGATACCTCCTCTAACTCCGAGTATCACTTTTGGGGCATTTGCCAATTTCTGTGCTTTCACACTATTGCCAATTAAGAGCAATAGTGTGAGTGTAAATATCATCTTATTTAATTTCTTCATCTTGCTTCGTTTTTCACTTAACCCCGTCTTTTTCCCGAATCTCTACTCTTCGAATCTTGCCGGAGATGGTCTTTGGCAATTCATCTACGAATTCGATTATGCGAGGATATTTATAAGGGGCAGTCTCATGCTTCACATGATCCTGCAGCTTCTTGATGAGGTCAGGGCCCGCCATACTCTTGTATTCATCCTTCAGTACGACGGTTGCCTTGACTACCATACCGCGGATTGGGTCAGGAACACCGGTGATGGCGCACTCTACTACGGCAGGGTGAGTCATCAGGGCATTCTCTACCTCGAAAGGACCTATGCGGTAACCCGAGCTCTTGATCACGTCGTCGATTCTGCCCTCAAACCAGAAGTAGCCTTCCTCATCACGCCAGGCCATATCGCCCGTGTGATAGAAACCATCATGCCAAACCGATTTGGTCTGCTTTTCATCACGATAGTAATATTTGAAGAGGCCGATAGGCTTGTCATCGCCGATGCGGATGCAAATCTCACCTTTTTCACCATCCTCGCATTCCGTCATGTCTGGACGGAGAATGTGAACATCATATTGTGGGTTAGGCTTGCCCATGCTTCCTGGCTTTGGTTTGATCCAAGGGAAGGTTCCGAGTGTCATCGTGGTCTCTGTCTGTCCGAAGCCCTCGTAAATCTGAACACCAGTAAGCTTCTGGAAGGTTTCTGCCACGGATGGGTTCATAGCCTCACCCGCAGTGGTGCAGTATTCAAGACTGCTGAGGTCATACTTAGAGAAATCCTCCTGAATCATGAAGCGGTAGATAGTAGGAGGGGCACAGAAAGAGGTGACATGATACTTCTCAATCTGGCGCATGATCTTATCCGCCGTAAACTTCTCGTGATCGAAGACGAAGACGGTGGCTCCGGCAAACCATTGTCCGTAGAGCTTGCCCCATACAGCCTTGCCCCAACCGGTATCGGCTACGGTAAGATGGATGGAGTTCTCATGGAGATTGTGCCAATATACACCCGTGGTCAGATGACCGAGCGCATAGAGGTGATCGTGTGCCACCATCTTTGGCTCGCCTGTGGTTCCCGATGTAAAGTACATCAGCAGGGTATCTTCGTTAGAGTTTACATGCTCCGGACGAACGAAAGGAGCACATTCGTTCCATTCCTTCATCCAGTCGTGGAAACCTTCAGGGATATCCGGACCGATACTAATCAATGTCTTGACAGTCGGACTCTCTGGCATTGCCTGATTAACCTGCTCTACCACGTAATCATCGCCGCAGCAGATGATAGCCTTCACGCTTGCTGCATTGTTGCGGTAAACGATGTCGTGCTTGGTAAGCATGTGGGTGGCAGGGATGGCTACGGCACCCAACTTGTGGAGACCGAGCATGGCAAGCCACCACTGATAGTGACGCTTCAGAATCAGCATCACCTTATCATCGTGACCGATGCCGAGACTCTGGAAGTAAGCAGCAGCCTTGTCGCTCTGCTCCTTCAGGTCCTTGTATGTAAAACGGATTTCTTCGCCACGTTCACTTGCCCAAAGCAGCGCCACGTGGTCTGGTTTGATCTTTGCCCATTCGTCCATCACGTCGTAGGCAAAGTTGAAATCTTCTGGTATGATAAACTCCAGATGCTCCTTGAAGTCTTGCTCTGAAGTAAATTTTGTCTGTTTTAGAAATCTCTCGATCATAGTTACTCTTCTAGATAATTATACAAAGGAACTTGGCAGGCTCATTGTTGAGTGAGCGGAAACAATGCGACTTTCTACTGTCGAAATAGATGCTGTCGCCCGGATTCAGCACCATCACCTTCTCTTCGATGGTTACTTCGAGCTGTCCCTCAATCACATAATCATATTCCTGCCCGTCGTGTCCGTTCTTGTTCGGCTTCTTGTCGCCTGGCAACGGATCCACCTGTACCATGAACGGATTCACCTTTCTATCCTTGAATCCTACGGCAAGGCTCTGGTATTTATACTGGTTGTTGCGGTCTATCTCCGGTCCCTGTCCCTTGCGGGTAACGTAGTATCCCTTCATGCGAGGTTCCTCTCCGAAGAGCAATACGTCAAGGTCGATGCCGTATCGCTTAGAGATTTTTGACAGGCGATAAACAGAAGGATCCGCCTCACCGGATTCTATCTTGAGGTAATGATCAAGACTGATTTCGCACAGTTCTGCAATTTCCTCGGCAGGAATATTGAGAACCTCGCGGAGACCTTTCAGCCTTTCACCGATTTGTTTGATTGCTTCATCCATAGTGCTATTCTTTTTAGTTGTTCCTGGCGAAGGTATATTGCAAACCTTCGCATTTTGGGGCAAAATTACGACTTTTTGTTGATATATCCAAACAATCTGCTGATAAATTAATAGATTAAAGTGATATTTATGTATAAGAGCATAAAACTATTAGAATGCGCAGACTTCATCTTCCATATACCAAACTTGTTTTTCTTTAGCATATAGTTTGAATCGTTGGACCCAGGAACAATGCCTGAAGATGTCTTTCTCAACAGGAAAGCATAATGAATTGCAAAAGGCAATCATAGAAGAGTTTGGTGCTCGGTTTGCACCTGGTGCCGAATGTCTTTATGTGGGTGATACAACAGAGAAAGACCTTGTAAAGAATGAGCAAAGACTCTGCGAGTTGGGTTTTGAGATAACATTGCATGATAAAATGCCAGATGTGGTTCTCTATCGGGAAGATAAAGATTGGCTTTATTTTATAGAGTCTGTTACTTCCGTAGGTCCGATGGATAACAAGAGAATAGTTGAACTTCAAGAGTTGACAAAGAATGTGAAGAGCGGTAAAATCTTTGTTACGGCTTTTCTAGATTTTAAAACATTCAAAAAGTTCTCGGAGTCTCTTGCTTGGGATACGGAAGTGTGGATGGCAGATATGCCCGACCACATGATTCACTTGAACGGTGATCGATTCTTGGGACCAAGATAATTTTCGTGTTATATGTGAAAAATGCTGCAAGAACTCAGATTCTTGCAGCATTTTTTATATATGGTTATTTCTTGTCTTTCTTTTTGAACAGCCCCTTGCCTTTATTGAACAATCCCTTTACGCCATCGCTGGCAGCTTTCACAGGGTTCTTGGCTGCCTCCTTAGCTGAAGGGGCATCTGAGCCGACAGTAACGTTCTCCGTTTGCGGCTTAGAACCAGGGTATGTGATTGTATAGGTATATTTGTTCTCGCTTTTCTTTACAAACTCATGGCGTATAGTTCCACCAGTTCCGCTCTTGGTAGAGAAACTCTCCTTGTTGCCTACTTTCTTGTAGTTAAGGACTTTGTCCCACTCTTCTTCGCCGCAGCCATCCATGAGAAAGCGCATGTTCTTGGTGTCCAGCTTTACCCAATAGCCGCCTACATCATAGGTGAATTTTCTTACGTCCTGTGCGTTAGCCGTAAGAGCAAATGTGCTTAGTACGGCAAATGTTAATAATAATCGTCTCATAATTTCATTTGTTTTTGATTAAACATATTGTTATTTAACTTCTTTCCAATCAATGAGTCCTTTGCCCATGTCATCTAATTCTACAGCTACCCCTATAACTTTTCGGTCATCTGCCAAGAATGGCTTGAGATAGCCGTTGTCAATCATTTGTTTTTCGGCAGCATTTATCCCTCCGTTGTTTGCTAACTTTAGTTCCATCACATAGATGAAACGAGAGGTGGAGGCTACGATGTCTATCCTGCCAGTTGATAGCATGTGTTCTACTTCTACTTGGCAGCCTATGGCATTCAGTATGGTGCTGATGATAAGGCGATAACGCTCCTCCATGTCCATACTTACCAATTTCTTATTGCTGTATGGGACATTTGAGATGAGAGATTTCATACACTGCTTGGCTTCTTCCAAATTGCCATTATTCATACTGTGCATCAACCTACTTTGTATGGAGACAATATCCGTGATGTCCTTCTGGGTCAGTGCAGGCAATACGGCTTTATAGAGAGCCTTTCTTACTTCCTCATTCGGAAAGCCTAAAGAATATCCATCTTCATCAAAACCCTTGATGGTGAGATAACCTGTCTGATAGAGAAATAGTTCGGAACCGCCTTCTATGACATCTGATGTCTCCAGTGTGTCTTTGTCGATGTAGCAATCTTCGAAGTCATGAAGGCGTAACTCCATGTTGTTTACGAATTTATTCAGCATGGAAGTGGCGCCGGATGAAATCCAATAGTTGCGCAGACGCAATTGGGAGAGGGCGTTGAGCAAGCTGAACGGATTGTAGATGTCGGTCATGTTCTCATCGCTGAAATGATAACCGTCATAATAGGTCTTCAACTTGTCGTGTGCTTCTTCAATGCTGCATTCCATCTTATCTGCCAAGGCTTCCAACTCTGGGGCGAAGTTGACTGTCATTTCTTCCTCGGTGATGCCACAAAGAGGGGCAAATTGTGGGAGAAAGCTGATGTTTGTCAGATGGTTAAGTACAGAGAATAGGGATATCTGGGTAAACTTCGTGATGCCTGTGATGAAGACAAAGCGAAGTACATTTCCTTTGAGTTTGAGTACGGAGAATACAGAACGATAAACTTCAGTGCAACCTTCATGCTCTGGTGTCTTCCATGAATGCTGCAAAGGGGAATCGTATTCGTCAATCAGTACCACTACTTGCTTACCTGTCTTTTGATAGGCTGTGTCAAGGATAACTTGGAAACGTACGGATTCGCGAAATGTCTCTTTAGGCTTGATGCTGTATAAAGCTTCATATTTCGAAAACTCAAGATTGAGATAGTCTTTGATTTCGGCAGCAGTAGCACCTGCACCGCTCATGTCAAGTCTGATGACGGGATACTCAGTCCATTCTTCTTCCAGTTCCATAATCTTCAGCCCATCAAAGAGTTCTTTCTTGCCTTCGAAGTAGCATTGCAAGGTATCTATAAGCAGAGATTTACCGAAACGACGAGGACGGCTCAGATAATTGTATAAATCACCTGAGTGAGTAAGTTGCCATACCAAGTCGGTCTTGTCAACATATAAGTAGCCATCCTTGCGGATAATGCTAAAGAATTGTATGCCTGCTGGCAATTTCCTTGTGATCATCTCTGCCATAGTCTTTCTGTTCTTTTATTCTTTGGCAAAGATACATTTATTTTTCCATTTATCCAAGGATTATGTGCAATAAATGTAGTTTGCTATCTTATAAAACATAAAAAATGCAGCAAGAGCATAAAACTCCTGTTGCATTTGCTTTTTTTTATGGGTTGTTTGCTATATGTCTTCTATCATCTACAGATAGATTTTATTTTTTTCCTGCCAGCAAACCATTGATGACAGCGCTAGTAAAGCCGCCCTGTTCCATGGTGTTGAGGCCCTTGATGGTGCAGCCGCCTGGAGTAGTAACCTTATCAATGGCAGCCTCAGGGTGTTCGCCTGTTTCCTGAAGCAGCTCTACGGCTCCCTTGATGGTCTGCAAGACAATCTTCTGGGCATCCTTTGCCTTGAAGCCCATCTCTACGCCGCCTTCCACATTGGCTCTTACATAGCGCATGGCGTAAGCGATGGCACACGACATGGCGGTGGCAGCAGGGAAGAGGCGTTCTTCCATGATGAGGCTTTCGCCCAATTCATCGAAGATTTCTGTAATCTGCTGGATTTCTGTGGCAGATGCATCTACAGGAGTGATGAAGGTCATCGACTGCTTGTAGGCGATGGCGATGTTTGGCATCACGAGGAAGAAGGTTGGGGTGATACCATCCTTGTCTAACCACTCCTTGATGTTGGCTGATGGTACACCGGCAGCAACGACTACGAGTTTCTGATTCTTGTAGTTGAGTGCCTCCTTGATTCCTTTCAATGTCTTCTCCACGCACCATGGCTTTACTACCACGCATACGATGTCTGCGCCGTGGCAAGCCAACTGGTTGTCGAGAGTTACGCTGGCTCCTTCGCTTGCGAAGTGATCCAATACTGGTTGGTTATGGTCTGATACCGTAATATCTGATGGAGTGAACTTCTCGCTCTGCAAGAGTCCTTCAGCCATAGCACCGCCCATGGCACCTGCTCCGATAATTGTTATTTTCATTGTCGTCTTATAGTTAAAATGCAATTATGGTGCAAAGATACTACTTTTATCTGAAAATAGCGTGTCTATAGACGATTTTTTAAGAAAGTACGCCTGTTTACTGACGATATTTTAAGAAATTCGCTAGTTTACTCCCATTCTGGAAGTATCTACGTCCTTGGTTCTCTTTTCCTTGTACTTGCCTATCTTATAGATGATGGAGATGGAGGCAGATGCCCAATCTTGCTTGATGTTCATGTGGTAGTCTTGATTGCCTTGTACTGATTTTGTAGAGAATCCCTCGTTGAAGATGTTGCTGCCTTTAACCACAATGCTCCATTTATCATTATCGGGAGCCCATCTCAACATAGCAATCAAGAGAAAGACTGATTTGATGTCATAGAGTCCTTGAATGGCTTTTGACTGATAGAATGGGTTAAGTATGAAATGGATGTGATGGCTTCGGCTAAGCTGGGCGGATAGATTTCCGGCAAGAATGGCAGAGATATGTTTGCGATTGAAGGGCAAGTCAAAGAAATCGTTACTCTTGTCATGTCTGTAGATTCCTGTTGCCGAAACACTTCCGTTCATCCAATTGCCTATACCGAAAGTCGTCGATGCTCTAATGCCCATAGTATGGTTATAGTCGAAATTGGTCTCCTTCATAATGACTGCCAGGCGGTCGGTAGTCTGATAAGGCAACTGCACAGAATAGTTGGGTTGGAACTCTGCAAATGCCATCAATGCATGGCGACTTTTGATAGTCCACATCAGGTTGGTCTCGTATGTAGAGTAAGGCTTGAGATGAGGATTTCCCCATATCTCCATATAGGTAGAGGCATAGTAAATGCTGCTCATAGTTGACCAATAGCTAGGAAACTGTGAGCTGGAACTGAAGGATAAGTTGAGTATGTTGCCAGGATAGGCTTTCCACGATGCATTAAGTGTGGGATAAATATGCCATTTGTTCCATTGTGGAGAATGGTATTGCTCTGCTTCGACAGAGGCTTCCAAGCTGATTCGCTCGTTTATTTGTTTGCTTATGCCGCCATAGAAACTCAAGATTCTTTCTTTGATATTCACCTGGCTGGTTGCATCTGGAATGTCTGCTCCATCCTTGTTGGTCGTGGTTTGGTAGCTTCTGTTGTTGCTGTTTTGGAATTTCATACCATACGACAGTTCCCAACCCTTCTTCAATGAGTGGGATTGATCGGCGGTGAAAAGCCATTTGTCTATTACCTGCTTGCTGTTTGTGTATAGAATACGTTCTTCGTCAAGCATCGTTCCTTCCAGATATTGCTGGCTGGGATTTTGGTAGTTGAGATAGGATATGCCTATTTGTAGTCCAAAGGGCAGGTTGTAGCTGGCATCTACATTGTGCAGGTAGGTATGTTCATTGCCCTGTTGCTGGGATGTGCCTGTTCCCATCGTTTCATGATGAGGATGACTGCTGTCCCATTTTCCTGTATATGCCAGGGATAGCTGGTGGTTATCAGCAAATGCATAACTCAGTCCCAAGCGATAGTTGTGAGTCAATCCAAGGGTTTTCTGTGAGGTCTTGTCATGATACGCTACTCGCTTTCCTTGAAGCGGATGATTGGCATTGGTAGTAGTTTCACCGTATGATGTTCCATCTGTAAATGAATACATGGCATCCAGTCCGAATTTTCCTTTTTGGAACAGCAGGTTGCCTTTGCCTTCCCCTTCTCCGTATTTGCATTGGCTCCAGATGCTTTGTATTTGTCCTGAAAGTAGGTTCTTTCCTACATAGTCTTTGGTAATCAGGTTGATGACCATTCCACGAACATGTAGGCGTGCTAGCGCTGCCAGCATCACTTCGGCTTTGGCTAATTGTGAGGCGGGCATGGCTTTTAATCGCTCTGCCAGTTGTGCGTAATTGAGCGTGGTTGGTTTGCCGTTGATGATGAGAGTCAGTTCCTTTCCTGCATAATTGATGTTGCCGTTTAGTTCGTTTACTCCTGGTATTCGGGTAAGGGCATCATAAGCGTTGTCTGCCGGCATTTTCTCTATGAGCAGTGGCATGTTGTAAACCAACTGTCCTCTTTCTGCCTTGACGATAGGACGTGTCGCCTTGACGAAAACCTCTGGCAGGTTTTGCATCATCATCTGGGTGGTAAGCGTGTCTTTTGCCTCTTCGTTTTGAGCGCAAAGGGACTGGCTCAGCAATAATGCTGAACCTAAGATAAAATTTATTTTCATGTATTTATGTGAGTTTGATGGTTATTGCTTGAGCTGCTCTTTGGCTTTGGATATGAGTTGCGCTGCCTCTTTTTTATCTTCTAGTCTGTTTGCATTTGCTAAGAACATCTGGAGATGCTGTTTCGCTTTCAGCTTGTTTTTGGAAGCGATGAACATTTGGGCGGCATTGTAATGGTTGAGAGGATTATCTTCCTCATCGTATAAGGTGCATAACTCAAAGTCACGGGCAGCGTCTGCATATCGGTTGTGTTGAAAATGTAAGTCGGCTAACCATTTATAGGTACGCAATGCTCTGCCTTTGGGTAAGGAGACTTCTAACGACTGATTGAAATGAGCCATAGATAGCGAATCCATGTTGAGGGCTTTCTCTGCCAACGCCAAATGGAAAAGGCAAGTGGCATTGTCACTTTTGAACTGAACAGCTTTCTGGTAATGTTTCAGCGCCTTTTCATTGTCCGGTTGGTCCTCATAACAGAGACCAAGGATGAAGTTGGATTCAAAATTATCAAAGCCTTGCGCTATCAACTTTTCATATAATGGTATAGCTTCGTCATATTTGAATTGCATGAATAGGGAATAGGCATATTCCTTGTTGATATACAAGTTCGTGGAATCACATTTGTAGATGTAATTCTTTGCAACTTTCTCGGCTCTGCCAGGTTGGTTTGCTCCATTGTAATGAGAGGCAAGTGAAGCAATAATCTCGCTGTCGTATGGAAATGAAGAGGCTATGCGCTCGCCCCAGAGAGAAACCTTGTCATTGTTGTTCTGATTGAGATATGCATAATAGAATATTCGCATGTCTTCGTGGTTGATGCTATCTGATGGAATCTTGTCAAGGCAAGAAATGCAGGCGGTGTAGTTGCCTACTTTCCGATAGCAGGAAGCCAGTTTTCTGCGTGCTTCCAGGTGAGATGGATTTGCTTCCAGATACTTTTGGTAGTATTGGGTTGCATGAAACACATCATATCTACTCAAACAGCTATCTCCTTGTTGAAGTAGATTAGCTGTAGTCTCGTTGGCCTTGGCATTCATTGCCATACATAGGCATAATATAAGGAACAATCTAAACTGTTTCATCGTTTTTGCTGATTATTTCTTTCTTACTTCGGGAGTGAAAACGACAGGCAAGGTAAACTCCATGTTGACTTCCTCGCCATCGGAGAGTCTGGCAGGCTTCCAATGAGGGCTTCTCTTGAGAAGTTCAATCACAGTCTGCTCGTAGGCTTTTACTTTGGGAGCTTCGAGAACTTTAAACAATCCCAATGTTCCATCCTTTTGCACGGTGAAGTTGATGACTACTCGTGCAGGCTTGTCTTCCAATCCTTTAGGATATTGGATGTTTGTCATCACCCATCTCAAGAAATCGTTGATGTCGCCATTGCCGTTGAAGACAGGCATCTGACCACCTTCCGGCAAAACTGCTATCGTCTTTAACACATGGGGTTGTGATACGCTTTGCGGTTTGAACATAAGGATGAGGGCTATACCTATTATTGCTATCACGCAAGCGGCAATCCCAAATACCTTTTTATATAAATGTGATTTTGTGTATCTTGTTTCCTGTGCTTTGCCCAGGAAATAAGTTTCTTCCTGATTGTTTTTTCCTTTCATACCTTTTACGATTTTATGGAATTGTCTAAAAGTGCTTTTAATTGTTTGAGTGGTTCCTTGCTGACGTGCAGGGTGAATTTCTCGCTAAACCGCTCGTTGTACAAAACTAGTTCTGAAGTATTGAGGTTGATGCTGAAAATATGCTGACTATTAATAATGTAGTTTCTGCCAACACGGGCGAAGAAGTGTACCGTTTGGGCAAGTTGCTCTACTATTTTCTTCTCAAAGGCCACAAGGTTGAACGAGAATGTGTATTCATCGCCGTTGGTGAGTCGGAGATTGCAATAGCTTCCTTCCGAACAGACGTATGCTATCTGTTCGGAAGCCACTCTGAGCAAGAAGTTGGCATTTGATATGATGAGATATTCTTCCATACTGATAAGTTTGGTGCAAAGATAAGCATAATATTTAAAATGTATGGCTGGAGGTATCGTGTTTTTTGTGAACCAGTGGACTTGCTTTGTGGAGAATATGAAGTCAAACTCCAGATATGACTATCTATTTAAGGTGGTCTACTAAAAATATGACTAAACTTCAGGAAAGTCAACGTGAATTATAAATAAGTTTTAACCGAGTCAACTCGTCTTACAGATAAAACTAAAAGTGGTCACCTAAAATCGTTAAACCACAAAGGTTTGCCATCCCACGTACTTGAGCAAGGATGACCGACGTAATGAACAAGAATGACCGACGTAATGAGCAAAGATGACCGACGTAATGAGTAAACATGCCCGGCTGTGCCGGGCACATTTGCCCAAGGCTTCGGGTAAAACTGGGCAACGCCTTTGGTGAATATCCTTGATGCCATGGAGCTGGCTCAAGAACCCTAGTTGCCTGACCTGGAGCGTGGCATTAGGTGGCATTAGGTGACAATAAAAGTACCGCTTATTGCCACGCATTATTCGTTTATAATCAATGAGTTAAATTCATGTGTGGCAGATGTGGCAATAAAAAAAGAAAAACATTTTTCTTGTGTATAGTGAACTTGCTGGCCAAGGCGATTTGCAACATTGTAGTTTCTTGACGATATGAGGTAGGAAGCGTTAGTAATCTTTTGTTACTTTTATTCAAAAGTAGAGACATTTAAGGTGATTTTTCGAGTTATCGGGCTAAAAGACTACAAAATGTTTGGTTAATCAAGAAAAATACCTTAACTTTGCCACCATAATTAAAGGGAATAGCTTATGAAAGGTAGAAGATATCCTCTCGGAATACAGACTTTCAAGAATATCATAGAGGGAAATTATGTATATGTAGATAAGACCGACTTAATCTATGAGTTGGTGCATGAGAAGAAATATTGCTTTCTGAGTCGTCCTCGACGATTCGGAAAGTCACTCCTTGTCACAACCCTACAAGCATACTTCGAAGGAAAGAAAGAGCTATTCAAAGGACTAAAGCTGGAAGCTTTGGAAAAAGATTGGGAGAAACACCCCGTTATCCATCTTGATCTTAGCAAGGGGAAATATTATAATATGGAAAGCCTGATAGAAACTCTTGATAAGATTCTTGAAACATACGAGGATTTATACCAAATAACTTCTGTTAGTACCGAGGCTTTTAATGTCCGATTGATTCGCATCATCAATGCCGCCAAGCAAAAGACCGACAGGAATGTGGTTGTGCTCATCGATGAATATGATGCGCCGATGCACGACTCTATGAAAGACAAGGACTTGCAGGACAAGATACGTGACATCATGCGCAACTTCTTCAGTCCTTTGAAGTCAGAAGAGGACAATCTTCATTTTGTCTTTTTAACAGGAATCTCCAAGTTTAGCCAGTTGAGTATCTTCAGCGAACTGAACAATATCACGAATATCAGCATGTGGGATAAGTACAGTTCTATCTGTGGCATCAGCAAGGAAGAACTCTTGGAAAATTTCCACGATGACATAGAGGAATTGGCGCAGGCCAATGATATGAACTATGAGGAGGCCTTAGCTGAGCTGAGATATAATTACGATGGCTACCACTTTAGTGGGAAAGGTGCCGATATGTATAATCCTTACAGCATGTTCAATTGCTTAGAGACCCATGAGTTTGATAGCTATTGGTTCTCTACGGGTACTCCTACCTTCCTGATAGAACTGCTTCAAGAGAAAAATGTTGATATGCTCCAGTTGGACGACATTTGGACAACCTCCGACCGCTTCGATACTCCAACAGAGAAGATTGTTGACCCTGTGCCGGTATTATACCAAAGCGGCTATCTCACAATCAAGTCATACAATCGTTTGGCGAAATTATACAAGCTTGCCTTCCCTAATGAAGAGGTGCGCAAGGGCTTCTCCAACAGCCTCTTCCGCTATTATGCCCCAGACGGCATGGGCGACCGTGATGCTATCTACATGGCATGGGCAAAGAACTTCATCCTGAGTGCCGAGGACAATATGGAGGCATTCCTCCCTCATCTCCAGACTTTCTACAAGAAGTTCCCATATACATTGGTCAACAACAACGAACGCCATTACCAAGCCGTGCTCTACACCATATTGTTAATCCTCGGATGTGATGTTACTCCAGAGATGCCTACATCTGATGGCAGAATCGACATGGTGCTGAAAACCAAGCGCAGCATCTATGTATTGGAACTTAAATATAAAAAGGATGCTGAGGCAGCGATGGAGCAAATCGACAGCAAGGACTATCTCGCAGCCTTCGCCGATGACAGCAGAAAGAAATACAAGGTGGGTATCAACTTCTCGGAAGACCGTCGAAGTATCGATGACTGGAAAGTGGAGGCATTGGCATAATACTGCTTGTGATGAATGGGTTAAACATCTTCTTATTACTATTTAAATATGAGGAGGTAAATATGGATAGATATCAAATTATACGTATAATCCATGACTATATGTCTAGGAAACCTGTGTTGAAGGCATGGATCTTTGGGTCTTTTGCTCGTGGTGAAGAAAAGGCTCAGAGCGATATAGATATTCTCTTTGTCCCCGATTTTGAGCATGGTTCGTTTACTTTGCTTACTCATGGAGGAATGTATGAGGATTTGAAGCAACTGCTAGGTCGTGAAGTTGACTTGGTTGTTGATGGCTCTTTGCGTCCGTATGCTCAGGAGAGTGTGGAACGAGATAAAATCTTGGTATATGAGAGAGCTAGTTAGGGAATTCAATGCAAGTCACCCGGAGATTCCTTGGAAACAGGTGGAAGGTATGCGCCATGTTTTGGTGCATGGTTATTCGCAGGTGTTACCTCGTATTCTTTGGGCAACAGCAAAAGAGAATATTCCCGAAATCAAGGCTCAAGTGGAGAAATACCTGAACGAGATAGATTGGGAACATTATTGTGGGGAATGACGAATCTGTTCAGCAATCATAACCAACCATTATATCAATGATGGAATGCCTCAGTCTGAGCGTTCTCCTTCTCGAAGACAATTCCTTCTTTTATGAGATGCAAGGCGGTTTGCAACTCCATGGCATTCTTTCGTCTAGTCCATTGTATTTTGAATTTAAACTGATGGGGGCTTCTCGCCCCCAAACCCCTCGGTGTTTTCTGGTATTAGATTATTTATTCTCATCTACCAGAAAATTACAGTTCTATGTTGAACTTGCGATCCTTCTTTTACATAGCTTCTACTTTACCATATCCGCATACCTCTTTACCATATCCGCCACTCCGATAGGTTTTCCCATATTTTCAAGTGAAAATTCCACTTCTATCCCTTTCTCAACAGCAGCAGATTGTGCGACTACGGCAAAAGTGCTACGCTCCGTTGCACTTTCTCATTATGCCCTGCATAAAAATCGATATGTCGGGCTATTTCTGTCCTGGCATGTTCAATTACTGCGACAGCATGTCGCAGTATCTCGGCATAATCGCAGTTCTCTATTGAAATCCAGTTTGTTGTCTGTTGTTGTCTTGGTTTTATGTTTGTTTACAGTTCATTTTTGGGAAACTGCTACAAAAAAGTAGAAAGTCCCTCATAAAAGTGTATGGATAGCTCGAAAAGTCCCTCATAAAAGTGTGTTAATCTTCTAAAAAGTCCCTCATAAAAATGTAATAGATTTTGCTATTTCATTGTTTTTCAGTCTTTTGCAGCAAGAATACAATAATAATACCATGAGTATATGAAGGAGATGATGTCGCATCGCAACCTTTTTGATGGCTTTTCTGTCTAATAACTAGACTGCAGTGTCAAGTATTTAGACAGATCATCTTATGGCCTTTTTCTATATATTCTGATAATCAGTCGCTTATGTTTTTGGCATAGCCGTTGCCTTGCTATTTTGCAACAAATAAGAATAGTAACAACATAAAGAATAATAAGACAATGAAAAGACTTGCATTAGTAGCATTCTTCAGTGGCATTGCCATAACACAGATGATGGCACAGAACATCAACGGCGAACAGATTTCCGACACGACCCTATTTGATAAGTTCTCCAAAGAACTTGGCGAAGTGGTGGTGAAAGCTCATCTTCCTCAATATAAGAAGACCCACGAAGGACTGCTGACCAACGTGGCAGGAACCGTGCTTGGCAAGATGGGTACGGCAGAAGATGTATTGAAGCATGTGCCGAGTATCGTGAAGAAGAAAGATGGATATGAGGTGGTCGGCAAGGGTACACCTATTATATATATCAACGGCAGGAAGATGCAAGACATCAGTGAGTTGGATAACATCAAATCTTCCGACATCAAGAGTGTGGAAGTCATCCAAAATCCAGGAGCCGCCTACGATGCTTCGGTAAATGCGGTAATCAAAATCAAAACCATCAAGAAGAAAGGCGAAGGCTTCGGCTTTGATACTCGCTCTGTGTATTGGTACAATAAGCATGACAATACCATCCAACAGGTTAACATGAACTATCGCCATAATGGACTGAATCTCTTTGCCACTTATAAGTTCTCTGATGCAACATGGATGCAAAAGGCCTCCTACAATCAGACTGTACATGTAGATACGCTTTGGCAACAGCATAACAACAACGAAGTAACAGGTCGTATAGAATCGCATCGTCTTATCAGTGGTTTTAGCTATGATTTCAATGCCAATCATTCCATTGGTGCGAGATACACCTTGACCTCGCCAGGCTATTCTCGCTCAAAAGATTTTTTCGATAGTCAGGTGACTGCCGACGGTAAGTTTTACGACTATATCAAAACCGATGGTCTGACGGTCGACAAGGACAGCCCTAGCCATCAATTGAATGCCTACTACAACGGCACATTGGGCAAGACCACTATTGATCTGAATACCGACCTCTATTTCAGTACAAACAGGGCTTATGCCTATAGCGATGAACAGAGCCAGGAGCACGATTCTCGTAACATCAACTCCAAGAATCGTGTGAGCAACAAGATGGTAGCTACCAAACTCGTAATTACCTCTCCTCTCTTAGGCGGTAATCTCTCTTATGGAGCTGAGTATATCAATACTCATCGTAACGATGACTACGAAGTGAATCGCACCGACCTCCTCGCCAACTCTTATAGCAAGTTGGAGGAGCAGACGGCAAGTCCATTCATCCAATATGCGCGCCTCACCCCGATAGGAAACATCACGGCAGGGTTGCGATACGAGTATGTAAGATTCAAGTATTATGATGCAGGCATCTATCAGCCCGAG
The DNA here is from genome assembly GCF_052118345.1 of Prevotella sp. LCP21S3_D2. Classification (NCBI taxonomy): domain Bacteria; kingdom Pseudomonadati; phylum Bacteroidota; class Bacteroidia; order Bacteroidales; family Prevotellaceae; genus Prevotella; species Prevotella sp. LCP21S3_D2. The sequence goes on along the minus strand of NZ_JBQKHJ010000011.1, from coordinate 39,625 downwards.
CAGAGTCGCTCCTTCCGTAACCTCTTTCCTACCATCAGCTATGGTGCGAAGATAGGTAAGGTAATGGCACAGTTGAGCTATTCGGTAAAGACCTCTCGTCCTTCATATAGTCAACTGAGCAACAATGTATCTTATATGAATCGATTTACTCGCCAGACTGGTAATCCTTATCTCGACAACGAAACCAATCACAGAGTGGAATTATCGGGTGTATGGAAGTTCATCCAGTTTATGGTCAACTACAAGGACTCTCGCAATGCCATCATCTATTGGGCAGAGCAAATTCCTGAGGACGAAGCTATTACCATGATAAGTCGTAAGAACGTGAAGAGTCTCAAGAGCATGACCGCCTACATCAGTGCCGCTCCAAAGATAGGCATTTGGGCGCCACAAATCAACTTGGGCATGCAGAAACCCTGGTTCACCCTCCATACTGATGTGGCATCTTATCGCTTGAATCGTCCTATCTTCATGGGCAACTTCAATAATGCCTTCTCCTTGCCATGCGGCATCATCCTTAACGTGGATTATCGCTATCAGAGCAAGGGTAACACGATGAATGTATATCTTGCCAAAGAGCAGCATGTACTGGATGTCAGCATCAGTAAGTCATTCCTAAAGGATGCCCTTACCTTGGAAATAAAAGGCAACGACCTGCTTTACAAATGTTGGGATGCCGACTTGCTCTATAACCAGAAGATGGAACTCTTGCAAGTATCTAAGCGAGGTACGAGAGACCTGCAACTCACCCTTCGCTATAAGTTCAATACCACACGTAGCAAGTACAAGGGAACTGGTGCCGGTAATGCAGAGCTGAATCGACTATAAATATCTTTTATTACTTTTATTTGAAAGTAAAGCCATTTAAGATTATATTTTTTGAGGTAGGCTTGCACTTTTAGGCAGGAATGTTTGGAGATAAAAAATAAAAGGCGTATATTTGCAGCGTGAAAGTCGTTTAAAGTTAATGTTTTTATATTTAAGATATGAAAGAGAACAATAAATTAAAAGTAGTTCATACTACCTGGGAGGAGTTTCTTAAGGAGCATCCTGTAAATGAGGTAGTTGATATGCCATCTTTGCCTAATGGCTATGTGGCAAGGGTTGTGACTGTCAATGCGGTAAAAGTTTGATATAAGTTAAGGTTATAAGCTTATGGCTGTATTGAACAGGGAGTATGATAGTTTGGTTAATGTCATCCAGACTGATAGTATTATTATGCCGAGCATAGATGAGATTACTAAAAGTGGGCAGTTAAAATATACGCAGGTTTCATCTATGGTTTGGGATACAGGTGCAACCAATACCCTTATTTCTTCACAAGTGGTTGATGCGTTAGAGCTAGTTCCGTTGGAAGAAAGTCTTGTAGAGGGTGTTGGTGGAATAGTCAAGTCCTTGGTTTATGAGATAAGTCTTTATTTGGCGAATGACATTGTTTTCAAGAATGTAAAGGCACTTTGTAGTGACATTGGAGACTATGACCTTGTTGTGGGAATGGATATTATAGCTCAGGGAGATTTCGTTGTTAGCAATAATCAAGGAAAAATATGTTTTAGTTATCGTTATCCATCGAAAGGAAAGATAGTCTTGGAGCCTTAATAGCACAAGGGCATTTGCTGATATTGTCGGCAAATGCCCTTGTTGGCTTATATTGCAAATTCTTTATTCCACTATTTTCGCATACCTCTTGAACAGCTCCGCTACGCATTCACTCTCCGTCATCTTTATGGGGAAGGCATAGGCCAAGAGCGACAGCCAAAAATGTATCGGCTGCCGCTCTATTATTTGCTTTTGACATTTGCTTGCTCAATTAATCTTTTTTTCTTTTTCCTCACTAAATGCTTTTATCTCATCAGTAAGGACTTTCTGTAATTTCTCTTTCGGTACTATCAGCTGATAGTCTGCCACTCCGATAGGTTTTCCCATATCTTAAGTGCAAGTTCCACTTCTATAGCGTAGCTTCATCATTCAGCCCCTTGCTCAACAGTAGCAGATTGTGCGACCACGGCAAAAGTGCTACGCTCCGTAGCACTTTTTCATCATGCCCAGCGTAACGCTCATAAAATTTCATCATGTTCCAAAGTTGATGTGGCGAGACACCCATCTTCGGGTATCGTTCTTTTAGGTCTGCTGACAACCGTCTTACAACGCTGTCACCATACCCGCTTTCAATCTTGCGCTCATGAAGTATTTTTATACACCATTCCAATGTGAAACAAAAAAGCAGCAAACCGCAAAGGGCTTGCTGCTCACGATAGGAGTGATTCCTATTTCTTTTATGGGTTGAGTTTTCTTTATATCCTTATCTCAATGGTTTTATACTTCCTTCAATACGGTTTCCAATCTTCCGATGAAGTCATCCACATTCTCCTTGGTCAATACCAATGGAGGGAGGATACGGAGGATGTTGGTGCCGGCGCAACCGGTGAAACAGTGCTGCTCGTGGATGAGCTTGCTGCGAACTTCCTTGTGAGGAATGTCGAGTACGGCACCTACCATCAAGCCACGGCCACGAACCTCTGTGATATGGCTGTTGCGCTTCTGCAACTCCTTCAACTGGGCGATGAGATATTCGCCAACCTCATGCGCATTCTCTACCAGGTTCTCCTTCTCGAATACATCGAGAACGGCGAGAGCGGCAGTACATGCCAGGTGGTTGCCACCGAAGGTAGTACCCAGCTGACCATATACAGGAGTAAACTCAGGAGAAATCAACACGCCACCCATAGGAAAACCATTGCCGATACCCTTGGCTACGGTGATGAGATCTGGCTTGATGCCCAACCACTGGTGAGCAAAGAACTTACCGCTTCTGCCATAACCGCACTGGATTTCATCGCAAATCAGGAAAGTGCCGTATTTCTTGCAGGCTGCCTGCAAGCCCTGAGCAAACTCAGGAGTTACCATGTTGCAGCCACCTACGCCCTGAATAGCTTCGATGATACAAGCACATACATCGCCCTTGGCGAGTTCCTTCTCCCAAGCCTCCAAATCGTTGATAGGAAGATAGGTTACGTGACCATTATCATTGATAGGAGCGATGATCTTTGGATTATTTGTTACCTCTACGGCAAGGGATGTTCTGCCGTGGAAAGCCTTCTCTATAGAAAGCACGCGGGTTCTTCCGTTGGTGAATGAAGCCAGCTTCAAGGCATTCTCATTCGCCTCGGCACCTGAGTTGATGAGGAAGAACTGATAATCTTCATAACCGCTTATCTTGCCCAGACGCTCAGCGAGTTTCACCTGCAACTTGTTGATGACAGAGTTGGAATAGAAACCCAGGTTGTTCAACTGGTTGGTGAGCATCTCCACATAGTGAGGATGGCAATGACCGATGCTGATAACGGCATGACCGCCATAGAGGTCGAGATATTCCTGCCCCTTGTCGTCCCATACCTTGCAGCCCTGTCCTTTTACAATATTAATATCGAAAAGAGGATATACGTCGTAAAGTTTCATGTTAAATCTATGTTTTAAGAAAGACAACTCATAGAGTTATCTTATTACAAACTATTTTTTATGATAGAAGAACGAATGATTTTTCATCCGTTCTTCCGTATTCTTTTATCTAAAATGCTGATGGCTTGAGCTTTAAACCTGCAGTCTGGTCGAGACCAAACATGATGTTCATATTCTGAACAGCCTGACCTACGGCACCCTTCAGAAGATTGTCGATGCAGGAAGTGATGAGGAGCTTATCGCCATACTTATCCACATGAACCAGGCACTTGTTGGTATTCACCACCTGCTTCAGGTCGATTGCCTTATCCACATAGTGAGTAAACTTGGCATCCTTGTAGAACTCCTTGTAACCTGCTACGATTTCCTCGATTGGCTTATCGGTCTTCACAACTTCTGTAGCGAAGATACCGCGGGCGAAGTCGCCACGGTAAGGGATGAAGTCGATGGCTGCATCGAGATAACCCTGTGTCTGCTTCAGACTCTGACGAATCTCTGGCACATGCTGATGGTTGAATGCCTTGTAGATGCTCATGTTGTTGTTGCGCCATGAGAAATGAGTAGTGGCGCCTGGCTTCTGACCAGCACCGGTGCTACCGGTAATGGCGTTAACAGATACATCGCTGTTGATGAGGCCCATCTTAGCAGCAGGCAACAAACCAAGTTGAATGCAAGTTGCAAAACAACCTGGGTTTGCCACGTGCTGAGCTACGGCTATTTTTGATTCATTTATTTCTGGAAGACCATATACAAAATCGTGAGCTGCTGGGGTTGGCTGCTGGGTAGCAACCACAGTCTCAGGGGCAAGACGGAAGTCTTGTGCCAGGTCGATAATCTTCACGTTCTCCGGAACATTGTGCTCCTTCAGGAACGCCTCGCTCTTGCCGTGACCGAAGCAGAAGAAGATGACATCCACCTGGTCGAAAGGCATCTCGGCGGTAAACTTCAAATCAGTCTCGCCATACAATCCCTCGTGAACCTCAGCCACCAGGTTGCCGGCGTTGCTCTCGCTATTGGCGAATACAATCTCTGCCTCAGGATGGTTGATAAGGAGGCGAATCAACTCACCTCCTGTATAACCAGCTGCTCCTAAAATACCTACTTTTACCATATTATCTTTCCTCGTTAGGGTGCATACCATAATAAACACGGAGTGGGGTAGAGCTTACCTTGATGAAGCCCTTCGCATCCTCGGCTGTCCAACCGTGCTGCATCTCACCATACTCACCGAGCTTAGACTTGGTCAAATCGTCTGGTGAGTCGATACCTACAGTCTGGAAACTGTATGGACGGAGCTTCAGGATAGCTGTACCGTTTACGTTGCGCTGAGAAGAAGTCAGCATTGCCTCGATATCCGGCATTACAGGCTCCAGGTACTGGCTCTCGTGGAGGAACATTCCGTACCAGTTGCCTACCTGGTCCTTCCAATACTGCTGCCACTTGCTCAATGTGCTCTTCTCCAACAGGCGGTGAGCCTCGATGATGAGCTTAGGAGCTGCAGCCTCGAAAGCTACACGACCCTTGATACCGATGATGGTATCACCCACGTTGCAGTCGCGACCGATAGCGTAAGATGCACCAATCTCCTCAATCTTCTGGATGGCAGCAATCTTATCATCAAACTTCTCGCCGTTGACAGCCACAATCTCACCCTTCTCGAAGGTAATCTTCAGTTCAGCCTCTTCTTCCTTGGCAGTAACGTGCTTCAGATAAGCCTCCTCAGGGAGACCCTGGGTTGGGTCGAGAATCTCACCGCCGCAGATACTGGTTCCCCAGATACCTACGTTATAAGAATACTTCAATTTGGTGAAGTCTGCATAGAAACCATGCTCGTTCAGATAGTCAACCTCCTCCTTACGGGAAAGTGCCTTGTCACGGGTCAAGGTGATGATCTCTACACCAGGAGCCATTACCAGGAAGGTCATGTCGAAACGAATCTGGTCGTTGCCGGCACCTGTACTTCCGTGAGCGATGGCGTCAGCACCAATCTCCTTGGCGTAACGAGCGATGGCGATAGCCTGGAAGATACGCTCAGAAGATACAGAGATAGGGTAGCAGTTGTTGCGGAGCACATTACCGAAAATCATGTATTTCAATGATTTCTCGTAATACTCGTGGGTAACGTCGAGAGTGACGTATGCCTTGGCACCCAACTTATATGCGTTCTCCTCGTTGGTCTTCAACTGCTCGGCAGAGAAACCACCTGTGTTAGCGCATGCTGCATAAACATCCCAGCCATCCTGGGTCAACTTCATTACAGTGTATGATGTATCGAGACCGCCGCTAAAAGCGACTACTACTTTCTTATTTGCCATTTTATTTTATGTTTAATATGTGATGAATAATGTTTAGATGGCATTCTTGCCAACACCTTAATCATATATAAGGATTTAAATTTCTGCAGAAGGTCCGTCAATCTTTCTGATTCTCTCAATCACCTCCTGAGGAAGCTTGATAGGCAGATGCTCCTCTGGGTCGAAGAGCATGGCGGTGCAGATGCAGTATTTGCGGTTGGTACGATGGAGGACATCTACGTTGATGCAACCCTCGCAACCACGCCAGAAAGACTCGTCATCGGTCAGGTCGGCGAAGGTAACAGGAAGATAACCCAGCTGGGTGTTCATCTTCATGACAGCCGAACCGGATGTCAAAGAGAAAATCTTGGCATGAGGCCATCGCTGTCGGGCGAGCGTAAAGGTCAGGTTCTTGATGCGTTTAGCCAGTCCCATACCACGGAAGTCTGGGTGAACGATCAAACCTGATGTGGTGACATAGTGCTTGTTGCCCCAAGTCTCGATGTAGCTGAAGCCTGCGAACTTATCGCCCTGAAGTGCGATAACCGCCTTTGCCTCTCTCATCTTGGTAGCCACATATTCAGGTGAACGCTTGGCGATACCTGAACCACGTTTCTTTGCTGCTTCTGCGATTGTAGTCAGAATGGTGTCGATGTACTTGATGTGACTTTCGTCAGCCACCATTACTTTTACTTCTTCCATTTTCTCTATATATTTATAATGTATTTGTATTCTTATTTATTATCTTTATGAATGTCAGGAATAACTTCAGCCAAAGCATTGATTACTTCTTCTTCGGTAGTTCCTTTTTTCTTTACCAGGAATATCGTATCATCACCAGCGATGGTTCCCAGTATTTGAGGAATATCACTGTTATCTATGTTGTAGGCGATACTGCTGGCGTAGCCTGGTCTTGTTTTGATAACAACCATGTTGCCAGAGAAGTGGACAGACTGGAATCCTGTACTCACCATCATCTTGGCAACAGATGAAGGATGGGAAACTCTCTTATACAAGGTGTCGTTTGGCAAGACATAAGCATATTTACCGCTGGAAGAAGCGGCTTTCGCAACCTTGAGCAGTTTCAAATCTCTACTCAATGTTGCTTGCGTTATCTGGAAGCCTTCTTTGTGAAGAGCTTGCAGGAGTTGCTCCTGCGAACTGAGCTCCTGGCTTGAGATAAGCATCTTTAATGTTTCTAATCTGCTATTCTTTACCTTCATGTGATGTATTTTTATACGTTTGCGGTTGCAAAATTACAATAAATATATGAAAACGCCAAGAATATATGAATAAAATTTGCATAATTAACGATAATTTGTTGTTTATTATTGTATTTATGCATGAAATATGCAGAATAAATATGCATGTTATGCATTTTGCGGTTTTGAGGAGGAGGGAATAAAACGTATTTTTGAGATATTTTGCATTTTTCTTGCTTAAAACTTGCTGTTCTTAATTTTTTTGTTTATTTTTGCAGCAACTAATCTTTAAGCCTATGGTAAATAAAATAACTATGAACTTATTGATTCTGTTGGCCATACCCTGTATTCTCTATGGTCGTAGTTTCAATGTGATGGATTTCGGTGCTCGAGGTAACGGAATCAGTGATGACGCAATCGCCATTCAGAAAGCTGTGGATGCCTGTACGAATGCCGGAGGGGGAGATGTGGTCTTTTCCGCCAATCATACATTCCTTTCAGGACCCGTACAGTTGAAATCAAACGTGAACATCGTTCTTGAAACCAATTCCGTCTGGAAAGCCAACCCCGATGAGAGTATCTATCATCTCAGCGCCTTCGGCAAGAACGAGGGTGAAGGTATGATGTGGATATGGGCGAAGGATGTGGAGAATCTTTCGTTCTCTGGGCATGGTACGATTCATGGCAATGGTATCAAGTTTATGGGGGCTGAACTTTTTGATAGTTATGAGCTCAAGCCGGTCACCACTTTCGATCCCCGTCCGCATGTGCTTACCCTGATGGGAGTCAGGAATCTCAATATCCGTGATATTACCATTCGGGAAGGTGCTTACTGGACGGTGCATCTCATCGGTTGCGATGGGGCAGTGATTGATGGAATCAATCTGCTCAACAATCTCAAGATCCGTAATGGTGATGGCATTGATATTGATCATAGCAAGAATGTGCGCATTGCCAACTGTCATATTACCAGTGGCGATGATGCTATCTGCCTGAAAAACCGCCGTGAGTTTGAAGAATATGGTTCTTGCCACGATATCGTTGTAACGAATTGTGTGATGGAGAGCCGCAGCTGTACAGTGAAGATTGGCAGTGAGAATATGGATTCCATCTATAATGTGGTTATCGACAATTGCGTGATCAAGGGTAGCAACCGTGGTCTTGGTATTCAGAACCGTGACGAGGGAACCGTGAGCAATGTGGTTTTCTCTAACATCATTCTGGATTGCCAGCTGTGGAGCGATGTATGGTGGGGCAAGGCAGAATCTATTTACGTTACTTCTTACCCTCGTGCCAATGGAAATCACAAGGATGCCAACTGGCGATTCCCTAAAGGTCAGACGGTAGGAAGATGTGGCGAGGTGAGTCATATCTACTTCAATCATATTTATGCCACTTCAGAAAACGGATGCTTTATCGGCGGAGATACTCCGGATAAGGTAAACAATATCTATCTCAACAATGTACATCTCAACTTGAAGAAACTGACAGGCTATGATGGCGGCGTGTATGACAAGCGTCCATGTCGTGGCGAGGGCTTTATATATAATAAGGTATATGGAGTCTATGTGGAGAATGCCAGGGATGTAGAGATTGATGATCTGAGAGTGCAGGTTGGAACGAAAGTAAACTATGGAGGAAAAACTTTCGGTATAGATGACTAGAAAAACAATCTTTTAATAGAATTGAAACTAAAATCTTAAACAGGTGTAATAAGGTAGTACTACCTTTGCATCCGATTATTTATAACAAAATCTAATAAGTTATGCAAATAGTACAAAAGACAAATGGAAGAATCATGAAAAGAGTATTGCTTTCTTCCGCCCTTCTGCTGGTGAGTACACTCACATTTGCACAAAGTAAGGTCAGCGGTACCGTAAAAGATGCCAATGGCGAACCTCTCATGGGCGTAAGCGTCATGGAGGTAGGTACTAACAATGGTGCGGTTACCGATATAAATGGTAACTACACCTTGAATGTGAAGCCAGGAGCGAAGCTGAAGCTCTCTTACATTGGATTTACGTCAAAGACCATTAAGGCAAGTGGCAATAGTCAGATTGTGTTGGATGAAGATAACACTGCCCTCAACGAGGTGGTTGTGGTAGGTTATGGTACGATGCGTCGTAAGGATGTTACCTCTTCAATTACTACCGTGAAGGCTGAAGATTTGAACCAAGGTGTGTTCACAGACCCAGGTCAGATGCTTCAGGGAAAGGTTCCGGGTTTGGTGGTTTCTTCTACTGCCGATCCTAACGGTTCTCCTACCATTACACTTCGTGGTGCTTCTACTCTCCGTACAGGTGCCATGTCACCTTACTATGTAGTGGATGGAATTCCTGGAGTTGATATTTCTATTGTGTCTCCAGAAGATATCGAGTCCATTGACGTTCTTCGAGACGCTACAGCTACGGCCATCTATGGTTCCAAGGCTGCCAATGGTGTAATCATCATTACTACCAAGAAGGGTGCTGAGGAGAAAACCAATGTCTCTTACAATGGCTATGTGGCTTTTGATAATATTCTGAAGAAATATGATGTGTGTACAGCTGATGATTTGCGTCAGTATGCAAAGGACAACAATATAACTCTCAAGGATGGTGGCGCCAATACGGATTGGCAAGACGAGGTGCTTCGTACTGGTATAAGTCATAATCATAATGTAAACATTAGTGGTGGAAATGGTTCTACTAATTATATGATTAGTGCCGATCTCAGAAAGCGTGAGGGTGTCATCAAGATGACAGGCTTTGACCGTTTCAATGTCCGTTCTCTTGTGTCAACCAAGACATTGAAAGACCACCTTACTGTTTCTCTTGGTGCGAATATGATGTATGGCAAACACTTTGGCGTACCATCTGGCAATGAGGGTGCATCTGTGCTTGATGCCATGAACTACTATTCTCCTACAAATGCCATCAAAAATGCGGATGGAATATGGACAGTAGGCTCTGGTTCCAAGAACTATAACCCTCTTGCATTGATGGAGGAAAATAAGTCTGAGACTGTATGGAAACGTAACCAGTTTGTTGGTAAGACCGCCCTCGAACTTTGGAAGGGATTCGTTTGGAGTGTCAACTATTCTTGGAGTAATTATCAAAGTACTTATAGTGCCTATAATACCCGTAACTCTCAGTTGGAGGGTATTGGCAACAAGAATGGTCAGGCTACCCGTAATACTTATTTTGGTCGTGAACAGACTTTTGAGACTTATCTCAACTACGATTTCAAGGTCGGAAAGAGCAAGTGGGGCTTGATGGGTGGTTATTCTTGGGAAGAAAAGAAGAATAACGATGGATTCGGTCTCAGTGTTGAAGGTTACTATAATGATGATCTTGGATGGTATAATATGTCATACGCACAAACCATCTTGGGTGTTCAGAACTCCGTTCAGAGCGGCTATTTGGAGAAGGTACGTAATATCTCTTTCTACGGTCGTGTGAACTACTCTTTTGACAGTCGTTATATGCTTCAGGCAACCATTCGTCGAGATGGCTCTTCTGTATTCGGCAAGAACAATCGTTGGGGAACTTTCCCTTCTGTATCTGCTGCCTGGAATATCACTGAGGAGAAGTTTATGCAGAACCAGCATATCTTCGATAACTTGAAACTTCGTGCGGGATATGGTATTTCTGGTAATGCCATGGGCTTCGATGTGTATTCTTCTTATAATACGTATGGTGCTTCTGGTACATTCGTATATGATGGTAAGACTTATCGCACATACGGTGCAACCAAGAATGCAAACCCTGATTTGAAGTGGGAGTCAACAGGTATGTTGAACATTGGTCTCGACTTCGCATTCTTGAAGGGACGTCTGAATGGTACTGTAGAAGTTTATCATAAGAAGACCAAGGACTTGATTTGGAGCTATCCTGTTTCTACAACTCAGTACATATATGGTTGGATGGATGCCAATGTGGGTGAGATGACCAATAAGGGTATTGAGTTCACATTGAATGCGGTGCCTGTTCGTACCAAGAATTTCATGTGGAGTACTACCCTCAACCTCTCTCATAACAAGAATACTGTCGATAAGATGCAGAATGAGACATTCCATACTACTAATCTCACCCAGGGTGACCCAATGGTAGCTGGTGTTTCTGCTGATGGTTGGACACAGAGAATTATGGAGGGCGAACCTATTGGTACATTCTATACGTATCAGTATGCAGGAATTGTAAATGGACGCTCAGAGTACTATGTTCTTGATGAAAATGGTAATCGTACAGGCGAAACTACCAATAATCCAAGTTTGAAAGACCGTTCTATAACTGGTTGTGCGCAACCTAAGCTCAATGCAGGTTGGAATAATACGCTTACTTATAAGAACTGGAGTCTGAACGCATTTATCACAGGTGTGTTCGGTAATGACGTTTATAATAGTGCTCGCGCTCACTATACGGCTGCTCAAATGTTCTCAGATGGTAAGAACGTATTGAAAGAATTCCTTTCTAATCCTGTTGGCGATGCTTCAAGCTCACTTCCTTCGGACCGTTATATAGAGAAAGGATCTTATGTTCGTCTTCAGACGCTCTCTTTGAGTTATACATTCCGTAATTGCTTTAATGACTGGATTCAGGATTTGACTCTTTATGGCACAGCCAATAACCTCTTTACGATCACTAACTATAAGGGACTTGATCCTGAGGTGAATATGGGTGGCATTGATCCGGGTATCGATTATCGTTGGAGCCGTTATCCACATACACGTACCTTCATGGTGGGTGTTAAGATTAATTTCGGTGGAAGCAAGAAGAAAAAGGCTACGCCACAGTATATCGACCGAGAGGTAATCAAGGAAGTACCAGTAATCAAGGAAGTGGTTAAGGAGGTTCCAGGAAAGACAACATTCGTACAGAGCACATACGTTGTGACATTCCCTGTAAATTCTGCAGAGATTGGTAATACTTCAGAACTTGATGGCATCAAGAGTGGCTCTAATGTCGAGATTGTAGCATACGCTTCTCCTGAAGGCAAGTCTTCTGTAAATCAGCAGTTGTCTCAGAAACGTGCAGATGCAGTAGCTAAGTATCTACAGAATAAGGGCGTGAATGTGACTCGTATTATCGCCAAGGGTGCGGATACCAATCATGCTAACCGTATCGCTATTGTGACTGTTAAGTAATAACATTTAATCAGATTACAGAATATGAAACTAAATAGATTGTTTATTTCAGCTGGATTGTTAGCTATGACACTTACCGGCTGTACGGATTTGGACATGAGTCCAAACTCGCAATATACTGAGGATCCTAGTCAAAACTCAGGAGTTGATCCTATGATTGTTGTGGAGGCAAAAATGGCGGATGTATATTACCATCTTGCAGGAACATTGGGTCGCCGTTATATGGAGGCGCAATGCTTGGCTTCCGATGAGTTTACTTCACTCGCTTTTGCTGGCGGTTATTATGACAGTGGTACCTATGCTCACCAAGCACTACATTGTAGTTCTCCTAATGATGCCTCTATCGGTTGGTATGATGATGTGACGGCTGGTATTACAAAGGCGAATACCATCTTGGAGGAATTGGGTAGTGGAGCTTCTGCCCAGATGAAAGCGCCTGCTCGTGCCATACGTGCTTATTATACCTGGATTTTGATGGATAATTATGGTGATACGCCTATTTTGGATAAAGTTCAGGCTGAAGGTTCTGTGGTACCTCGTTCTCCACGTAAGGAAGTTGCGGAGTGGATTGAGAGTGAGCTTAATGACATTATCCCTGCATTGACGGATGATGTTACTGAAAATACATACGGCAAGCCTACTAAATGGATGGCAGAGGCTCTTCTTGCCAAGCTATATATCAACTGGCCTGTTTATACGGCGGAGTCGGTTGACCAATATGATGCAGCAACTGCTGCAAATCCAAAGTTGGATGCTTGTATTGCTGCTTGCGATGATATTATCAATAGTGGTAAGTTCAATTTGGGTTCTGTTGACTATCTTCATAAGTTCTCATACGACAATAGCTGGAAGGTGGAAGACTTCATATACGCAATACCATATGATGCCATCAATCGTCAGGGTATGCAGTATGCTCGTCCTCGTACATTCAAGGATATGAAAAATTTGTTGCCAAATGTCTATGGTTCAACAGATAAGTTTACTCAGTCGTTTGGTGGTAACATGGTAGTCACTCCTGAGTTTGCCAAATTGTTCTCTCTGGATGGGGATATTCGTAATCTCAGCATTCTTCGTGGTGATGTCTATGTTCGTGACCCAAAGACTTTACGTCCTACAACTGAACCTTTTATGTATAAAGGCAACCAGGTACATTTTACGGAAAACATCACTCTTGCTAAGAAAGATAACACCATTGAAGTTGGCAATGACGCAAATGCTTATCAGCAGGGTTGTCACTCCATCAAATGGTTTACTACTCCAGCCGACTATAATAATGGTCGTAACCAGTCTAATGACCTGCCGATTTTCCGTTATGCCGATGTTCTCCTTATGAAGGCTGAGGCTCTTACTCGTCAGGGTAGTAGTGGTGCAAAAGCTCTCTTCAACCAGATTCGTTCATACGCAGGTGCTCCAACGATAGCTAACGAACCTACCTTGCAGGAAATCTATGATGAGCGTGGTCGTGAATTCTTTGATGAGAACTGGCGTCGTAATGATATGATTCGTTTCGGTCATTATGAGGATGAGTTCTTCCCTCATTACAAGGACTTCCCGGATGCAAGCTTTGACAAGCGTCATCGCATCTTCCCAGTGCCACAAAACACAATCAATTTGAATGGTTGGGAGCAGAATCCTGGATATTGATAAATCATGTGATTTAGATAGCAATAAGGGAGGGTGGCAGTCTGCTGCTCTCCCTTTATTATTACAGTAACGCACTCTTTTACCGCAAATTCAGAAATAAAAAATGAAGCGAATCTTGGCCTTAGCATTATATTGCGTCCTTGGGCTATCCTCATTGATAGCGCAAGATTTTTCCCGATACGTTGATCCACGTATCGGAAGTGAGGGATTGGGTAGAACTTTCCCCGGACCTTGCATGCCATACGGTATGGCGAAGCCGGGACCGGATGCCGTGTCTATGCCGAATGCGGGATGGGCGCCGATGCCTGAGCCTCTCAAAGGATTCTCGCAGATGCATGTCAGTGGAACGGGTGGTGGACAGAAGTATGGCAATATCCTGATTCAGCCTTTCTTGGATGCAGGGGAAATCATCCAGAAACGGGTGGATGAGAAGATTGCCCTGGGATATTATGCCTGTACTTTTGAGAATGGAATCCGAACGGAGATTACCGCCTCAGAACGTTGTGCCTTCTATCGATTGGATTATGGCAGAAAACAGAAGGGAAAACTCCTGATAGATGTGGCTACCTTCCTGGGTATAGATACGATTCCAGATAAGCGCGAAACTCAGCAGTATGTGGATTCGTATGTTACTTGTGATGGGAAATATGCCGTCTCAGGATGGAGTACTGTAAGGGGTGGTTGGAACAATGGCGGCCCTTATACCGTATATTTCTATTTGCAGAGCGATGCGCCTTTATCTAATAGCGATGTCCCTTTAGCTAATGGCGAAGCGCCTCTATATAATAAGGTGAAGGAATCAAAGACAAGATTGGATGTTGCCTTCTCGAAAAGTACCGTCAATCTGAAGATTGGTATTTCGCATATCAGTATTGCCCAGGCAAGGAAGAATATCCCTGCCTGCGGCTTCGATGCCCAGTTGAAGAATGTGCGGAAAACCTGGAACGGAAAGTTGGGAAAGATAGAAATCGCAGGAACCGAAAAGCAGAAGCGGATGTTTTATACAGCTCTTTATCATACGATGCTGATGCCTGTGGATAAGTCGGGTGAAAACCCTCATTTCGCCGCTACGCCTTATTATGATGATTACTATGCCATCTGGGATACTTACCGTACTTCCATGCCTTTGCTTACCTTGATTGAGGAACCGCAGCAGCGTGATATGGTCAATTCCCTGCTCAATATCTACAAGCATGACGGTTATATGCCTGATGCCAGAAGTGGCAACTGGAACGGTAGAACGCAGGGTGGCAGTAATGCGGATATTGTCATAGCTGATGCCTTTGCCAAAGGAATGAAGGGTATCGATTATGAACTGGCGTTGAAGGCGATGATCAAGGATGCCGAAGTGCCGCCAACGGATGATGATGGCTTTGTGGGCAGTGTGCCTGAGGAAAAGCATGGTAGAGGTGGATTGATGGAATATAATACGCTGGGCTATATTCCGTATGGAATAGACCGTGCCGGCAATCGTACCGTTGAGTATAGCTATGATGACTGGTGTATTGCCCAGGTGGCAAAAGGACTGGGTTATCCGGAACTCTACGATAAGTATATGAAGCGTTCGCATAACTGGCGCAACCTCTGGCGTTCTGATTATGAATGGCAGGGGATGAAGGGATTTATCATGCCGAGAGATGCGGATGGCAGATGGCTCGACTCTGTGCCTTGGGGCAAGTCGAAGGTCTATCATCCTGTGATTCCTTATCATCCGGATACCAAGGTGGCGCCCTGGTATCTTCCATGGTGGTCAACCTTCTTCTACGAGGCTTTGTCGGCTGAGTATAGTCTCAGTATTCCGCACGATGTGCCGGGACTGATTGAGGCTTGTGGAGGAAAGGATGCTTTCATCAAACGACTCGATACCTTCTTCGCCAATGGCCATTTCAATGTGGCGAATGAACCGAGCTTCATGACTCCTTACCTGTATCATTGGGTGGGGCGCCCTGACTTGAGCGTTCAGCGAATCCATCAGATTGTGAACGATAACTATGATGATTCTCCTGGTGGTTTGCCGGGTAATGATGATGGGGGAGCGATGTCGTCCTGGCTTATTTTCAATATGCTGGGTTTCTATCCTATTGCAGGACAGAATCTCTATATCGTAGGTTTACCGATGGTTCCGGAATACACCATCCATCTGTCTAATGGAAAGGACTTGAAGGTGGTGAGAGAAGGAGAGCAATGGAAGCAGATGTTCATAACTCACGATGTGTTGATAAATGGTGGAAAACTTGTGCTCCCTCATTCTTCTGCTGTGGAAAAGGTTGTTGATAAAGCTTCCAAACCGTTGAATATAAAGGAGAAAGAGAAATTCACACTTTGTGAACAACTTGTGGATAAATACGGGAAAACTATTCCGGTGCAGTTTATATCTCACTTCATTCTTAATCGTCAATATCGTCAATGGGAAGTGGGTGTAGATTCCGTGAGTATCCCTGATACCCTTGTGCTGAAATGTAATCAGTCGGTCTATCTCATCCCTCGTCAACTCGTGGCTGAGGCTGACGGATTCTGTTGGGATAGTCCGCAGAAAGGAAAGAACCTGTATGTTTGCAACCAATGCTCCAATCATGGAATGCGGGATGGCACCTTCCTGTTTATCTCCCGGAAAGCCCTGCAGCAACTTCTGGGTACAGGCTCATTCGTTTATAATGGGATCGTATGGCGTAAGGTTTCGCAAGATGCAGAGAGTGTCACCGTGAAGGCTGAACAGGATGATACCGTGATGCAGATAGCCACCACCGGAAATCTCCCTTGGGTGCTGCGTATGGAAGGAAATCCTTTAGGTATTGATTGGAGGTTGGAAAAACAATAAATGGGAGTATTCTCCGTTTCATATATTATATGAACAGAAAAGTAACATTATTATATATCTCTTTGGCTTGCGTGCTATCCATGCAAGCTCAGACCCGCCAGCAGATGGGTGGCGTCTATTATGCTTACCCGGAAGGACCTTCTGCCAAGACAGGAACTTTTGGTACGGCTACCTATGTGCTGTCTGATTCTCTGAATGTTCCTCAGGGATACGCACCTTTTTATATCAGTCATTACGGTCGCCATGGTTCCCGTTGGATGCCGAAGGATGACCGGTATGTCTGGATCTGCAAGCATTTTGAAGATGAGAGTAATCTCACTCCGCTGGGTCTGCAGGTGAAGGGAATGCTGCAGCGTGTATGGGAGAATGCCAAGGGTAATGGTGGAAAACTGAGCAAGTTGGGTGCTCTTCAGCATCAGGGCATCGCTCATCGTATGTTTGAGCGTTATCCACAGATCTTTGCTGCAGGCAATGCGGTGAAGGCCCGCTCCAGCGTGGTGGATCGTTGCGCCAGGAGTATGCAGGCTTTTACTTCGGAGTTGCATACCCTTCAGCCGGGTTTGAATCTTGATGTCAAGACCGATTCTGCCGATATGGCTTGGATAGCGTATGTCTCTCCTGAAATAAAAGCTTTGGAGAATCGTACGCATGTGCAGGCACATGTATCACCTCGCCGTTTCCTTCTTCAGTTATTTAAGGATGTCTCTCAAGTAGATGAACCCTTGAAGCTGATGACCGAGATGCATACGGTAGCCTCTTCCATTCAGGATGTAGGCTTGAATTTCCCTACTTATCCGCAGGATATAGAAGATGGATTGAATGCGCTGTTTACGGATGAGGAGTTCCGGGCTATCTATGATGCCAACAACCGTCGCATGACCATCAATAATGGCAACGACCCGACCAACGAGTCGATTCCGGCACGCTGTGCCATCTCGCTCTGGCAGAATATCGAGGCTGAGGCTGATGCAGCATTGCGTTCTCCCCGTTCTTCCGCGACCCTTCGCTTTGGTCACGATACGGCTCTTTACCGTCTTCTGTCGTTCCTTTTCGATACGGCTTCTCTTCCGCAGAGTGCCAGAGAGGATGAGGAAAAGGTGGTCTTGGGTAATGGGGTAGACAGGATGGACCGTGTGGTTCCGATGGCTGCCAACCTGCAGATGGTATTTTATAAGAATGCTCAGGATTCGGTTCTTTTCAAGTTCATGCTCAATGAGCGGGATATCCAACTCAGTGGTCTTGCTCAGGTAGAATACGGTACTTGTTATTATTCCTGGAATACATGGAAGCGGATGATGCACGAACGCATCCACAATCTGGAGCATATCCGCCAGCTCAATGCCCTCAATACGATGGTGGGTACAGCACAGGCGAATACCCAGACTGCCGGCATGTTTGGCAAGGGTAGCGAGGAACATGGACAAACCCTTCCGGCTGTCCTCGTTCCGAACGGACAGAACTTCTGGACGCCGCAGACACAGGATACCGAACAGAAATGTATTGCACCTTATTATTATAAGGATACCCACTTGCAGGGTTTCCGCAACAGCCATTGGATAGTGGGAGGCTGTACGCAGGATTACGGTTCCTTTACCGTAGCTGCATTGGGTGGTAACCTGCGTCTTCAGCCAGAGCAGCGTGCCACGCCATTCAGTCATGATGATGAAATATCCCATCCTCATTACTATGCTGTTCACCTCAAGCAGGAACATCTCAAGGCAGAGCTCACGGCATTGAGTCATACTTCCATCCTCCGTGTCACGCCCGACAAGGATGAGCTGGTGCATCTGGTCATCAATCCGAACAGTGACGAGGGACAGGGGTATATAGAGATTGATACCGTCAACCATGTGGTATATGGCTATAATCCTGTTCACCGCATTTATCAGGGATGGGGAGAGCCGGCAGGCTTCAGCGGTCATTTCGTTCTGGCATACGATGAAGATGAGCTTGTGGATTACGGTGTCTTTGACGGTGATAACAGAATAAGTAGGGGATTGAAGATGCAGGACAAAGCGCGTATTGGTGCCTGGCTCACCTTCCGTGGCAAGGCAGGCAAGTCGATGGAGTGGCTGTCGGCTTCTTCCTTCACTTCCCGTGAGAATGCACTGGGAAATCTCAATGGCGAGAACTATATGTTCGGAGGCTTGGACTTTAACAGTATGATGCAGTTTGCTGCTGAGTTCTGGTGCGAGCGTTTCCATACCATTGATGTTGAGAGTAAGAATCAGTCCAAGGTGAACCAGTTCTATGGTGCCCTTTACCGTTCTTCATTCCTGCCTCATGAAATCAGCGATGTGAATGGTGATTATCCGGAGTTCTCTACCGGTACTCAGGTTGATTATTCTGTTTATGGAAACTATTCTCCATATAATGCCCTGAAGAAGTATGGCGATTTCTCGATGTGGGATATATATCGTGCAGAGTTGCCGCTCTATAGTCTCATCACTCCGAAGCTCTCTGGCGAGATGATGCAGTCACTGGTCCAGATGTATCGGGAGGGTGGCTGGATGCCTATCTTCCCATGTTGGAACAGTTATACGGCAGCGATGATTGGCGATCATGCGAGTGCGGCTCTTGCTGATGCCTATGTGAAGGGCATTCGTAACTTTGATGTAAAGAAGGCATACGACGGCATGCGACAGAATGCCTTCTCCACTCCTTATTACATCAGGGATTATAAAGACGGCAAGGGTCGACGTGCCATTACCTCGTATATTGAGAACGGATATATTCCTCTGGAGAATCCGGTGGCAGATGCTTTCCATACCAACGAACAGACATCCCGCACTTTGGAGTATGCCTATGATGATTTCGCCGTGGCTCAGATGGCGAAGGCTTTGATGGATTCTTGTCAGAATATTTCTCAACGTCAGAAGTATCAGGAAGATTATCAGCTGTTGATGCGCCGTTCTGAAAACTGGCGCAATGTCATCAATCCTTCTACGGGTTGGGCTGACGGCAGGACAGAGAAAGGTAAGTGGGAAAACAATCGTGATCTGGTTCATCGCAAGAGCTATATCACCGAGGGTGCTACCTGTCATTATACCTGGTATGTGCCACAGAATCCGGAAGGACTGTTTGAGGTAATCCGCAACAGCAAGTCGGCTAAGGGCGATGATCCTGTGGTTACCCGTCTGGATGATATGTTTGACAAGGGATGGTATTGGCATGGCAACGAACCATGTCATCAGATACCTTATCTCTATGATGCGGCTGGTGCACCGGAGAAGACTCAGGAGCGTGTTCATCATATCCTGAATACCGAGTATAATGATACGCCGGGTGGATTGTCGGGCAATGATGATGCGGGCCAGATGTCGGCATGGTATGTTTTCTCTTCCATCGGTTTCTATCCGGTTTGTCCAGGTACGCCAGAGTATTATATCGGAACGCCAAGCTTTGATAAGGTGACGTTGAATCTGGAGAACGGCAAGCGATTTGTTCTGTCGGCTCAACGTAGGAAGGCAGATGATTATCTCATCCAGTCTACCACCTTGAATGGAAATCCTTGGAGTGATTATCGCATTTCCCATCAGCAAATCTTGCAGGGTGGTGAACTGCACTTCGAGATGAAAGCCATGAAATAAATGTTAAAATAATAGTTTCATTCCTATATAAAAAAGTTTCATTCCCCCCAATGAAACACCTATTTGATAGGAATGAAACTATTTTTTTGCCGAAAAATTTGGAGCTTTACGATATTTTCGATAACTTTGCATCACAAATATGATAAAACAGTATAGACTTTATCATTTGCTTTTTCTAAAAAAAATAAAGTTGGTTAACCCGTTGATGGGCCAGCCAACTTTCTTTTTTTATATGATTCTTAAAACTTAATCCTTGTTGCTTCCTCCGAAGATGCGGAGCAGATAGAGGAAGAGGTTGATGAAGTCGAGATACAGGGTCAATGCACCGAGCAAGGCGAGCTTCTGGGCTCCTTCACTTACGTCGTATTGTGTCTGGAGCATCTGCTTGATCTTCTGGCTGTCCCAGGCTGTCAGACCCGTAAAGACTGCCACACCCACATAACTCAGGATGTAATCAAATCCTGGACTCTTCAGGAACATGTTGACTACGGTCGCGATAATCAAGCCAATCAGAGCCATGAAGAGGATCTTGCCGATAGAGGTCAGGTCCTTCTTGGTGGTATAACCGTAGAAAGCCGTTACGCCAAAGGTTCCCGCTGTGATGAAGAATACCTTTGCGATGACCATCGGACTGTAGACGTAGAAGATGGATGAGAGCATCGCACCGTTCAGTACCGAGTAGCCGATGAACATCAATGTGGCTGTACCCAATGATAGGCGGTTGATGGC
Source organism: Prevotella sp. LCP21S3_D2 (assembly GCF_052118345.1). NCBI lineage: Bacteria > Pseudomonadati > Bacteroidota > Bacteroidia > Bacteroidales > Prevotellaceae > Prevotella > Prevotella sp. LCP21S3_D2. The sequence goes on along the minus strand of NZ_JBQKHJ010000011.1, from coordinate 18,764 downwards.
ACCGCTCAAGGCGAAGACCAGAACCAGCTCTGCGATAATCAATCCCCACATCATCTTATGAAGACTCATGAAGAGGGTAGGACTGGCAGCAACACCAAAGGCGGTGACACCGGTTATCAGGAGAGCCAATGTCATCCAGGTATAAACCTTGCGCATCAATACAGGGAAGGCACCGCTCAATCCGCGCTCTCGTTCGTTGAATGCAAAGCCATTGCTCTGCTGATTGTTCTGATTATTTATCAGATTGTACATTTCTTTTTCTGTCATAATTTATCTTACTTATTTGTTTGTAATCTCAAAGAACTAAGCGCAAAGATAATGCCAATTATTGAAACTAGCAATTATCTCTGCGCTTTATTAACATTTATTCCGTAATATTACGTTATTCCGACTGTCTTTTTACAATCTTCCAGCCGTTATCTTACGGCTATCTTCCTAACGGCAACTTGTTTGCCGCCTCGTGTCACCTCTACGACCACCGTACCGTTCACGGCTGTGCGAAGTGTCTCATTCTCAGCTCTAGCCTCCTTTTGGGCAGCAAGAACTCCCGTGGTACCGTATACTCTGATGAAGTCGGCAGGCTTCAAACCCTTCACGCGAATGATGCCCCTGCCATCGGTGCTGACCGTAATGACTGACTTCATGTCAGTTGTCATACGGTTGAAGCTGATGCTGAATCGGCTGTTCATCTCGCCAGCCTGGGTGGCATCGAACTGATAGCTTCCTTCCTTCAGATCTACCGCCTTTCCGGTTTCCTTGTCCTTCAGCCAAACGGTTTCGTATTCGCTGGCATCGCAATCCTCAGGGATGCTGATGGAGTATTCACCCGTCTCCGGCAGACTGACGCCGATGCTCTGTTCTGCTTCGATACTTACGGCTGAAAGGAGTGAGTAGCGCCCACCATTACGGTTAGCATAAATCTGGGCATTCTGGCTATTTATCCATTTCACGCCGTCACTTCCCAGGTCGAAGTCTGATTTCGCCTCCTGTGCAGGAACTGCGTTCAACTGGAGCTGGTCATCTACAGGAGTGCCGTTGCCCGCTCTGCTTGTTCTGCTGTTCTGGGTGATAGCGATGTCGAGGGCTCGGGTTGCTTGATAGGCTGTTGTTGCCCTTGCTTCCGAATGCCCTACTATCACGCTTTCTGAATTATCCAGAGTGGCAGTCTGCGTAAACACGGCATCCATCGCCGGGATGTAGCCATCCGTTGTGCTACCATCATAGGTATTGATAGCCTTGTAGCTGCCGTTTTCTTCGCATTGGTAGATGACTCTGCCATATTCCATATCGCTATAGTTCATGGCGCAGAGATAAGGAGAACCGAAGAGGTTCCAGCCCATGTTCTCCTTGTGGGTGAACTTCAAACCGCCGCCATTACTGTCTGACCATGGCTGCTGGTTGTTGTTCTGCGTCAAGATAATCTGTCCTAACTGACTACCGTTCTCTGTGTAACTGATTCCATAGAAACGGACGGTCTTAGCTGCTGTGGCATCCATTCTGAAACCTGCGGTAAAGTTTCGCTGGTTATCCACACCTCTTACCCATGCTTTACTATCGTTTTGGTCAAACTTATAGTCGTATTTGGCACGAGTAGCTGCATTATAGTAGTAGGCTACTACGCTACCATCAGCAGGATTATTTGTGCCCTCAACCTCCATATTGGTAGCCTTGAAAGGCATGGAGAAGAAGTTGGTTCCTGTCTTCAGGTTTCTTTCCACGGCAAAGTTGGTGAGGTTTACATAACTGTTGTTGCCTCTTAAACCAGCGTGGTGCTTCAAAAGCAGGAAGCCTGGGCTGAACGGATTCGTTTCTGTATAGAATGTGTTGTCGAGTTTCAGCTCCTTGTCTTCTGCCATGACATAGACCACAGATTTACCATGAGGATAATCTGTCTTCTTTGCTTCTGCCTCGTTTGTCAGATACCAAGTCTCGAAACATCCGTTATCTACCTTGTCTCTGATGCGTTGGTTGCCGGCAAGGTCATGGTTGTGCATCACCATGTCGATGCATTCTTGGGTTTTGCTTGCGTCTGTGTTAGCGTTGATGTCGCCAGATGTTTCATCAAGCTGGTACTTCCAATAATCATCTTTCACATATTTATTATAGGTGGTTACAGATGCTCTGTTGGCAGCACTACCATCTGGTGATAGTAATTCGCCGGAAGCAGTTACATTGACGGTCTTTACATTCTCCACGGTTCCTAATGCCAGACTGTTGTAGAGTAAACCTTCTGCATCTCCAGTTACGTTTGTGGTTGCATCAAGGACAGAGGTAGAGAGCATGCTGTTGCCCTGGAGGCTGACGTCGCCCGAAACCTTGAAACCATCAACAATACACATATCTGTAGTTCCGCTGTTGAGTGTCAGTCCATTGATGGCAGACTGACTGGCAGACTCGATGATTCCTTTTCTCTGAGTAAGGAGATCCTTCACGATAGCATCTGGTTCTGTTTCAGAACTTTTTTCTTCGTGCATTGAACCAAACATCTTGACGCCTGGCATGCTGATGTTCACGTTATCAGCCTTCAGGTTCCTATCTACGAAGACGTAGCCATATTTACCTGCATTCTTGTTGGCATAAAGCTCAGCCAGGTTAATGGCGCCTTGCAGGTCGTTGGTTGGGTTATCCCAGCTTTCACCTGTTCCTGCAACAGCAGAACCTTCTTTTACATAGATAATATCCCGCAACTTCGTGTCGCACTCGTATGCACCGATATCGATGTTGTCGCCAATCAGACGGGCTGTATTGCCCAAGTCCTTTTCTGCAGCTAAAGTTGCAGGATAATCAATCTCCTTGCCTTTGTATTTTTTATCCAACCCAACGTTTTTGCGATAATTCTCATTGTTTCCTTGGTCGAGTAACTTGAGGCTAGGGCGAATTCTATAGTCGCCATTTTCCGGATCAACAAAGTTTGGACCATTTAGCACATCACCATTTTCGATACTTTTATCAATCATGACATTATTATATCCAATATCTTTTGTAAGATCTTGCAAACCATTCTTCCATGCCACAGAATTATAGACACTTTGGGTTCCAACAACCGCAGTGTCTGTATTGTTAACAAATGTAGCATTTGTTATGTCTGCTGATTGGGATTTAGTGATTTTAAGACCATTTCCTTCTCCGTCAGCAAACAATACGTTCCACATCTTTATGCCGGATTCGTTATCTTCTGTTGCAGCATTATTGTTAACTACCATTCCGGTTTTCTTGTTCTTTCTAAAGGCACTATTGTGTACCTTTAAAAGACTTCCTTCATTATTGGTAGACAAATTAACCATCGCATTTACTCCCACGCCACTCTGGTTCTGGAATGTGAAACCGGAAATAGTTACCGGCTTACCATTCGTTACGATATTAAGCAAGTTTTTGGTTTCGCCCGCCTTGGCTGGGTTCTCAATGAGTACCGAAGGTTTGCTGAAGTCTTGCACCTCTGTACCGTCAGCATTTTTCGAGCCCGTACAACCACCTACAAGTTCAATTGATTCTATATATTTAGCCTTCTCGGCATTGTTTACAATGAGAGAGAAGGCATCACCGCTAGAGTAGGTTGGCGAATAATAGGTACCTCCACGTACAAACACTTTTCTGTTGTTGTTGATTGTAGTACCTGAAAATTTGTTACCAGAAGGGTTAGCCATGGCAATGATGGCACCACGAAGGTCGGTGCTTTGGTTATCCCAACTGCTACCATCGCCATTTCCTTTCTCTTCCGTACCGATATAAACCTTTTCAAAGTCTGTAAACGTGAATACATACTGGAATTCATACATACCGATGTCGATAGGCTTTTCTGCTTCATCACCTTTCTCGTCTTTCGGACCTACGTATCTGTAGTATTCCTTACTGCTGTTAGCAGAACGGATATACTCAGATGGATAACCATATTCCTTAAGGCGATTATTGTGCATACTCCACCAATTCAGATATTTACCAGTCTCGTTTGTATTGTCTGCATCCTTCTTTCCGTCACCTGCATCTGTAAGCACAGAGATAGCCTGAGGATTCCATTTGGCATCCGGTTTATAACCTTCGTAACCCTTTGTGGTTGTAGGCTCTGTGAAACGTGGACCAGCCGATGCAATATTCTCCTTGTTCAACTTGATATTGCCATCCGTTGCTGGAGAAACTGTAGAAGCAGGTAATTCATCCCAGGCACAGTTGCGCATGTGCTCTCTCTTGAGGAGAACTTTGTCACCCTCAGTTACAGTTGATTCATTACCCCAAATGGCGGTATTATATAATATAGGTGTAATCGTACCGCTTGTTACCTCGTTCTCCACATGAATAGCTCCATCTTGCTTTGCCTTGTTGTTCACGATGAGGCTGTTTACGATGTAGGCATCCTGATAGCCCGCAGCCATACTGCCGGCATCGTTTGCTCTACGGATGTAGATGGCTCCGCCTTGTGATTTTTGTGTGCCCGTATATCTGCCACAAGTTACGTCATTGTTGGCTAAGAGCGAGTTGACGATATGCAGGTTTCCATTCTCTGATTCTGTGAGATAGAGATAGATGGCTCCACCCTTACCAGGTTCGGTGACTTCATCCTGACTAGCTTTTTCTGATACGTTACTGTTTCCGCTGATAGTACTGCCGATGATGTCTAGACTTGCATTGTTTACATAGACAGCTCCGCCATGCAGACCGGAGTTTTTGATCAGTCGGCAACGGTTCAATGTATAGTTCACGCGGTTGGTGTAGATACCGCCTCCTCGACCAATCTCGGCAACTTCGTTAGTTCCTCCTTCTTCAGTCTTCAGTTTTGTCATGGTCTCACCATTCATGATGGTAATACCGTCTAATACGACTTCGTTGTTCGATGTAGTCGAAGTATTAGTTGATCCCGCATTGCTGTAGACTACATGATATACATTACGTTCCTTTTCCGATGCCTTGATGTCACCGGAAAGAATCGTAGGATTCTGGAACTCCCATGGCTCTATCAATCCGTTCTTATTGTTGTCGGTCATGTAGTCCTTGTTGCGTTTTGCCAGAATATCTTTGATGGCTTCATCTGGAGTCAAAGTCTTACCTCCAAAGCTTGTAAACTTATCTTCAGTTTCTTTTCCCGTAGCAGGATCAACAGGAGTAGAAGAATACAGGTCATCTTTCGAGAAACTGCCGAAGATATCTACGTTCACAGGGATGGTGAAGCTCTGCAAGCGGCGGTCTATCGTGTTTTGCTCTGGCGAAAGGTCTTTATTCTGTCGCATCTTGCTCGGCTTGTAGGTTCCACCTGTCATCAGAATCTCGAAGTGGGTATTATCATTCGCCACATTCTTTTCTCGTGCCTCATTGATGTAATCGAGGGCTGCTTCGAGACTGTTGAAAGGAGTCAGGAAGGAGCGGCCATAATACTTTGCCTTCTCTTCTTCTGTTACAATCTCACCACCTGTCTGAGAAACGAACAGGCGCTTCAGAAGCTTGCTTTTATTAAACTCAGGCAGATCAGATGTGTATGCACCTGCTGTCTGTTGCTTGGTCATGTTTCTTTCCTTACCGGTAATGTCGTAGCTGCTGATACCATAATTCTTCCATGCATTGACGTATTCTTTCTCAACTCCGTTGCCAATCAATGGTGAATAGGCACGAGGCTTGAAGATTTTGTTGTCGTTGAAGTAACTGTCCAGGTCGCTGGTCATTTCCGTATTCATTCTGTTGGCTGGCAACGCCATCTTCTCTACAAAACAATAGTTGTATGGATAGAATAATTCTTCCGAATATTTTCCGATTCCCTGCAGAAAGTCGTGAGACTGATAGTTCACATCACCGCTGATGTTGTTATCGGTCTGTGCCGTATTTCCCCATATCACGGTGTTACCGCCAATCAGGGAGTTCTCCTCCTGGTAGATTCCGCCACCAATGGTTGCCTCGTTTCTGGCAATGGTGCATGAGATGACGTAGGCATGGTAGTTCTTGATGTCTTCGTTCTTATCGTTGGAACGGAGCGCATAGATGGCACCACCTTTCTGTGCCTTGTTTCTTACGATGACACTACCGCTTACGATGCTACCTTTCAGCAACATGAGAGCACCGCCCAGGGTAGCCTGACAGTCGGAAATCTCACAGTTGCGTACATGTGCCATTCTTGGTACAATGGCTGCACCACCCATACTCTTGAAGCCCGATTTGTCGCTTGCGTTACCATCAATCAGGCGACAGCCATCTATGATGGTATTCTCTGTCAAGGCAGTGGTGTTGTAGTCGTCATAGTCGCCCGTAGGCCATTTGCCGAAGCACACGGTGTGGTAGCCGTTCACCTCCTGGTTAACGGCAGAACCTTCTTTTACTTCGGTCTTCGCGCTCAATACCGTCTGGTATGAGCTGATACAGTCGCGTATGTCATTATCCCAATTGGCGGTTCCATCTTTCAGCTTACCTCCTTCCTGGTCACCCTCATAGTAACCACCCATCAGGCATACTCCGTTAGGAATCAGGAAGGTATAGCTCTGCGGATCGCTAGGGTCTGCCAGCGTATTGGCATGATAAGTAAAGCGCTTTCCGGTTTCATCAGCCTGATAGCCTGCCACTTTTACAAACACCTGATGCTTTTGGGTGTTATCTGTGATGTCCCGGTTCTCTGTTTCAAATTTCTTTCCCGCAGCAGTCAGCACATCCTGCAGCTTGTCAGCACAGGCAGCGTTTTCCGGACTGTCTCCACTTCTGTTTCCCCATCCGTTTTGGGTTACATAATAAATGTAATCTACAATACCTGCGCTGTTTGTCTTTTTCTGTGGCGCGATATTGGCAGTATTGTTAGCCTCATAGGCACCGATATCTATGGCGCAGTCCTTGATACGGTTGGTATAGTCCATATCGGTTTCCGGAAGGATGATTCCATTTCCTACATTTGTGGTACCGCCATTCAGACACTTGTTACCTGCTAAACCATCAGCCTCGTTCAGGCGGAAGTTATTCTTTAATCGGGCATTGCGGAAGCGGAAAACTCCGTCTTTTCCACTTTCGTAGGTCTGGTCTTCAAATGGGAAAGCCTGAGCCTTCGTTCCCGTAAAGTTACCATCGCTTTCCTGGAATTTGTTGCTGAGGTCACTACTGTTCATGTAGCAGTTGTGAGATGGATTCATTTTGTCCTTTGCCGCAGAGTTTACCTGATCTGTAATCTGCTTGCCGTTGTTATAATTATCATAGATGATACAGTTGTAGAGTGAAAGCTGCGATGCAACTCCGGTTTTGGCATCCTGCCAGTGATAGATGCCGGTTCCGTTTTGCGCCATATTGTAGGCGATGGTATTGTTGTAGAACTTGGCACTCTCCAGGAAGATACCTCCGCCACGACAGCTGCTTCCGTTATAGCAACGGTTGTTTGCCACCACAAGGTTGTAGCCGGTACCTTGAATCATATAGGCTCCGCCTCCATAACTTTCACTGCTGTTGGCATAACTCAGGTTTCTCAGCAGGTAACTGTTCGAAATCTTACTGTTCTCGCCGTCCATATACAAACCGCCACCACGCACGCGACTGCCATGGTTGAAGTTGTTGACGATGATAAGGTTTTCCAGTTCTACTCCTCGGAATACACGCACACCAGCTCCTCCGTCACGATTGGCACCAGGATAGTTGATGATGTAACCGTGACGTACAGAGAAGCCATCCCATTTGGCATGCTCGTAATCCACGTAGTTTTTATCGTCTTTTAAAGGTTCTTTATAGCGTACAGCATTACCGTCGGTACGTGTGGTGTTTCCATCACCCGATGGCGACCAGGTAGGAAGGCATACGTCTGGCTGATACAGTACATAATGGCGCTCTGTTTTCCCGCTGTTTATCAATGTTTTTGTAAAGTCATAATTAGAGCCATCAGAAGGCTTGTTCTCCTGATACCACATTTCCTTGCTGCTGTTTGTGAAGTATACAGGCGATTCCTTTCTGATTTGTAGAATGGTCTCATATTTGGTCTTGTCCAGATTCTCGTATTCCTTGCGTGCCGGCACGTATTGTGACAGCAGCGGATGACGGTCGTCTTCTCCAGGATAGCCTTTGTATGGGAAACCGCCTATTACCTCCACCTTGTCTCTGACAACAAAGCCTTTGTAGTCGGTATAGATGCCTGCACCTACCCAAACTACTACCCAGTCTTTCTTGTCTGTGATATTCTTATTCAATTCTGCCGCTCTTTCCACAGCATATTGCAGACCGCTGATGTATTGCTCCTTTCTGTTGTTGGTAATTTTGTTATAGGTTCCCCAATTGTTGGAATAGGCTCGCGCTTGGTTATCTGAGTTTGTCCAGAAATCGCCATAAGAATCTATTTCAGAACGATACTTGCCTTTAGCTTGTCTATAATCCATATTGTCAATAGTGGTGCTAAGCAGCGTATTGTCACCCTGCTTTACATAGAAGTCATTGCCCGTTCTATCAATTGTATTGTCACACATGGCGTTACCGATGATGGCCTTGTCCCAGCTGCTTCCGTCATATTCGGTTCTAGATTCATTCAGAAGATTGAAGTTCGGGTTGCCGTCCTGGTCGTCATTATTGGCATCGCTGCTGCTTTTATAGTCCTGGTTGTACGAACGTACGTAGATAATCTTTCCTGCTTTTGGCAGGAGAGCTTCGTATGCACCCAGGTCAGGAACACCACCTAAGTTGCGGTCTTCGCCGGTGATGTCCTTGGCTGTTGTATTTGCATTGCTTTCTTGGGCACTGTTGATGATTGCACCAGCCTCTGCAGAACTGGTCAACGGACGGAAGGATGAATAGCCTCCGTAATAAACGTTGCCGCTCATCTTGGCACCCACTTCATTGGTTGGGTTGCTGAAGTTCAGGGCTCCGTTTTTTCCAAGAGTGTTAATATCCATGCTGCTGTTCTTGCATTTCGAATCATCCCATGTGCCGTTGATGTTCAGTTTGTTTCCTACAGCATACGAGGTAGCCTTCACAAGGTCGTAATCTGGTGCTACTCCCTCATTGTTGATGATGCTTACATGGTTGAGTGTGAGAGTGTTGTTGCTGCCTTGGCTTTTGTTCAGATAGATGATGGAAGGCAGCCCCGAAGGATTTGGATTAAGCGGATCCTTGCTCGTATTGTTATTGATGACGCAGTTTTCCAGTTCCAATTTCACATTCACAGCATCCGGCATGGTAGCGATAGCACCGCCATCTGCCGCCGTGTTGTTCTCAAAGATGCAATTCTTCAGCTTCACGGTAGTTGCTTGGCTGCTCTGGTCCATGCTGCCTATCAGCACGCCGCCACCATAAGGCATGTAGGCAGTACCGGCAGCGTATGCATGGGTAAAGGCATAGCCGTCGATGGTGATGTTGGCACCTGCTTCGATGCGGACCAGATGGTAGAGACCCTCGTTGAGTTCTGAACCGTTCAGGTTTCCGTTCAGCTCGGTGCGGTATTTGATAGGGTCGCGGTCTTCATCCTTCGGATTCGGATTCTCTGAATATTCCGGATAACCGCCATACACGGTAATTGGGAGTACGCAAGGTTGAATGTTAAAGGTGCATGACCTGGCATCTGTTTCCTCGAACGTGTAGGCAATCTTCGGTTCGAAGATACCCTCACGACCGCAGATTTCAAACTCCCATCCGCTGTTCTTCTCAATAGTGAAATCCTCTGGTGTAGTATTGTCCTTGGTAACTACCTTGATATTGTCCCCAGCCTTGATGTCGGCAAGATAACCGAGTACTTCATCTGCAGATGTTGAGGTATAGCTCTTTTCCCACGACTCTCCTGTTCCGTCCACCAGTTCTCGTGAACGGTCAAAGTAGATGCGCAGGCGTTTCTTGCTGTCATTCTTTTCAAATACAAGGTCGTGGTTGTCAGCCATATAGGCTCCTGCTGACGGAACCGAACTGATAGCTTTTCCGTTCAGGTCTATTTTTGGCTGATACAGGTAGGAAGATGGTAGGAGAGCATAGCTGATACCCACGTTGCGCAGTCGGCTACCTGTCAATGTTTCCCAGTAATAGTTCACCGTCTTCATGTCTGTAAGAACGCCACGGTTCTCGTCGAAGGCTTTCACCGTGTTGTAAGGTGCTTCCTTGCCCATCACGAATCCCTTGCCCGAGTAATACGTGTTGATGGAGATGGTTCCGCTCTGATAGGTGCTGGTCCATTTGGCTGCATTTACATCCGAGATGGCGTTGTTGTAGAACTGTACGGTCTCTTCTGATGGGTTGGCTGCATAAATCTGTGCCATGGACGCAGAGTTGCTGGTGCCAGACTTGTGCCGGAGCAGCGAGTTGTTCCAGATGACGTTGTTGGCAAGAAGACCTTTTTCCTTGATATACACACCACCCGTATTGGATGACAGCTCGTCAGCAGGATCCTTGGTGTTGTTGGTATAGTTGTTGACGATGGTGTTGTTAATCACCAGTCCGTGACCATCCAGATACACAGCACCATTTCGGGTACTGGTATTGTTACTGATTACCGAGGTGGCAAGAATCTGATAATAGGCTTTCTCTGGGTTGCTAGCGTCACCCTTCAGATAAACACCTGCTCCCTGATAGGCAGAACAGTTGGTTACCATACTTCGGGTGATGAAGCCGGCTTCGTCAATATAGATGCCTCCGCCCTGGTAAGCCGAGCAGTCGTATACCAGGTTACCTTCCGTCTGTCCGTTCTTGCAGTAGATGCCGCCGCCACGAGGCTTGATGCTTCCGCTTTCTTTCATGCCCGGGTTACAGAATCTCACGGTACAGTAACGCATTCGGGCTGACGGGTCGTTGATATAAACGCCTGCACCACAGTCTGGGGCGTATTGGGTTGCGTTCGTTTCGTTATATTTACCTCCCTCAATGGTGAAACCTTCCAGATATACTTCGTCGGTAAAGGCTTTTTCTTCAGGCAGGGGAGCAAACCATACCACATGGTAGGAACCGCTGTTCTTTATGTTCCAGGCTTCGTCATTATTATTCCAGTTGGCATCATCGCTTCCCTTGAATTCCGCACCCCTGATGATAGATTCCTGATTCCAGCCCCATGGCTTTAAATTCTTGGAGTCCTCAATGCGCTCGGAACGTCTTTTCTCTGTTCCCTTGAAGGAGCCATAAACGCTGATGCCATTCTTCATCAGTAGGGATACCGGTGCAGAGGCATCATTAGCAATGATACGGTCTTTTACTACATAGGTTCCGGCTGCTACCCAGACTTCGCCTTTCTCGCCTGGTGCCTTTTCTGCCAAATTGTTGATGGCCCACTGGATATCGTCCGTGGCATTTTCCCATGATGATCCGTCGCCAAGTCCCTCTTTCTGGGGCTTCACGTATCTGATGCGTCCTGGCTTCATTCGGGCATACTCGTAGGCGCCGATGTCGATGGTGTTGTCCTGATTCTGGTAGCGTGTTCTACCCATGATGTCGGTAGAGGTAGTTTCCAGGTTTGCTTTAACTACGTTGTTGGTGTAGTATTCCAGATTTCCCTTGTTCAAAAGGGCAGAGGTTTCCTCAAAAGTGAAGGCGGTGCTGTATAATTGCTTCAGGTTACTGCTGAACGAGAAGTCGTAACCCTGGGTTACGGCAATCTGCTTGAACCAAGGGGCTGGCTCAATGCCGTGGTTCTCTTTGCTGATCCTTACGTTCCCGTTTGCGTCGGTGTTGGCCTTGGAATCGGTTACCTCTACTTCCGGAAATGCACAGGAATAGAAGGCAGGACGGCTGTCTTGCTTGCTGAGTGCAGTGGAATGCCAGAGCACGGTGTTGTAAACTGCTCCGCCGCCATTGCTGTTTGAAGCCCCGTCTGTGGTCAGGTCTGCGGCTGATACGGTGTTGGCAATAACAGAACAGTTGACGATTTTCGATGTGTTCGAAAGTCGGATACCGCCGTTCGTATTGTTGTTGATGTTGCAGTTGTAGACGGTGGCTGTTCCGTCTATCCACATACCGCCACCTTCGTTTTCGCTGGAGCCTCGCTTGCCTGCCACATTATTAAAAATGCTGCAGTAGCTGATGGCTGACTGCGGGTTGGTACAGGAATTATCTACATAGATGGCACCGCCGCGCATGCCGTAGTTGTTCGCAAAGTTACATTGCGAAATACGGAAGTAACGGCTGCCGGCATTGTTGTCGTTGCTGTTGTTTACCACGTAGATGCCGCCGCCTCTGCCATTTGCAGAAGTGTTCTCTCCCTTGGCATTACCTGCTGCGATGAGGAAACCGGAAACTATAGTTGGCTTGTTGCCGTCGTTGGTGTTGTCCTGTGTTACGCCCATCTGGAGGGTCAGCACATGAATGGCATTGTCGGTGCGGGTGGTGTTCTCTGGATAGATAATCAGCTGCTGGCTCGCCTTGTCGTTGGTGTTGATATCGCCCACCAGAGCCGTCTGATACTTCATCTGATATTTGTGTCTGCCCGTAGGGAGATCGTTCTTGTTGTTTTCATCTCCTGCAAAACCTCCATACATGGCAACGCCCGAAGGGAGAACGAAGCCTCCCTCCGGTGCCTTGTAGATGTGACCGGTAATATCCTCGTAGCCTTTCACCCAGATTTCATCGCCAGCCTTGGCTTGGCTCAGCGCTTCTGTCAGGGTGATAGCATTCTCCCACGATAAACCGTCGTTGCCGGATGCAGTTATCTCGGAATCTGCTTTTACATGATAGGTCTTGCCTTGTGCTGACAGCTGGCAGGTGCAACCCAGGAGGATGAGGACTGCTATGATTTTCCTGTATGTCGTATGTTGTATTCTCATGCTGAAAAGAGTTTTATATGTTGAAATTATTGATCGTGATATCTGATTTATCACCGAGTTTGGTGCCCTTGATGGTTACGTTTATCTTGTACCAGCGGGCTGGGATAAAGCCATCTTTCAGATTACTCATGTCAAATGTCACGTTGTATGTCTTGCTCGTTCCCTCTTTCTCAGTATCAAGCTGGAAGGTGAGGCGAGGAGGATTGGTTCCGTCTGGGAAGGTATAATGATATACTCTTCCGTTACGCTTGCTGATTTCCGAGGTGTTCACAAAGGTTGTGTGGCCGCTTACCGAAGTCCTGGAAGTTACTTCTTGGTGGTAAAGGGTAGGGAAGAGTCTTCCGCATCCTGCATCAGCTTTCGTTGTTCCTTTCGGTTCTCCGTGATAAGTAAACTGGCTTACTTTCACGTTGGTATATTTCAGATTTCCATCCTTGTCTTTCTCGTAGGCTCCCTTGGCATCCCATTGGATGTCAATCTTGGCAGCCAGTCTGCCCAGTACCATGCGCCAGTATTGCTTGGTGTTGATATTGGCATTGATGTTTTTTTCTACTTTTATATCTCTGTCATTGGTGAGAATTTGCGTCTCAGGGTCTAGCTTGAGTGCATAGCCTGTGGCTACGCTGATAAACTTGGCTATGTCGATGGCTCCGTTTTTATGAGCATAGTCGTTGCTAATCTGTAAATTATAAATGTCTGAGTTATGGTCTTGTCCGTCTTTTGCGATGCCGTCTAGCATCTTTTCCAGATCCAGCCCCTGTCCGCTACTATAGGTAACCCCATAAACGCAACAGGTGCCTAACGGCAGATACATCGTATAGGTGCGAAAGCCGTTGGCATCAGGTCCTGAAAGGGTTGAGGTGGGATGGGTGACGAGGGTATCCCGGTCGAATTCTTCTTTGGTATAGGTGTCGTAATATACCATTTTCTGGGGTGCTCCATCTATGATTTCGTCGCCTTGGGCCTTTTCCTTATAGGCAACGATGATGGTGAGCTGGTCCCAGTCTACCTTGTCGTTGGTGTCTGCTCCCGGGTCTCCGACGCGTGTGTTTGTCTTATCGGCAGGCACAGATAGGGTGAGCGAGATGGGTGCCAACGTATCCATCGGTCTCACCTCGTCCTTCTCGCTGCATCCTGCCAGCATGATAAGCGATAGTATCGCAAATATGTATTTCGTAATATGATTCATGTATCAAATCTTTATAGCCGTTGAATTGGCTTGCCCTTCGGCCGCCGAACGTTGTTTCTTCACTCTTCGTTCTTCACTCTTCACTTAAATGTCAATGTCGTGGCTTCCTCCCGGTTTCCAGTCGAGTTTCACACTTACGCCTACAGCGGTGTTACTGGTAGAGAGCGAACCGTCTTCCTTCAGTCGGGTCTTGATAATCTTAAGCTTGCCGGCTTTCAGTGGTTCGTTCATCGTGAAGATGGTTTCGGTATATTTACCGTTTATCTGGGTGATGACGTGGTAGCGCCATTCTGATTGGGTGCTGGGGAAACTGACCGTATAGAGGGCATCGTGAGAAGGGATGGAATAGGTTGTCATGCCTTCGTTGAGTCGGTTGGCTCTCACCAGGGTATTCCGGGTTGAGGTGTAGAGACTGTCGTTCACCTGGAACTGGGTTGCCATGCCTTCTACAAATCCCCAGAGTCTGGTGGGCTGCACCTTGCTCTGGTCGATGACCACCACCGCAGCACAGTTTGCCATATAGAGGGTGGTATACAGGTCGTGCTCAAAGTCGTTTTCGTTGATGGTGAAACGGGAAGAGAACAATCCGATGTTATGGCTGTTGATGGTATCTTTCTGCTCTTGCTGCAGGGCGAGCGTCTTACAGGTGTTGGCTCCTGTAATCTGTACGTTGTCTGCACTGCCGGTATTGGCGAGGGAGAGATTCTTATAGTTGTTGCGGGGCAGATAGATGGTATAGGATACCGAGTTGGTACCCATTTTGTTTGCCTCGTGGTGGAAGAGGTCTTCGCCTACGAAGAAGGAGAGGTCGTTGTCGTGGGCATGGTCGGTGAAGACCTTGCTGAGCGCCTGTTTCAGTCTCTCTGCTATTTCCTGTTCGGTGATGAGATTCAGATCCATGTCGATGATGGTATTAATCTGCGTATTGAGTACCAGGTTATACCTTATCTTATAGTCTTTGCCGCACTTGCTCATGTCTTCATCGATACAAGAAGACAATCCGAAGGCGATGCCTATCGTCATCATAGCTATCAGAAACATTCTATATCGAATCTTCATTGTTCTTTCCGAGTTTTTAATTTCATAATCTGTATGTCTCCCTTATTGGGAGTAGTTCTGTCCAGTATCTCTGTAAGATAGGAAATTATCTCTATGAAATAAAAAAATATCTCTGTAAGATAGAAAATTATCTCAGTAAGATAAATCCTTTTCTCCGCTTCATATTTCCCTGCAGGAGTGTGGTAAAAATATTTGAAACCCCAAAAATGCAGTATTTTTGAAGGAGAGAATCGTGAAAACTGAAGGTTCTGAAGGATGGGTATCACAGAATGTGTAATTTCTGTTAAAAAGCAAACCGTTTGGACAGATTTTGGGGCTGAAGGAACTGAAGGCAGTTTTCAAACATAATAATATCATATCAAAAACAGCATTTTAACATATGGCCAAATATATTGCAATTGCTTGATAATCATATAATTGCATCTTTTTTGCTCTACGCTGCATATAAAAATGATTTTTTAATTTCATCCTTCAGTTCCTTCTGTGCATCCTATCCTTCAGTTCCTTCAGTTTTTTGAAGGGTATCCTTCATTATCTTTTTCTTACAAATTTACATCGAATGTAATACCAGACTTCCACTCGAGGTCTACTGCGAGACCAACGTTGATACCTGATGTTCTGAGGTCAGGAATACAGTTGTATGCTTTCTTCAAATCCTTGATGGTGAAGTTTGCGGTTGTTATATGATCCTGCACGAATACACGGTCAACGCCAGCTGGTTTAGTTGTAGCTGTTGAAGCAGTAGGGTCTAACTTACCAACCAGATAGAACTTTGTATTCTTAAGAATGATACCATCTTGTCCGTAGAAGTCCATGCCTGAGTTGTTCTCTAACTCGATGGTTACAAATACAGGCTTTGTATCTGTACTTTTGTTATCAAAGACAAGAGTATAGTTTGGTGTTGAGGTAGATGTACCTGCTGTAATTGTACCATTCATGTTTTGGTCATAGATGGTATTTGCAAATGTCTCTGTAGGCTCATACTTCCAGTCTACTGATTCAGGCTGACCACCAATCAAAATACCACTTACAGGGAAACCGTCTGTAGGAACTGTAATCTGTTGATCCGCTTCTAGCTTACCTGCCTGTTTTGCATTGTCATCTAGTTTTGCTGCATTACATTTTACAGTAGATTTCAACACAGCCACACTATACTGAACTGGGTCTTTCAAACCTACAGTTTTTGTGGAATTTACAACTGCTTTTTCTTCAAAGTTTGTCTTTGCGGTCCAACCAGTTTCTGTGTTTTGTGTCCAATCATTATACGCAGGAAAATCACTTAAACTAGACATGTCTTTATCTGAAACCATAGTCTTTGTATTTACAAAATACGACAGTTCGGCAGGATAGCATATCTTTTGATAGTTAATAGTGTTGCCAGTACTGAAGAGGTCGTTTCCTGGAGCGCTGTATGCAAACTTGCTCTCCCCAGTATTCCAGCTTAAAGCAGCAACACCATCTGGCAAGTTGAGATTTCTCGGAAATTCTCTGAGTGTATTTATCGTACCCAAAGCTTCTTGGCATTTTTTGTAAATCTCTGCTGTTAATTTTTTGGTATCTGGAACGCCTGCTTCAGGAGTCTCACCTGCTAATGCTGCCATCAGACTCTCAATACAAGCTTTTACAGATGCTTTTGAACCTGCTTTAAGCTTAATGAAAGTCTTATATCGATCAGCTAAAAACTTTTTCTCATGATCTGTAAGCCATGAAAGGGAAGTAGATACATTGTCGATATTTGCCCAAGTATAATCTGTTCCATTATCATTAACCTTTGCGTTGGCAATTGCATTTAATGCACCGATGATAGCTTGAGCATCTTCGTCAGTTTCGAAATCAGCATCGCTCTTGATAGGAGTTAACTTATGTGATATGTTTGCTAGAGTTTTTCCTGAGGTTCCCTCATCGGTAATCTCACCAGTCCTGAATGAAGATTCTCCATTTTTGGTAGCTTTACCGTAGAAGGCTATATAGCTAGTTCCTACAGGAATTTCAATATCACGATAAAGTCTACGATAATCGTCCTGAGCATATGCATTGTCGTCTGTGCCGATATTTATAATACTTGTAGCATCAGTGATACTTGTTGTCGTTGCAGGATCTCCACTGAAAGTCAGCAGAACAATGTCTGAAATGCCACGGAAATGGTTATTCTGCTGAGTCATGTCAGCAGTCATACGAGTCACCTTCTTCGCCTGATTAGCCGAAGGATTATTGCCATAAGGGATGTTGATGGCGAACTGGGTCTTAACAACCTGTCCTGCCACACCTGTACCGCCTGTAGGATCTGCTGAATCTGATGAGCAGGAAGAGAAACCTGCTCCGCTTGCAAGAAGAATGATTCCTGCTAAGCCGAAAAACTTCACTTTCTTCATAATCTAAAATTGATTTAAATGTATTATTACTATTTTTTATTCTAATTTGGCTTGTCCGTATCTTTTGTGTCCAAGTTGTAAACTAGAGAGACTGCCAATTTGGTAGGCATGACGAAAGCTTTCGTCTTCTTCTCGATGGCACTGGCACATTTCTCACAATTATATTTGGTATAATGTGTAATTCCAATTCCCAAGCCAATGGCTGCCTCCAGGTTCCAACGGTTGCTCTTGTCGAGCTGCCAGTCATAGCCATAGACGAAGCCAATGGCTCCTAGATCGCCTTGAAATCGGTGGTTCTTGACCTTTGGAAAAAGACCAAAAGGGAAATGTACCCTGCCCACATTGTAATGAGAGTAGAGTAGGTTGGCTCCAAGGAAATGCCCTGAAAAAGGACTGTCGAGCCAACGGCGTACTTCTGTTTGTAAAGCAATGTGCTTCAGTTTCTTGTTCTTGCTAAAAGTAAATGGGTTCCATCCAGTGGAGAAGTTTATTGACCATTGGTCTGAAATCTTTTTCTCTGCTTCTATATTGGGCGTAGTTGTTGCCCAATAGGCTAGGTTGGTCTTCAATCGCCAATCTTGTGCCGAAATAGGAGTAGTCGTTAGAATAAAAGCAAGAAGGAGCCACATGCTCAATCTTCTGTTGATGTTCATCTATCAGCGTCTTTTATATTTACTGTTCTATATTATTTGTCTAATTATTTTATCAGAAAAGCTAATTTCATTATTGCTGCAATTTTATCTCGTATGTTATTTTCTGCTGCAAATATAGCCAAAATATCTCTTATAGGCTTACAAAAACAGAAAAAACTTCTTTGATTTAAGGTCTGTTAACCAAAATGCTAAAAATCCCCCCCGTCTGTCCGATTCTTTTACTTTTGAAAGCTTTTGCCCTTATAGGGCGTGTGGAGCTTTCACGCGAAACTTATTTCATTATATATTTATGCGTATGTATGCACACCTGTGTGCCTGTGCCAGCGCACGCACAAATATAATAATGTGTCTTTTAGAATTTGGGTTATTAAAGTATTTATAAGTGTTAAAATGAGACTAAAAAACAAACTTTTTTTCGGAAAAGATTTGGTGGAATGGAAAATAGTTAGTACTTTTGCACTCGCTTTTGAGAAATACACTTTCTCTTAGCAATTAAAGAAAGAGTTCTTTGAAAGATTTTACATAAACAGACAAGTAGTACAAGAAGCGGTTAACTTCTTAGAAATAAGGAAGTTGACTGGGTAAAAGAAACGAACCGTCAAGCAATTGACAAGTCAGGTTTACTAAGCTTCAATAAACGAAAAGGATATTCGTCCTAAGTACAGACAACAAACACCGATTGCTTCAGCAATGAGGCAAGACGTAAAAATGATACTTTACAATGGAGAGTTTGATCCTGGCTCAGGATGAACGCTAGCTACAGGCTTAACACATGCAAGTCGAGGGGAAACGACATCGAAAGCTTGCTTTTGATGGGCGTCGACCG
>NZ_JBQKHJ010000010.1:0-119414 GCF_052118345.1 Prevotella sp. LCP21S3_D2 | reverse complement strand
GATGGTGGCTACATATTGATGTTGTGCTGTTGCTTTTTACTGAAAGCTGCTACTAACGACTCATAAATCTACCCTTAATCGTGTATTGGATGATAGTTGCGGATTTTAGGTTTCATTATTTTCCTATTTAATAATACAATTCAAAGTTCTCTGAATATCCTCATCACTCAAAGCATGATGCATAGGCAAGCAGATTACGCTATCTGCCATCTTATGAGCATTAGGCAAGTTTGCCGGATCAGCACTCTCCAAACCACGATAAGTAGAGAATTCACTAATCAATGGATAGAAGTAGCGACGTCCCAATACATTCTGAGACTTCATCTTTGCATAAAGTTCATCACGGGTCATACCATACTTCTGTGCATCAATGAAGATTGGGAAGTAGCTGTAGTTATGACGAATACCAGGCATATCATCGAAGAAGGTAATGCCTTCAACATTGCGCAAAGCCTCGCGATACTTGATAGCTACTTGATGACGAGCCTCAATAGCAGCATCTACCTGCTTCAAGTTCAACAAGCCATAAGCACTACGCATCTCATCCATCTTACTATTGATACCAGGACCAACAACCTCGGTTTCTCCGGCAAAACCGAAGTTCTTCAAGTAATCAATACGCTTTTTGGTTTTCTCATCGTGCATAATCATTGCACCACCTTCGATGGTATTATACACCTTAGTAGCATGGAAACTCAAAGTGCTCATATCACCAGCATTCAAGATGCTCTCACCATTTACTTCAACTCCAAACGCATGAGCTGCATCATAGATAACCTTCAAGCCATACTTATCTGCAATATCCTGGATAGCCTTGGTATCGCAAGGCTTTCCATATACATGTACAGGCATGATGGCGGTAGTCTTAGGAGTGATGGCAGCCTCAATCTTGTTTGGATCAAGATTACCTGTTGCAGGATCAATGTCAACGAATACAGGCTTGCAACCATTCCACCAAATACTGTGAGTAGTAGCTACGAAACTATAAGGTGTAGTAATAACCTCGCCAGTAATACGAAGTGCCTGCAATGCAGTAAGCAATGGTAAGGTACCATTGGTAAAGAGACTCACGTATGGAACTTTGAGGTACTCAGCAAGAGCAGCCTCCAGTTTCTTATGGTAATCACCATTATTTGTTATCCACTTGCTGTCCCAGATTTTCTGGAGTTCAGCATGAAAATCATCCAAGTTTGGCAGTAACGGAGACGTTACTGTTATCAATTTCTTATCCATAAGATATATAATTTTAAATTGTTTTTATCATCGTTTAAATCTATTCGGTAACATATCTATTGTATCATTCCATTCTGACTTCAATAGTAATTTTGCTGCGATAAGGTAAAAAACAACGCCAACGCAAATACCAATTAACAATTGAAAATAAATATTGAATGTAATGAGTAATGAGACACGAATTATCAACCACATGACAAATGAAACACCAAATACAGGTAGTAAATCTCCCATTTGCTTGAGATAACCTACATTAATCAATTTACCTGTATAGTATGTATTTATAATCAGTGAAAACATTGAGCTGACAATACCACCACTAACCATCCAAATTATACCATGAGGTATTGTTACACACATAATACCTACACCAACTATCTTCTTAATTATTTCCAAACGAAAAAATAAATCCGAACGTCCTTTGACTGTTAAAAGATTTAAGTTGATGGCATGAATCGGATACCACATCATCTGGAAACAGACGATTTGCAACAAGATTATACTTCCTTCCCATTTATCTGTTAACAGGACTCTAATTAATGGATCTGCAATAGCAGATAATATTAGCATCATTGGAAAAATTAAGAACGCAGACATTTTTAGAATTTTACGATAATTCCTTGCCAATCGCTCATCTTCATTTTGTATACTACTCAATATAGGAAATGTCACTCTCTGAAGAACTCCTGTAACATTACTAGAAGGAAGACTTGAAAATTGTTGTGCCCTTGTATAATTTCCTAAGTCATTAGCACTAAAAAATTTACCTATAACTATAGGGTATATATTATTATATGTGGTATCAAGCAATGCCGAGCCTAGCATTTGGCTACCGAACCCCCATAAATAACGAAACGATTCCCAAGACCATTTTCTTTTAGGTTTCCATCTCCCTAACAACCAAAGTAGTATCGTTCTGATTACATAACCACCGACTTGCTGAAACACCAATGACCAAATTCCATAACCACTATATGCCATCACTAGACCTACAGAGCCACTAACAATTGCTCCAGAAAGAGATACAATTGCCTGTGTTTTAAAATCTATCTTTCTAGTAAGAATTGCTTGTTGAACAGCACATAACGGATTAAACAAAGTTGCTAATGCAGTAACTTTCAACAAATCTGATAATATTGGAGTATTATAGAAATCTGCAATTAATGGAGAAGAGAGAAACAGTGCAAAATAACATATCACACCAACGCCTATATTAAAATAGAAAGCTGTAGAGAGATCTTCCTCTGTTAAATCCGGCTTTCTTATAAGAGCCGTAGAAAAGCCACTATCTATAAAACATTGAGCTATTGCTAAGAACACCAATGGCATCGCTATAGTTCCATAATCTTCTGGGGACAACAAACGAGCCAATATGATACCAAACAGAAATTGCACACCTTGCGTTGCAAATCGCTCAACAAAACTCCAAACCAATCCTTTCTGTGTCTTGGATTTTAAATTATCTGACATAAATTTTAAAAAAGGCAGGCTTCATGCCAAGAGCAGAAAAGTAGCTTAATAAAATAAGCTCTAGGCACTTTGCCTGCCATATTTTTTGTTTAATATTCTAAATTCTTCTTTAATGTTCCATCTGCTTCATCAAGTATTGAAAGCAGATACTTGCCATAGTCATTCTTCAGCATAGGCTGAGCATTCTCTCTCAACTGTTCTGCGGTAATCCAACCCTGACGGTATGCGATTCCTTCCAAGCAAGCAACCTTCAAGCCCTGGCGCTTCTCCAAGACTTCGATAAAGGTGGATGCTTCAGAAAGGGAATCATGAGTACCAGTATCAAGCCAGGCAAATCCTCTTGCCATGGTCTGTACTTTCAGCTGCTTATCCTTCAGGAACTCCTGATTGACTGTTGTGATTTCCAACTCACCACGAGCGGATGGCTTGATATGCTTGGCAACTTCTACCACCTTATTAGGATAGAAGTATAAGCCTACCACTGCATAGTTGCTCTTTGGGTCTTCAGGCTTCTCTTCAATGCTCAGGCAATTGCCTTGCTCATCAAACTCAGCAACTCCATATCGCTCCGGATCACTTACACGATAGCCAAAAACTGTAGCCTTATTATTCTGCTCTGCATCTACTACTGCCTGATGCAGCATCTGGTTCAATCCTGCACCATAGAAGATATTATCGCCTAATACGAGGCAAGCGGAATCATTACCAATGAATTTCTCTCCGATAATGAAGGCTTGGGCTAAGCCATCTGGTGATGGCTGCTCTGCATACTCGAACTTCACACCTAACTGGCTTCCATCGCCTAAGAGGCGCTTGAAGCCTGGCAAGTCAAATGGTGTTGAAATAATGAGTATCTCACGGATACCTGCCAACATCAATACTGATATTGGGTAATATATCATCGGTTTATCAAAGATTGGAATCAGCTGCTTGCTGATTCCTTTTGTGATAGGGTACAAACGTGTACCGCTACCACCTGCTAATACTATTCCTTTCATATAATTATTATTTGTTGATAAATAACACTGGTCGAAAACCTACCCGTCCTTCTTTGTTGATAAAGCGAGCTGCACTCGGCAATTTGAAAGCGAGCTTTCATTGCACTCATTGGCATCGCTTTTTCCCATTAAAAAAGGCTTTTTTCTACCTCTCCGTCTCTCCTGCAAGGAGAGCTCCACTTTCTCCCCAAGCCCCTCTTCCTCAGGAAGCGGGGATGTAACCGCCCTCCGGTGCTCGGAACCGCTACGCTATAAGGTTGGCGGGGCATCAAAGCCCTCGCCATGTTTTGCGGGATGGGATCGCCTGGGGCATAAGCAATGACGGAAAGGCTACATCCCAATTACAAAGACGACATTATAGCATAACGTCACTACTGAAATCTTTGGTTGTATCATTGTTATAAATTTAATAACATAAACACACTACCCAGTTGTTCCAGCAGCTTCCACTGCCAGAACAGCCTCGGGACTTATCGAGTTATAAAAAATAATCTTAAGTATCTATTGTGTGTTTCGTATGGTATCATTGAAGGGCTCACACGGATCTCAAGGATTCTATCTCGAACCTTTGGAAGCTTGCCTTGTAGCCGCCTTCCATCGGGCAGGGATCGTCGGGATAGACCTTGTGATACTCCTCTTCCATGTTGTCAAGATAGTCCATTATCAGCATCACCTTGTCTCTGGTGCTGTGACACTTCTTCAGCGAAGATCGAAGCAGGCAGTAGGACTGGGTATGACTGGCATAACCCTCTTAGACATGCTTGACTGAATCCTCATTCATGTGGCCAGCCACCTTTAAGGTGCGTACCACATTAGTACTGTCGCCGAGGATGGTATCCGTCAAAGCGCCCAGTGCCTTTTGTGTTTTTGTAAATCGTTTCATTTCTTAATATATTTAAAAATTCTAATCTTTTCTGTTAAGCTATCGTAAATTACCGCATTTTTGTACCTATATATGTAGGTACAGGATTCTTGGCGGTCTCAACCTTTTTTCTTAAATTCGCAGCAGCTTTCAAGAACGAGAGCTGAAGCAATCTTAAGTTACCGAATGGTGAACAGCGGGGTGAACACTTGCCCCAAGCATTCACCTTTTCGGCTCAGGGGTGAACCCTAATAAAAAGAACTTTGTATATACAGCGCATGCTAGAAATATAAGAGTCTCTATTATAATGGGTTATATAGTGTTTTTAACACATTATTAACGCTAAAGGTTGGCATCAGGGTTCACCCTTCACCGACTTCATCGCCAAGTGTTCACCCACACTCTTTCGTAGAGTACGTTGCAAACAACAAAATAGAATATTAACAACTGCAAATTTTAAACAAAATGGAAAAAGAACCAAACAACAACATGTATGAGGCTGCTACGATGCCATCGTACTTCCCTTGCATCAAATCTTCGGAGAGCCATCCACTCGCCGACTGGTTGTATCTCAAGAGCGTGATTACCTCTAGCCCTGAGCTTCGAATGATGACCGAGACTTACCGCAAGCGTCTCGCCATCAGCAAGCAGTTTGCCGACCAGTACAAGGCTGAGATGCCTGCCATCACGGTTTCGGCACTCATGAACGGCTACGGCAGACAACTTGCCGACTTCCTCAAACCGACCTACATGTTCCAGCTCGACTTCGACCATGTGAAGAAGGAAGACATGGAGCAGCTTATCCAACTGGTGAGAAGCGACAGTCATACGATGGTAGAGTATATCACCGTGAGCGGCAGGGGATTCAGAGTGTTCTGCGCCTACCGTCCTGTGGATGACGACGACATCAGCGTGCTGGAACTCTTCGATGCCGTGCTGCAGAAGGCGATGGCTTACTACACCCAGCTCCTGGGTATGGCTCCCGACAAGCAGTGTGTAGACATCACCCGATGCGCCGGTCTTGCCTACGACCCGGATGCCTATTTCCGTTGGGATGCCGAGCCTTTTGCCTTGGGACCGAAGGACCTGAAGCCCCTCTACACGAAGAAGGCGTTGCAGGCGAAGTATTCTGCCAGGCGAAACGCCAAGGGCGGCAAGCGAACCATCAAGGCGAAAGAGGAGGCGAAGTCAAGCGACAAGGGTGCGCCAACCATCGAGGAGGCGGCTTCCCACATCAAGGAACTGCTCGACCTGTGGGGCTATCGGTTCGAGCCTGAGCATCACAACGAGTATGTATGGCACTTTGCCGACATCTGCATCTACTATGGCATCCCGCTGGAAGAAGCCCAGTCCTACGCCGACCGTGAGTTTGGCACCAGCTACCAGGATACGGCTTCCGTCGTCAAGTCTCGCTACAAGCATCTGCATAAGTTTGGCATCTGGCACTTCTATCGCCAGGGCGAGGGCCGCAGCGGCAAGCCATCGGTAAGGAGCATCAAGCAGTGGCTACTCACCCACTATCTGTTCCGCCGAAACGAGCTGACGGGATTTTACGAGGTGGAGAGCCGCATCGTTTTAGACGGCAAGTATCCTGACTGGGTCCGCATCGATGACAACATCGAGAACTCCATCTGGAGTGAGATGGACGAGTCGGGACTGCATCTCCCGGAGAAGACCTTGCACAACATCATCAACAGCGACTTCAGCGAGCCGTTCGACCCCTTGGACGATTACCTGCGCAGTCTGCCGAAATGGAAGAAGGGAGAGGATCCCGACTACATCGACCAGCTCGCCGACCGCATAGAGGTGGAGAACCTGCCCGACAACGAACATACGCAGAGCCTCTTCCGCTATTTCTTCAAGAAGTGGCTGGTGGCGATGGTGGTGGCGTGGGTAACGCTGAAGGTGGTGAACCAGATGATACTCATCTTCGTGGGCAAGGGCGGCATCTTCAAGACCACGTTCTTCCACATGCTGTTGCCCCCACAGTTGCGCCAGTACTTCCTCAACGACTCGACGGGAGCCTATACCGACAAGGACTTCATGGAGGCTTTCAGCAGCAAGGCTCTGCTCTGTCTCGACGAGTTTGAGATGGTATTCGGCAAGAACCTGAGCGCCTTCAAGAGCAACATGACCAAGGTGACATTCTCCATCCGCCGGCCTTACGACAAGTACCGTTCGGAGATGCCCCACCGCGGATCGCTCTGCGGTACCACCAACAACCAGCAGTTCATCACCGACGAGGAGAACCGCCGCTACTGTCCGTGGCTGGTAAAGAGCATCGAGAGTCCGATAGACCACCCGATAGACTACGACCACGTGTTTGCCGAGGCAGTGGCACTGGGTCAGGAGGTGATGAGCCATCCTAAGGGCGAGCCCCTGGAGTGGACATACTGGTTGACGAGGGACGACATCGAGCTGATGCGCTGTCACAACCGCCTCTTCATGGTAGCCAACTATGCCGAGGAGCAGATACTCCGTTATTACCGGGTGCCGGAGCCTGATACGCCGCTACAGTTCATCAAGTTCCGCTACAGTGCCGAGATACTGGAGAGGATAGGTGTGAACCCTGCCCTGCGCCAGAACCTGAACAACCAGAACATCGGTAACGTGATGAAGCGTCTTGGATTCAAGAAGATTCACAAGAAGAACGGCAACGGCTGGGCGGTCATAGAGAAGGAAGGTAGCGAAATCAACAACGATGCCTTCATCGATCCCAACGATACCGTAGAGGACTAAGTATCTTACTTTCTACCCGTAAGTATGTTACTTTCAACCCGTAAGTATAATACTTAAACATCAAAAGCTATATGGATATAAGAAGCTATACGAAGCAGGAACTGGCTCTGCTCTATTTCCCCGATTCGTCACCCGTGGTGGCAAGTGCTCATCTGATGCGTTGGATTTGTCGCAATCCCGACCTTCTGAAGAAGCTTCAGGAAAGCGGATACGACAAGAACAGCAAGGAATTCACACCTATGCAAACTTCCTATATTATCTATTTTCTCGGCGAACCATAGGCTTCCAAGTATGAGAAAGTATGAGAAAGTATGAGAAAGTGTGAGCAAGTATGAGAAAGTATGAAGTGGCGTTTTCTGATTTCGTATCTTTGCATTGTCATTCAAAGAGGATGATGCTCCTGCCCCATCGGGGGTAGAAGGATACTATCACTAAATTAACCACTTTATGATTCAGTACGTGTTAAAAAAGAACATCAATGAGAAGATGCCGAATGCCTATGGCAAGTTCTTCGCCTATCCGGTCATCACTCAGACCTACGACATCGACCAGCTCGTAGATCACATGGCAAGTCACAACACCCCATTTTCGCGAGGAGCGATTAAGGGTATGATTACCGACATGGTAGCGTGCATCCGGGAGTTGGTTCTCCAGGGCATCGCAGTGAAGATTGCCGACCTCGCCATCCTCTCCATTGGTATCAAGAACAAGGCGGGAGCAGCTACCGAGAAGGAGTTCACCATTGCCAAGAACATCGAAGGCTTGAAGATTAGAGCTCGTGGCACGGGCGATTTCAGTTGCCTGAACCTCAGCCTCGACGGAACGCTGAAGAAGGCCTCTGCTCTGTTAGGGGAAGGCACCACCACGGATACCAACCCGGATACCGGAAAGGATACCCCTGGTGGCGACAACACCGACCAGGGCGGTAGCGGAACCACTGGAGGCTCAGATGTAGGCATATAGTCCTAGCCTCCTGGCATCTGAAACAAGAGAAAGCGCATCGGCAGGATGCAGTCCGGAGTAATCCGAGGGCACATCAGGAATGAAATTCAACATTGTCAAATCATCGCCCTGAACGGATGCTTGCTCATCCTGCCCGCTTCCTCTCTTTTGTCTCCCACAGATTTCACAGATTTACACAGATACTCTCGTTGCAAGCAACGGTCTTATACACATCAAGTCTCACAGTAAAGAAAATCTGTGAAAATCTGTGTAATCTGTGGGAAAATTAAACATTCAACATTAATCATTAATAAAAATGAAAAAGGAAACAATTCAGAAAGTAATCAACTTCGTTATCACTGTCCTCACTGCCGTCCTCAGCGCCTTCTGTGTGCAGAGCTGCAAGGGCTAAGGTAATTAATCAATAATCACTAATCATTAATCACTAGAAAAGATGAAGAATCAAAGAAAAATCAATCTGATCGTGGTACATTGCAGTGCCACACGAGTCAACCAGGACTTCCCGGTAGAAGCATTGGAAGCCTGCCACAAGGCAAGAGGCTTCAAGAGCATCGGCTACCACTACTACATTACGAAGGATGGCGTGGTCTATCCCTGCCGTCCAGAAACCGAGGTGGGGGCTCACGCCCGCCACTACAACGCCCACAGCATCGGAATCTGCTACGAGGGTGGTCTTGACGAGAAAGGCAAGCCTGCCGATACTCGCACTCCAGCCCAGAAGGAATCTCTGGAAGACCTCCTCTACAGTCTCGCCCTCGACTATCCCGGTGCCGAGATTCTTGGCCATCGCGACCTCCCCTGGGTTCGCAAGAGCTGTCCTTGCTTCGATGTCAAGGAATGGCTGAAGGAAATAGACTTCCAGCTCTAGAATGCCCGGACTGTTCCCAGATATTCGAGTTATTCGTGTTCAAAATTATCTCAACTTGTAGCAATACAGGTTGGGATTTTTATTATTCGTGAGATCTGTGTGCAGGTGTAATAATGCTTTATGGATTAATTTCATGATAAGGATCAAAAAAGAGAATGTGAATCATTCCTTCCTACCATAAAATATACCCTAGGATTTCTTATGTTTCTGGTTCTATCTGCATGGTTATGGTTGTTCGGGTCTAGCGCAAAATGGAAGATAAGCGGATTAGCCTTGGCTATCCTTGGGTCAATCTTATCGAATATCTTCTTGATATTGCCTCTAACATCCGTACGATAGAAATGAAGCTTATATCCCGCATTATCTCGAATGTCATTGATGGTTTGCTCAGAGAACTCTCTCATGCGCTCGAAATAAAGGTTTGCCTCATTTCCCTCAAACGACTGGTCAAATCCATATCCAGTTTTCCCAAGGTCTATCTGATCTTCCCCCTATTCCTATCGTATCTCTGCTTATAATAATCGTGCATGGTATCCAGAGAAATTTCCACGCATGAGTAATCGTATGGCATCAGACCTTCACGCTTCTCGCTCCATGGCTTTTCGCTATGCGTCAAGAGGATGAGTTGGTTCTGGGTTCGTGACCCATAGAGCATGATGACACGTTCGGTCAGAGCTATCTCTTCCTTTTCCAAGCCCATTTTATCCAACAGCAGTTTTTCCTTAACAGCTGGGTCATCGCCATCAGCGACAAAGTTTCTCATCTTCAAATGGTCACACATTCCTGGCACCATATCCTTATAGATATGATAGATCTCTGGATAAACAGGACCATTTACCCAAGCCTGTGGCGCACAATCAAACAATTGATTCTCTCGCCCAAAGCCTACCATATGCCAAGCCTGCTCATAATAGAGTATCTTTTGGAGTTTCAAAGGACTAACAGTCAATCCCTTCATCAGCATAGTTATGCCGACGTAAGATGCATAGTCCTTTATATCTACAGTTCTCATATTCTTCTTTTTTAAAAATCCGATTGCAAAGTTACACTTTTCTCCCGAAACCTCCAAGCGAAATTGAGAAAAAAGCCCGGACAGTTCCCAGATATTCGTGCTATTCGAAATATTCGTGTAAAAAATCATCCCATCCCAACTTGTAAGTTCTAAAAAGCTTATGGGTTGGGATTTTTTTTGTTTATTCACATCATTTCCCCAACGCTTTCTTTACCGCCTTTACGCCAGCATCGCCTAAGACTTGCTTTACAGCCCCCTTTACAAGGCGTTTCGTTTTATTCTTTATCCTTGAAGGCAATGAAATCTTCAAGCAGATATCAACTGCATCTTTTATAGTCTTTCCTTGATAAATCAAAGCAAAGAACAAAGCACGTTTGGGATGTGCAAGAGTATGTTCATTGAATCCGCCATTACAAAGATTAGCCTTATCTAGGTCCGATTTACGAACCGTCATATTTAGCTTATCAAAGTATTCCTTGCCTTTTGAAGTATTAACAAGAACCAAACCAACACCCTTGTCATCATCAAAGTCCTGGTCTGTAACTCTTGCCGCCCAATAATCACCTATGGTTAAATCGCTATGATTTACTCCATTCTTACATTTGCATTCATAACATGAAGGGCGCAAATATATGTCAGAAAGGAATCCTCGCATAAAAGGATTATCGTAATGTATATCGGACGACAAAACGGTATTTTGGTCCGCCTTAGAGGCGGACTTTTGACGGACGACAAAACGGTATTTTTTCCAGCCACTCTCACGTTTATCTCTAAACTTAATGTCCCCTATGGGGGACTTTGCGTTTAGAAAAGAAAGCAAAACGGAATTTTTTCCAGCAGTCGCCTGAAGGCGACTTTGTTCTTTGGCATCGTAGCCTCCATAAGTTTCAGCCAAATATCTTCGCCAAACACCAGGGCTTGGAACTCCATGACAAAGGAAATCTACAGCCAGCAAATTTTGGTATTGCTTGTTACGGAGATATGTTCGCAAACCAGCTATTTGGCACGGACTTCCGACAAACAGAACTTCACGTCCCTGCTTAAGAAAGCGCTCTGCATCTTTAAAGGAATTGCCTATCTTACTCTGCAGATATTTACTACCCATCATTGGATAAACGTCCTCTATCTTCTCTGCATAAACGTGATGTACTTCCCAGCTCTCATCATATACAGCTCCAAAAACGACACCGCCCTGATTGATAACCTCTCTTGCAAAAGGAAGAAAAACACCACCAGAAGAGCTGTTCATTCGCTCCTCCTCATCTGGATTCTTCACAGCAAGCACTTCCTGTACTGGCAGTTTATCTGCTTGATTCAAGATTGGACATACTTTCTCGCACAATCCACACTGGATACAAGTATCTTCATCCACCTGCGGATACAAGAAGCCCTCAGTATCCTCTTCCAATCTGATGCATTGTTTAGGACATCGCTGTACACAAGCTGCACATCCACAACAATTTTTCTTATCTGTTATATGTATCATCACTTTGAGAATTTATGTAGCATACCAAGAGCCTTAGCCTTAACAAATACTCGCTCATTGCTTGACAAGCCCAACGTATATGCTGTTAATGAAACAGAAAGGACACATACTATTCCAACTACGAAAAATCTAATCACCGTATCTTCCATATTAAAATAGACTAAAGCTGGAAGAATTACCGAAACTGCGATTACCAAAAGTACTGGTGAATAGATATATCTTAAATAATCTCTGATTCTAATTCCAATTAAAGGACGAAGCAGGAACATTCGTACAACCTGCGTCAAAGACTCCATCATAAAGTGTACTATGAAAACAGAATATGCAGGAAGTCCCAACCAAAGGCATACGTACGAAACTGGTAATATCAACAATAATATAGTTCCACAAATAGCCTGATACTTACGTACCTTGCCTGTAGCCTGATTTGCAATAATCAGCGGATTAGACAAGGTATATATCAAAGACGTACATATCATAATGCGCAAGAAAACAACTGTATTATCTGGCACTATCTTCAGCCATACTGTCAATATGAATTTGGTTTCAAAAAGGACTGGCAAAGACAGGAAGAAGAGAAGAAAGAATGAGAAACGTGCACTGCGATACATCAACTTGTGCATTTCCTGCATTTCTCCCTGTGCATATGTTTTGGTGATTTGAGGATTGAGTGCCATCTGGAAGTTGAGAACAAACTGCTGAACTGCATTCTGTACCTGAACAGCAATACCACGGGCAGCATTAACAACAGGTCCGAAGAAGACATTCAACAGCATGTTCAAACCTTGTCCGAAGAGCACTGCCGCCAAATTACCAAACATACTCCAACCGGCAAAACCAGTCATTTCCTTAAATAATGCTTTATCCCATACGTGCTTGTATTTGGTTTCTTCAAAATGCTTGTTACAATAATAACTATAGCAAAATCGAATCAATATCTGTATCGCCAAGAGCAGGAAAGCATACAAGACTAACTTATCAAATGAGAATACTAACAGCATATAGACAATAGCCAACTTTAATACCACCTCCAAAATGGAGATATAAGCAAAAGCCGACATTTTCTCATGAGCAACAATATCCGCATTATAGGGTACACTTATAATCATAACGACAGCAGCTATTATAGAACACTGCAACACCCAGAAGGCAGCATCCATTCTATCAGCAGGAATCTGCATTTTATTATATAAGAACCACAAGCCGATGGTTTCTCCCAATAACACGATTACACCTGCTATCAGCGTATGAATCTGAAGTGTAGTACTAAATACGGTCTGCAATCTATTCTTATCTCCTTTACCCAAGGCAAAAGTGATGTATCGCTGCGTTGCAGATGACATGGATCCATTAATGAATCCGAACATAGCAACAATTCCTCCAACCACATTATATATACCATAATCCTCTACTCCCAATGTATTCAAGACTACTCTGCTCGTAAACAGAGACACCGCCATCATAAAGAGCATACGGAAGTAAAGAAGCAATGTATTCTTCGCTATTCGTTTATTGTTACCTGCTATTTGATTTGACATAAATTATTTTCCAAATTCTTTAATTTTCTGTTCTTCTTTTAATGAGTAGACAAGCTGTTGTCCATTCTTCTCGGCTACGATATAGCCATCCAAGCCTTGAACTACCACCTTTCTTTCATCGGCTGCATGAACCACGCAGTTTCTGCATTCATACAATCGGATATCCTTGCCTACGCTGCGACAATATAGCCATAGCCTGTCTTTGGGTGGGTTGGTTAATACCGATGGCAACGATAGCGTTCTTAGCGGAAGTATAGCTCAATGCCTTGCTGAACACTCGCTGATACTCCGAGGTATTAATGATGAGGGTGACAGGCCAGTTTGGCTTCAATCTATCTACTGTCAATTGTATGAGGGAACGGCCGACACCCATCACATCTACGAACTGCTTTGGGTAATCGGGGGTTGACATTGGCCAGAAGCGGCTGCCTACGCCGCCGGCCATGATTATAATATGTATCATTAATCTTGTTCTTTAAATAATAAAGATTTTCGAATTCCTCCGTCTCCCTTTAGCCAAAAGGAGGGTTTTCTAAAATCATCCCGTCCTTCTTTACCATTAAAGAAGGCTTTTTTCTACCTCTCCGTCTCTCCTGCAAGGAGAGCTCCACTTTTCTCACCAAGCCTCTCTTTCCTCAGGAACGAGAGGATGTAACCGCCCTCCGGTGCTCAGAACCGCTACGCTATAAGGTTGGCTGACCATCAAAGGTCTTCGCCATGGTTGTGCGGGATGGGACCGCCTTGATGCAATGCTTTCTATACCTAATCTTCAGCATCATTTACATGAATCAGCAAAAAGCAAAGACTAATTATAAATAAGATTTTATCTTCTCATTAACTTTGCTGCAAATTCAAAGAAATCTGCAACGTTCTTGAAATTATCAAACTGCTGGCAATACATACGTAAATCACCGTTAGAACGTAACTACTGATTTTCAGCAGTTAGCACATCCAACATTTTTCAAAAAAAGCATATTATTAATTGGTATTGCCAGAGCTGCCAATTAGGCAGCCTTGACATTCACCTTTTTATTCGAGTTATAATTACATGGGATTAGGGACATGAAGTCTTGCTCCCCCTCCATCAGTCGGGTGAGTATATCTTCTATATAATCGCCAAAATGAATGTCATTCAACTTGCAGCTCTCAGATTCTCTATTGGGGCAGACTTTGCCCTATCATTCTCTCCAGATACCCATATAGTTCATCTTCCCTATTGCTATAGTCGCAATAGGGACTATCGTCGTTAAGCATATCTTCCATACGAGAATCACCCCAGGCTAACTCCAGGTCGCCAAAAAGACGATGATGCTTATTGGTCAGTAACAGATGGAAATCCATTGCCTCCTTCGTCTGCCAAGAAATATCTGGATGCTGGCGCAAATGACAGTACAGATGACGCAGTACATCTAAGAATAGAACGACACTTGTCTGAACTCCACCACACCAATATGAATCAAACCACCTTTCATGTTTTCTACATGCCTTACCTAAATGGTCGAACAAACAGAAGATTAAAGAAATGGCTTCCTGATATTGCTTGTTGCGGATATACTCATGTACATTATGAATGAATGGGAACAGACTTCGGGATACTTCCCGCTCTTCTTCACGAACTATTGCTGCATCAAAAGCGACAGAAACTTCAGCTTGATGTTTTGACTCAAACTTATTCCATTTGCAACTGCACCATTTCTTGATGCTTTCCATCGCTGGCCGATATTCCTTATAGCCTCGCTCCTTCCACTCTTCCAGGATATCAAAAACCATCTGATTCAAATCATAAGGGGTGTCCTTGCAGTCATTGCGATACCAATCGTTATAGCATTCGTAGTAGCCATCCACAAACCATTCATTACGGAACCAGAAATGGCAATCCTCCATGTAGTTCATCTCAAAAAGGAGATGAAGATACTTGAGCTGGTCTATATCCAGACCATCCAGTTTTGATTTCAGGTTTCTGAGATAGAAACGTGATTGAGCTGGTTTTGTTTTAGCAGCCTCCACGTTCACTTTTGCCGTAGCATATCGCTGCTCGATATAGGACGTAAATGACTCGCTTATCTCATCCAGCATCACAAATCCATCCTTGCCTCTGTTTGCTGTATTGACCACTACCCAAACCATACATTTCAAATGATGATATTTGAGCAAGTGACGTTTCCAAAGAACATTTCCCTTGCCACCTGATATGATATCGTGAGCAAGGACTATTTCCTCATCATCTAATATCGATACCATTTCTTCGGGATGGGATACGACATAGGATGATATATAATCTGCCATCTTCTCTTTCGACCAAGACATTGGAATCTTCAAGGCTATATCTTGTCCAATAGCCACAAGATTGTCTTTAGAAAGCATCTGTAAACAAGAAGAATATCTCTTCGTTGTATCGTACGTCGAAGAATGAAATGTAATATAGTAACGGGTAGCCATTTTTTATTATTTTGTTCCTCATTGCAGTATCGCTCTGCACTAGTCGCCACTCGAATGAGGAATATAATTTTATTAACCTATGCTTGACTTATAGATAAACATTACAACACACAAAATGATTCTGCTTCCTTACCGGTTCTGCGGCGATAGTCATCACGCATTCGCTTTTCCATTTGTGCTATGTATTCTGCCTTTCGGTCCCTAGAAGCCTTGAAGCGACGTATAAAATCTGCTTTTATTCTTCTATGTT
Source organism: Prevotella sp. LCP21S3_D2 (assembly GCF_052118345.1). Lineage (NCBI taxonomy): Bacteria > Pseudomonadati > Bacteroidota > Bacteroidia > Bacteroidales > Prevotellaceae > Prevotella > Prevotella sp. LCP21S3_D2. The sequence goes on along the minus strand of NZ_JBQKHJ010000010.1, from coordinate 103,556 downwards.
CATAACGTAAGCTTCTTATTAATTATTGTATTGTTTTTTTCGAAAACCTACCTTCAATAGTCTTTAAGACCCCTTCGGTTCCCCTTCTAGGGGACAGAAACCTTCCTTACCCTTAAGGAAGGCTCCACTATTCTCACCAAGCCTCTCTTCAATGGTCTTTACACCCCCTTCGGTTCCCCCGTTCCCGGTGGACAGAAACCTCAGGAACGAGAGGATGTAACCGCCCTCCGGTGCTCGGAACCGCTACGCTTTATGGTTGGCGGGGCATCAAAGCCCTCGCCAGATTGTACGGGATGGGACCGCCTGGGGATAACTTGCTATAAACTTGGTAGGACAGGCTAGGACTGGCTAGGACTTGGTAGGACAGGCTAGGACTTGTGCTTTACTTCTCAACCTTTAAGGTAATCTCATCACCAAAAGTCAAGATGACACGCTTGGCGTTCTCCTGCTCTAAGGTCTGCACCTGATTCTCAAGCCAAAGGCTCATGAAGGAAAGGTCAGGATGGTACAAATCCGTATAGCGATAGACTTCCGGGAAACCATGAACTTGATCCGTGGCTGTAATTTCCAAGAAATATTGAGGGGCTGGCGAGGTACTTTTCCTCGTCAGTACCACTTGCTTAAGATCTAACATTTCCATATACTCTATTCGATTTTTTGCAAGAATGCTTTAGGAATATATCCTGTCGTAACAGCACACAACCCCTTGATACTCACATAAAGTTTATGATCTTTTTTGATACGGACGACATAGCCTTCCGCTCCTTTCAAAGGACCTTCAATAACTCTGAACTTGTCGCCTTTGGTAAACTTCGGATTATACTCATCATAAAAATCAAGTCCTTCAACACCAGAAGTTGCCACAATATTGAAGATTTTCACTTCGCGTTCTGAAATTTTAGAAGGTTCTTTCAAGTTCTCTGAATTTTTGCCACGATAGAGCATCACTTTATTGAGAAACTTGCGCTCCATCTCTTCGGCTTCTGTTCTCGTGGTACGGAAAAGAATGAGAGATGGCATAATGGGAACTTCCTTCACCAATTTCTTTTTCTTATTCTTGTCCCAATATTCTTGTTTCACATCATAAATATGTTCTATCTCATTGGTAACGAAATATGCCTTGATAGGCTTTCCTTTCCCAAAAAATATCTTGAATGCATACCAACTCTTCTCGTTGTCTGGTTGTATCATTGTTTATTTTTTTCTATTTTGATCAGGGTGTACTTCTCATTCCCCCGTGTCGTGAAATCATGTTTCAAAACACTTGGCAAGAAAGGGTTGGTTAGTCTATTCCCAATAACGGAAACCTCTAATCACAGACGTACTCCTGATCCAAGAGCATGATAGTCTGCAACCCTTGGAATGATTAGCTGTCCGATTCCTTTGTCCTCAAAATCCTTCCCTCAATCACTCCCGTTCTTCTGAATCTCTACATAAGAGATACAGAATCACCTTGCAAAAATACGAAAAATGTTGGAAACAAGCAAATTATGCGTGTTAAAAAATTAATATTGTTCTATAAAAATCAACATTTTTTTACTATTCTTTTAATACATAAATTCCTAAGTCGTTGATTGAACGAAAGTTTTCGGCATTTCTGTATCTCTTATGTAAAGATTCAGAAAAATTGGTTCATTTTGGTTCATTTTTCGAAAGCCTTCTTTTTATTCTTTTTTGTGGCTCATAGGGCTGCCAGTATCTTGGCGTTTGCATCATCCACTTCTGAGCTTTTGATGGAGCCGAGATAGATTTGTGTGGTGGTTTCGGAATGATGTCCCAATGCCTCGCTGATAACGGAGATAGAGACATCATTGTCTCTTGCCGCCGTTGCCCAGGAATGGCGGGCGATATAGAGGGTAAGTTTGCCCTTGATGCCTATCTTAGTTCCTAGCTTCCTGAGGTGGTAGGAGATACGGGCTTCCGCATTGTGATACAGGCGCGCCTCTTCCTGCATTTTGTCAATAGTTTTATCCTGTCTTTTGTTTCCATCATCAACAAGGAAAGGAAAGAGATAAGATGAGGAGGCGGTCTGCGCCTGGTACTTTTCCATCAACTCCTGCATCTCCTTCTCCCATCGGATGGTGAGGCGCTGTCTTGTCTTGCTTCGGGTGTAATAAAGATGATAGCCCTGCTCTGCGCCATGCTGATGATTCCCGCCCTGCCAGGTGGCGGATACGAGGTAAGAGGCAATGGCGAAATGTTTCCGCTCATCAGGCATCCCGATGGATTTCCGTTCCGACAGGACGCCTGATGTTTTTTATCTAATCCTAATGATAATCCTTTCTTTCTATCCTCCTGGCTCGCAGGTTCAGCTTACGAGGATTTTGGCGCAAATCCCAGAGATCCACCAGCCAGAGGATATCTTTCTCTTCATTGTAGAAATAGATAATCTTGAAGTTCTTCATGATGATGGCACCACGATACTTTCTCCATTTCTGCAGTTCAGGCACAAACGGATAACTCTCAGGCATCATTTTCAGCCGATGCATGATACGAGATAACTGCTCTTGCCATCTCCCAACCGACTTCTTTCCAAACTCTTCTAATGCAAAAACAAGACATTTCTGAAATTCCTGCATGAAGATCTCATCCTGTCTTACAACCATCCTGGAATCGTTTTACGTAAATGAGCATTAAATTCCTCCCACGACATTCCATAGTTCGGGTCATCCAAGTGCTTGTCTATTTCTGCACAATGCTCCATCACCTGCTCCAGCGAGCGCCCCAAAGGATAGGAATCGGTGTCGTAAGCCTCATCCCATGATACTGATGATGCTGCTGATGCTGCCGAACGATAGGCAGGCGATGGCTCGCAGACCTTATCCCCTGCTATCTTCGATCCCTCGATATGATATTTCTTTTCCTCCATATTTCTTTCGCTCTTAAAGTTCCACGTTACTTATTTGGTGCAAAAATACGAAGAAAGATTGGAACTCGCAAGAAAATCTGAAAGAAAATGGCAGAGAACACTGAAATTTAAAGGATTATGCGAATCAATCCAGATGCTGCAAAAATCAAAGATAACAAAGAGATTCGCCACCTTTTTTATATTATCCCCCATTTTTTCTTGCGAAATCAAAATATTCGTCGTATCTTTGCAGAAAGAATTTGTAGAAAGGTGGATGGCTCGCAAAAAGCTATCCTGAAAACATAGGAGATTAGATTATGACAGATACAGAAATGAACGATAGAAGATTGCCGGTAGGTATCCAGTCTTTTGAGAAAATAAGAAAAGAAGGATACCTCTATGTTGACAAAACGGATATGATATGGAAACTTGCTCATAGCAACAAGACTTATCATTACCTGAGCCGCCCACGCCGCTTCGGTAAGTCGATTCTCGTGGATACACTCCAGGCTTACTTCGAGGGGAAAAAGGAACTCTTCGAAGGATTGAAAGTGATGGAGTTGGAAAAAGAATGGACCTGCTATCCCGTCATTCGACTCGATATGAGTTGCGGAGGTGCTACACCAGAAGAACTCAACTCCTATCTCGATGATGCTTTCTATAAATACGAACAGAAGTATGAAGTAGCCGTGCGCCCGGAGGCTTCCCTTGCCGTCCGCTTCCAGAACATCATCGAAACGATGTTTCAAAAGACCGGAAAACAGGCGGTTATCCTCATCGATGAGTATGATTCTCCATTGCAGCATTCCTGGAAGACTCCTCAGCATGATGCCTGCACAGCCATCTATAAATCTGTGTTTGCCGTCTTGAAAAAAAAGGACGAACACGAGCGCTTCGTCTTCATCACGGGCATCACCAAGTTCACACAAATCTCCCTCTTCTCTGTGCTTAACAAGCTGAGCAACATCAGTTTTGATGCACCCTACGCCACTATCTGCGGTATTTCAAAGCAGGAAGTTGCCGAAAACTTCATACCTGAGATTGAGGCAATGGGAGAAGAAAACGGATGGACTCCTGAGGAGACGCTGAAGCAGCTCACGGCCTATTACGACGGATATCATTTCTGCAGCGATAACATGGTAGATATATTCAATCCGTTCAGCCTCATCAATGCCCTGGAGGATAGGAAATTGAGAAATTACTGGGCTTCATCTGGCGCCACTTCCCTATTGCCAAAGTTCGTGGATGACATGGAAATGAAGATGGAATATTTTGACCACTGCTTCATCGAGGGCGATACCCTGGAGACATCGGACGTGGAGAATGGCGGAGCCGAGCTCTTCCTCTACCAGTCGGGGTATCTCACCATCAAGGGTTACGATGATGGCGTTTACATCCTGGGCTTCCCTAACTTTGAAGTTCGCAAGGCATTATACCGCGTAGTGGTTCCAGCCTTGACCATGAAGTCGAATTCGGAAGTGGTTTCTGCGCAGAGTTTTCTCAGAAAAATGATGCAAGACGGCAATACCGCTGAAGCCAAGAAGGCATTGAAGGCTCTAATCGCCGATGTTCCATACAGCAACAAGAAGATGGCTAGCATGGATATGGAGGAGCGTTACCGACTGATAATGAGCACGATATTCAGGGCCTTGGGCTTTAGGGTGGAAGTAGAGAGAATGCTGGCCACTGGCAGAATAGACATGATTGTGGAGGTTCCGTCCATCATCTACGTCCTGGAACTGAAGCTATCTAACAATGGCGGCATTTCTGCTGCCGAGAGCCAGATAAAGGAAAAGAGCTACACAGAACCATTCAAGGCCGACAAGCGCAAGGTCATCGCCCTGGCAGTGGAACTCGATGAAAAGGGCAAGGGATTGATAGATTGGAAAGAAGTGGATGAGTCTTTGTAAAATACAACTCCAAACAAACATCCCGCCAGATGTCCTACCGGATTCAAAATCCGTTGGGACACCTGGCGGGTTCTTTTGTTTATCATAAAGACTAATGATACTCCTTTCTTTCTATCCTCCTGGCCCGCAGGTTCAGCTTACGAGGATCTTGGCGCATATCCCAGAGATCCACCAGCCAGAGGATATCTTTCTCTTCATTGTAGAAATAGATAATCTTGAAGTTCTTCATGATGATGGCACCACGAAACTCCATTCTTTCATTACGGAAATGAGCTACTATAGGATAACGCTTGGGCATAAATTCCAATGAACGCTTAATTTCCTTATATTGTGTTTGCCACTTACGAGCAGTTTTTAATCCAAACTCTTGCAAGGCATACTCAATACTCTTTTTTATCTCCTTCTTGAAAAGGGCATCAGTTTTTATTTCCATTCTGCAATCATCCTTTCTATCTCATCATCCAAAACGGAAATAGGCTCTCCATAATTAGGATCATCCAATTTATCAAAAATGCTCTCGCAATGCTCCATCACCTGCTCCAACGAGCGACCCATAGGATAGGAATCGGTGTCGTAAGCCTCATCCCATGATACGGATGATACTGATGAAGCTGATGATGCCATAGAACGATAAGCAGGCGATGGCTCACATACCTTATCCCCTACTATCTCCGATTCCTCGATATGATATTTCTTTTCCTCCATAATTCATTCTTTTTTAAGTTCTACATAATCATTTATATTTTGAGACTGAGAACCTTTTTGGATTCTGCCTCATATCCCAAATGTCAACAATATGCACCACATCCAAGGATTCAGCATAATAATAAACCAACTTGAAATTACGCATAAAATTAGCACCCCGAAGCAAATAACTAAACTTTGGAGCACCAAGAAAAGGGGGGTTACCTTCAGGATATTTTTTCAGGAAGTTCTGAATTTTCATCAGTTCTTCTTTCCATCTTCGAGCTGTTTTCTTGCCAAAATTCTCATAAGCATCGATAATATACTGGCGTTCCTTTTCTTCATACAGTTTGTGGACAACTATCTCAGCCATGGGAATTCCTCATATAAACGTTCATTAAAGGCATCAACAGATTCCCATTTAGAAGGATCATCCTTAATGGTTTCACAATAATCTATACTATCCAAAAGACCCTCATAGCTAAAATGATTTTTAAGAACAGGAATTTCATCTTTCTGCTCTATCCCAGAATCAATCACGTGATGAGATACAGACTCTGATGCAACAGATACATAGGCTGGCGATGGCTCGCAGACCTTATCCCCTACTATCTCCGATTCCTCGATATGATATTTCTTTTCCTCCATATTTCTTTCGCTATTAAAGTTCCACGTTTTTAACTTCCGGATGATTCCGAACCCTCAATAAAATTAGATTTCTCACCCATCAAGTGGCAAAGGTACGAAGAAAGATTGGAAATCGCAAGAAAATCTGCAAGAAAATACCATTTTCTGCATCAAAAAAGAAGCATATCTCAGGAATATTTTATATCTTTGCACACATAGAAGAGAATGTTGTTCTGATTAAACCAATCATTATGAAAGAATATTGGGATAAGACTGCTGTAATAGGTCTGGTGGGGTTTATGATCTCACTCATGTTGATATTGTGCTTCATGGATAGGCTCAGTCACCCGCTGGTGGGGATATTCCTCTGCCTGTTTGGTATCTTACTCTGCGGAATATATGGTGCTCTGCCAAAAGCAGGAAGCCCTGAAAGACAGAAGATAGTAAGGGAGAAAGAAAACGAGAAGGAGTATGAGACAAGTAGTCTCTATGCCTTCAGCGTGCTTTTCTGCCTGGTGGTCAGCATTTTCAGTCTTGTTATCGGACTCATCCCAGCCTTTACCGGCTACGGAGAAGCCAGCTATGTCTGTGCTGCCATCTTTGGGGTATCATTCACTGCCTTCCTTCTCGGATCGTGGTGGAAAACCACCAGCATTGCCTCCAAAGCCGATTGGAGCGACTGGGGGTGGTTATAAAATACAGAAGAACCATAAAACAACTAAGCCAGCCTTCTCCTGCGAAAAGGCTGGCTTTCTTTATCATCTAGATTCATTCACTATAAAGTTCTTCCCTGGAAATCGTGGTGCTCCACAAGCCCACTTTCTCATCCTCCTTATGACGGTTAATGCCCGTATAGGTAAGACTGCTGTCCTCGTAGCGCTTGAACTTGAAGACGGCATCTTTCATCAACGCCTCATTAAATACTCCCAGGTTCACCAGCAACTCAAAATCCTTCTTGGTCAAACCCGTAACCTTGGCAAAAAGACCAGGCTCCAGCTGCATGATGACATCCTGAAGACTGCGCTCACGATAATCCGTAAGATACATAAAGATAGGAATACGAGTGGCAAACTTGATGAGTTTCTCCTGTATCATCTTGCGCTTGCTCTTTACTTCCTTCTCCTCTTCGCTTAATTCCTTCTTCTCCTTTTTCGAAAGACCATCCTCCGATTCCGAAGCCACTTTCTTGGTCTTCTTGATGTGGTCGGTCTTGGTAATGATAGTCTGGATGTCCTCATTCAAACTTCTGAATCCCTCGATGTTCATCAGAGCTTGCATCGCCTGCTCGTTATTCAGCAGCTTTTCCAACACACCATTGGTTACATTCACCAGCGTGGCACTCTCCCATCTCCTGGCAAGCAAGGTGGCAGAAGTATTACTCGTTGCCATATCAAGTACTTCTCCGGCATTCAAAGCCTTCATCGCTCCATCCTGATAGCAGATTACGGGCAAGAAATGAATCAAATCATCCACCTTCTGCTCCGGAGTCTTGTCGGCTTCCACATTCAGCTGACTGCTATATTCCGCCAACTTTCTCAAAGCCCTGTTTGGCGAGAAATCGAAAACGTAACACTCCTGCTTCAAAATCTCCGTCTGGTTGGGATGCAACCCATCACGATTGGTAATGGTCCATGGCGACTGCACTCGGAAGGCAGCCTGGAAGTATGTTTCCGGACTCGACGTATCACGAAGCATAAAGATACCAGTCCATGGTTTCACGGTTACCCCCGTGGTCAGTTTACCACAACTCAAAGTAATGGATTTGCAATGCAGAGGATCTGGATTCTCCATCGCCCGCTCTACAGGCGCAAGGGCATCAAGTCCGATTCCAGCCTTGGTTCCAGCACAAACTATCACCTGATATTCATGATAGAAAGTGTTCTGCGATTCTGCCAGCAGATTCCTCATAGCATAGCAGGATGCCACGTTTGGCAGGAACCACAGCGTATGTGCCAGCACACCGTAAAGTCTTGAATCATAGAAAGGAAGAGGCGGTTTTCTATTGTTTTGCTTCAAATGGTCAATAGATGCAGGCAGATAGTTGCCACGCAACAAGTCGAGCCATTTCTGCACATCATCATGAAAATGGAAGCATGCCTCCTCGCCTTCTCCATCTGCCAGGAAGAACGTATTGAGGTCGAACTCATCAAACTCTCCATCATTCGCCACGGCGGCAATGGAAGGTGGCAACTGATAGGTCATCAGCACCATTCTCGGGAGCGAGGCATAGGGGGTCATCCTCTTGGGCAGCGATGTATCCTCCGCAGCATACCCCTGCAAGGGTAATGCCTGTGGATGAGCATTCTCCCACTCCTCCTTGGCACGCTGCTCGTCGGAATAAGTCCAGTTGTAGATTTCATCCTCGATAAAGTCGCCCGAAGCAAGTGCACGGAATGGCGTGCCCGAAAGATAGAGGTAATGACGAGCCGTGATTGGCATCATGTCCTCATCGAAATAATCAGGATTTTCTATCTCCCGACTCAGTTCCTTCTCCGATTCAACCATGGCTTTCTTCTGCACTTTGATGTCTTCCCTGGAGCCAATCAGTTCCTGCGCTTCCTCTCGCCATGCACCAAAATGATATTCATCCAGCACCACACAATCCCAGTTAAAGGCTCGTGTCCATTCGTGTTTCGCCTTCATGCCTCCGCTCTTGCTCTTGCCCAGGAAATCCTGAAAGGAACCGAAGCAGACGAATGGCTTGTTGATGTCGATATCCTCATCGGTTTGAGTCTTGGCATTGATGAATTGCCAACCCTCGAAATCCTGATGGCGCATCAGGTCTTCCTCCCAAGCTTGCGCCACGGCAGGCTTGAAGGTAAGCACCAGCAGTCGGCGCCACTTCATGCGAAGAGCCAACTGATAGGTAGTAAAAGTCTTGCCGAATCGCATCTTGCAATTCCAGAGGAAATGAGGCGTATGCTCATGGTCATGCTGGAACCGATTGAAATATTCGGCAGTCTTGTTCACGGCTTCCTGCTGCTCAGGTCGCATCGGGAAAGTTTCGGTGCGGTCGTAGATGGTCTCGCTTCTGTCTCTCACGGCAAGCCATGCCTTCTTCACATCCTCCTGGGTGCAGCGGAACCATTCGCCAGCCACTTTCCGGCAACCCATTCTGAGCAGCATGCGGTGCACCTCATGATCGGTGAAGACAGTTCCGTCCTGCCGCATCGCCGATTCTTCGAAGACGATGTTCACAGGGTCACCGCTTGGCTTCACTATCTGATATTGTTGATGAATTCGGGTAATCGTATCCTGGGTGGTATAGCCCACCTTGAGCAATCCCTTCAAGTCGGGGTTATGCTTATCTCTGTAAGCATAGATTTTAGGCTGCGACTCCGATTTCTCGGGAAATAAATTCTGCGTCATAATCCATGATGTTATGTTGTTATATATAAAAGGTGGAAGCAGGAGAATGCCTGCTCCCTTACCCTACTTAGATTATATTTCAAGATTATTCCATCGGACGAATCATCGACTCGATGAAAGCGATTTCATCAGATGAGAGATTGTACTTTCGATAGAGCATCTCGTCGGTCCAAGGATGAGAGAAGTCTTGGAGGGGGACGAAAGTGTAACTCGCCTTTGAAATGTTTTGGGTGTTCTTTACCAAAGACATCATAAATCTAAAGAATCTAGTCTTGATATAAGAAACCAAATTCTCTGCTTCTATTCTTGAATCCACATCTTTTATTACCAAATACGTTTCGGTACAAACAGAGTTTGGTTCTGAAACGATAGGCTGACTCACGATAGAATGAGGATATTCATCACCGCCAGGACTTGCCTTTGAAACCAAGACCTTGTAACGGTCTATCAATTTTTCATTTTTTACAATAATCTTCTTAGCAACATAACCATTTTCACCAAATCTATAAAGCTTGACTGAATGCATCTCAGTTTGGATTGAAGTAAAATCACTAAAATTCGAACGCATCCCAAAAGGCTTACTAGTACTAACATACTTTCCTAAAGATACCTCTTTAAACTTTAAGACTTTCTTCATTATACTTATAGATTGATTGTATCTAATAAGAAGCGGGATATTGGCTTCCTTCAAAGGACGTTTCATTTCAATCATTTTTCCTTTTATATGATTAATGATAGTACAATCTCCATGATACAAAGAATCCCATAAGAAATAACATACTCCACCTCTAATGTTCAAGCCAGGAAAACAATCATCAGTTTCCGGATAATCATGAATTACTTTCAAACGAGTATCAGAAATCATATTATCTCGAAAATCATCAAGACCTCTTCCACCGGTATACCAACGAGCAGGAATAATCATTATCAAGAAATGAGGTGCTAACTGCTTTGCTTTTTGTACAAACTTATCATATAATGGTATAGCAGCAGAATCTCTTCCCCCACCATCATTCAGCTGATACGGCGGATTGCCGATAATTACATCGAATTTCATATTGTTGAATAGTTCTTTTGGATTGTCTGTATGAATAAACTGATAAGCATGGCTTTCCTTATCCTCACCACGCTCGTACACATCTCGGCTTGCGCCGCAATAGATACACTTGCCTGTAGATTCATTCCAGGTATGCGGAATCTCGTGGAAGGCGATGTTGCCGGCAGCCTCATCAAAGCGGCTGATGCTATACTCGCTGCTGGCCTCCTTGCTGCAATAGAGCGAACGGCGGCTCACCAGAGAAGTAAGCTCCGTTATCGCCATGCCATACACCTGATAATGCAGGATATGGTCAAGGCGCTCCTGCATATCGGGAATCTCTTCGGAGAGACCATCCAGCAGCCGCTTGGTTATCTCACGAAGAAACACACCGCTCTTGCAGAACGGGTCGAGAAACTTCACTTTACTATCGCTCCAAATCTCCTTTGGCAAAAGATCGAGCATGCGGTTGGCTATCTCAGGAGGCGTGAACACCTCATCGTTGCTCAGATTGGCAAGGCAACTGAGCACATCGGGATTATAATTGATCATGGTCGGGAAGATTAAGATAATGAGTCAACGGATATTCCTTGATAGGCTCATGCACGAAGGTTGGCTCGCCCGTATCTGCAAAAAGTAAACCCTCCTCGTCTGGTTTCGGCTTATCATACTCCACGTTCTTGAGCAAATCATCAAGACGGAAGTCACGACGCTTCACTTTGCCACCGCCCACGAAGCCCCATTCCGAGAAGACAATAGGTTTCCCGGAAGACGTTTCCATGGTGAGGGCATCACCACAAAGAATGTTTTTGGCATAAAGAAACTGAATGCAACGCTCATAAGGGGCACTGCATTCCTGATGAAACACACGTTGATAGCGCTCCATGAAATCTTCATAGAGTCTCTTCTGACAGGCAGCTACATTGTCGGGCAGCAGCTCCACGCCATACATCGAACTGATGGCGAGGGCGGCATACAGTTCGTAGTCGTATCGGCTCTTACCATACTGGCACTCCACCACCTCGAGTTTACGGCGCTGAATTTCGATGAGGAAATTGCCGTTGCCGCAAGCCGGTTCCAGGAATCGGGAGTCGATACGCTCCGTCTCTTCCTTCACCAGGTCGAGCATAGCATTCACCTCACGCTTGGCAGTATAAACTTCTCCATGCTCCGCCACTCGCTCACGCGAAACTACCTGTCTTTCATTATCAAAATCTTGATTATTTATCATGTTTTGGTCGGACATTTAAAAATCAATAACACATGAAAGACTTGTCTTTCAAAGACTTATCGTATAAAGTCTTATCTAAATATTATGGAAAGAAAAAGGCGCACCCACATCCTATTCATTCCTAAACTCGGGGTTGTCCGACCAAAGATTTACCCATGCAACGAAACGAAAGGAAGGGGTACGCCTATAGCTAGGCGCATCCTCATCCTCAGAAGTTCGTTGCTATTGTCTGGTCGGACTATTTGAGTTTAGAACTTCATCGAACTAGATACGAAATCTATTTCATCCACAAAAACAGACGTCATCACCCTAAGGCGAATCAATCCGAATGCAAAGATACTGCAAAAATAAGAGATTACAAAAATAATCGCCACCTTTTTTATATTATCCCCCTATTTTCTTGCAAAATAAAAATATTCTTCTTAAAATCTTTGGAGTATCAATAATTATCTGTATCTTTGCAGAGTGAAATGTTTAAAATTACAAATATGGCAACACAAGTATTACAATTCAATCAGGCCCAACAGGCTGTGCTCAATGTTATCTCTTGTTTGCAGTCGGAACAAGACCTGGCAGACTTGAAACAAACATTAGTAAAGTTTATGAATGATCGCTTGCAGCGAGAAATAGATAAACTTTGGGAATCTGGCGAACTAAGCAATGAAAAGTTGCAGGAAATGCAGTCTGAACATTTGCGCACGGCTTACAAATAGACAGACTATGCAGAGAAATATAGTCTTAGATACCAATTGTCTCTTGCAGATAATTGCAAGAAAAAACAAGAATTATTTCTTATGGGAAGGGTTCTTGAATGGGGACTATTGTCTTTGCTATACAACAGAAATTCTAGAAGAATACGAAGAAATACTTTGTCTTAAAACAAATCGTTTAATTGCAACTATAGTATTGGAGATTATAACTCAAGCTCCGAATACCAAAAGAATTGATGCTCATTATCACTGGAACCTTATCACGCAGGATCCCGATGACAATAAGTTTGTGGATTGTGCTGTCTTTGCCAATGCCGATTTCATTGTATCAGATGATAAACATTTCAAAGAATTAGAAAACATCGATTTTCCAAGAGTTCTAGTAATTAAATTAGAAGAGTTTGCCAGATTATACCGAAATATTGATATCAACTAATAAACGAGCTTCTTGAATACAGGAAATCTATGGAAGAAGATATTGCAATAGCAGATATCTATGTGCCAGATGGAAGGAGATGAAAAGGTACAAAAGGAGAAGCAGAAGGTAGGCCAGAAACGAGTTCTCTCTTTTTTAACTTTTAGAATAAGTTCATTTTTAAGAATGCAGGCAAAAACATCCAATTCTGGCATTTTCTTGTATTTTTCAAATATAGAAGTTTTCATTTTAAGAACCTTAACTATCTACTAAATAGATACTTAAATATATTTAACAATAAAAAAGTTAGCCAAAGCGTTTTCTTTTACCTTATTTTTTGTATATTTGCAAGTAAAATTACAACGCACGACGTTTGCCTAAGCAATCTTGTGCAAACATTAATAAAAAATGATGAAGTATGAAAGAAAACTCTACTATCTTCGTTGTAAAGCATGAAAGAATCTCCACAGAGCTAATAGCTGGGAGCAGTAGTCTGGATGAGAATTCCATTAAGACACTAATGCACAATGGCATTAGTGTCTGCAAGGAACGAGACTCTGCGCTTTGGGGCGCCATGATGGGGCTTCAAGGTGAAAACAAGGCCTATCTACCTATTATGGAGACAGAAATTGAGGCTCTACTAGAAGTTAACTATAAACAACTAAAAAGAATCAACATAGAAGACCTCAATATCAAGGATAACATCAGACTAACCAAGAATATTCTGTATCAGAGAATGGTTCGCTATTTCCGCAACCAAAGATGCCCATGCCGTAGAGGCTTCACAAATGGTATTGAAATTTATATACTTGAAGACGATGCCAATCCAAAATACCGTAAATATCAACGTTATAACTTGACCATTAGATACAATGACCAGGTTGAGGACGCATGGCAACTAGATGTCTCTATGGGCCGCAAATCCATTGTTGGCAAAACTCAAGCATTTCTTTTGCCTGCATTACAGAACAAGCAATTTCAGGTAATTGCCGGAACTATGGTTATGCCATGCAATGAGATTACGCAACGCCATATCGAATTGACTGAGGAACAAATATTTCCTATTTGCAACCCAGAAATTAAAGGAGACCTTGCGGTTCCTACCTATTATAATAGAGATACCAACAAATACCTAACCAAGTATAACGGAATTAGAAAATTCATCGACAGATGGATAAACACACCAGCTTTCAAAGAGGAAGTTGGCGTGGATTTACCCGACAACGCCAACTTTATACAATTGGCAGACCATAAGATAGGTATTGTTGACGAGAAAGCAAAGACTCTTAAATTTGGCAATGGTCAAACTGGTGTCAGTCCAGGATACTTCTTCAAGAAGTATGGAGCAGCCGAGCGTCCAGCAGAGCATCGCCATTTTTTTATATGCCCTCAAAGCATGAAAATTACCCTCTGGCGACTATACAACATCTTCCAACAGGGCAAAGACTCTTCTGGTCGTTTGGACCCTAATGATGTTGATACAAACAATTATCTATACCATACAATATGGATGGGCAACCATGCATGGGCTGATGGTATGAACCTCATGTTTTCAGATGATGAGCACGCTTTGGAAGCACTAGAGAACCATCTCAAAGCAATGCCATTCGAGCATTGCAAGAAATACTTTGCCATCATCATATCTGACATCGACCGCGATGATACAACCTCTCCCCATTATCATCTCTACTACAAAATGAAGTACCTGTTGATGAAGTACAACATTGGCTCTCAAGTGATACACAAGAAGAGAGTTGAGGATAAGAATTTCATCAGCTATATGGTACCGAACATTGCTGCAGCCATAGCTGGTAAGGAAGGTGGAAAGGCATGGAAGATAGCCTATCCAAGCCAAAAAAACGATATGATTATTGGCATTGGAGCTTACAAAGAATATGGCATGAACCAACAATATATCGGGGCTGCAGTCTGCCTCGACAAAGAGGGTGAATTACATAATTTCGATGCTTGTCTCAAGGGAAACTTTGAGGAGTTGAGAAGCACCATCATCAAAGCTATCCTCAATTTCTACAAGAAGTTTCAACAACCTTCACGGCTCATCATCTACTATCATAAGAAACTGAACCATGATGAGTCAGACATGATAGAAGATGCATTGAAAAAATGCCAGGTCAGCTGCCCTGTAATCGTTATAAATGTAACAGAGACAGACAGTGAAGACCTGATTGCTTTTGACACGACATGCCCTAATGTATTAATGCCTGTGAGCGGAACGTATGTTCATCTTCGTACCAAACGTGGCATTCACGAATATCTGCTGTATAATAATGAGCGATATGCGCAATATGGTGAGAGAATGGGATTCCTCAGACCTTTCCCCATCAAGATTTCCATCATGGCAGGCAGAAACAACGAACAGGATTTGAGTGAAGAAGATATTAAGAATATCATCACCCTAACATATCAAACAACTCGCATCAACTGGAAATCAGTTTCCATGAGAAGTATGCCTATCACCATTGCTTACGCAAAACTGGTAGCCAAGTTTGTACCTCATTTTCCTGATGGTCAGTTAACTGATTTCGGTAAAAATAATCTTTGGATGCTATGACATTACCAATTATAGAAGCTATACTAAGAGGCGACTTTCGTCCTACACTCATCAAAGAGACAGTTCCTGCAGAGGAACTGTCTCAAATGATGCATACATTACGCCAAGCCAAAGAAAGAACTAATCTCATTGAGCTTGAGAAAGACATCACCCATGCTCTTGACAGCCATAGCCAAGTGGGCTTACAATATAAAAGGGATAAAGAGTTGAAAGATACCATCACTCGCTATCTCAAGTCGGTTACACCAGACTATTATACAAGAGAGTATAAACACGTTCTAAAAAACATTTTCCCAGCTCCAGAAATAAATACGCCTTATCTGCGAATGTACAAGACGATTCTGGAACTGGAAAAAGTACGTACGGTTTGTGCTATACTAGATTTACATTCAACGATGCAAGATGATTCTTTTATCTTTACGGAAGTTAAAGAATTATTAAATATCATCAAAGGATATTGTAAAGAGCTGAAAGAAGAAAAGTATCAAAGCCCCGTAACCAGCCTACTCCGAAATATGCTTATAGAACTGTATTTCAGCCTGTTCATATCGTTTCAAAAAATCATATATTCTAAAAAAGCAATAGATATCGAAGATGATTTTGAAGATTTCGTTTATTATACCTATGGGACTTATCCATCCAAAGATGTAACTGAGAGATTCCGAGAACAGGCCGAAAAAGCCAAACAGGAAAATCGAAATATACAGAAGACTGAAAAAGAGACAGAACAGACGGAAGACAAGCAAACTGTTCATCTTACCAAAGCAGAAAAGTTTTTGGAAGAAACTACTTGCTATGAATTCCTAAAGATGCCGTTGATCGTAGCTTTAGAAGCGCAAGATGAAAAAATGCGCAAAGCAAAAGCATTGAGACTCATTGAAACAATGCTTGAAAATCCTGCTCATGCCGCAGCCATGCTCGAATTTCTGGATTTTTACGGTTGGATAAAGAATAAATATGAAAAAGGTTACACCTATACGAAATATGACGAGTTTTGTACAAGAGTAGTTATGGGATATGAAAATGGAAGAACTTTTAAAAAATATAGAACAGCGCTTCATAGCACATCTCAATCCCTAAAAGACTACCAACATCCAGAATATATAGAACAAGTAAAAGAAGAATATACAAATATAAAAAACGAGATATAAATTCTTGGCATTTTCTTCAAGAATTTATATCTCAGATTAATCATTTTTAAAGCTTTCGCCCTTACAGGGCGCAATTTTCAAACCATTGTTACCCAGGGCAACGCCCTGGGCTAAGAGCTTCTGCCCTTTACCTTTCCGCTACGCGCCGGTGACCGTTGGTTCAGAGCGTGAAGAGCTCACTTGCAAAACTTCACTAATTTTAGAACAACCAGAACAAAATAGAACAACTAGAACGAAATAGAACAAGTGAATCCTACCCTTAGAACTAAATAGAACAATTTTCTTTGCAACCGAATCCAGACGTCACATCGTTAGGGTTCGGTTAATATGTCTAAGAATAAATTTAAAAGCATGATGCTTGAAGAACAGTATGGCACATGCAAGCATGCCAACACCGGCATGCACGCTCCGCAAGGTTTGCAAACTTTGCAACCGATGCAAACTATGCAAAGTCAGGACAGCCTGGATAGTCAGGAAGCAACGGAGCTACTGACGCCACTTTCTGAGTGGCACGACAACTATGAGGTGATGGAGATGTTCCACATCAGTGCCCGAACCCTGCAGACTCTACGCTCCAATGGCAAGCTGCCGTTTGCCAAGATGGGCGGAAGATGCTACTACAAGGAACGGGACCTGCAACGACTCATGGATGAATCGTACAGAGACAGCCGCATCAAGCCTATGCCTAAAGATGAGGAAGAAGGCAAGATGCAGACTCCTATTATTAATAAGGTGGAGAAAGGAGGCGCCCTATGACGATGAACCTTGAACAGCTGCAGGAGCACAGAATGCAGTACTATCGCCATCCTATCTCTAATGTGGTGAGCCACAACCGGGTGGGCATCTACCACTTGTGGCAGTACATTACAGACCCTACCCTCTTCAAGAATGCTACGGATACGCTCCGTGGCATTCCGGAAGAGGAAGAGAAAAGACGCAAGGCTTATAAGGCAAAGGAGTTTGACTATGTGCTGGCTAGCGGAATCTTCAACGCACGCAACGACCAGGGACTCATCAAGCACTCGGGCATCATGTGCCTGGATATCGACCACGTGGGCAAAGACCTGGTGGAGGAACTGAAGCAGGAATTCATCCATGATGAAATGATGCAGAAGAACTTCGAACTGGAACTTGCCTTCCGTAGTCCTTCGGGTGACGGATTGAAACTCTTCGTACAGATAGACCTGCAGCAATGCGACCACCAAACCTGGTTCCAGGCATTGGAGCACTATATCTGGCAAGCGTATGGAGGCATCAAGATTGATGCAGCCTGCAAGAATGTGAGCCGAGCTTGCTTCCTGCCCTACGACCCCAACTGCTACGTAAATCCTCTCATCTGCCCTTTTTAAGGAAGAGTGAAGAGTGAAGAAACAACGTTCGGCAACCGCAGGGAAAAGCCAATTCTATTGTTGTACAAATTAATTATAAAATAGATAAGAATATGAACAAAATACTAGATTTCGACCCAAATCAATGGGCCCAAGTAAGTAAGGCTGAGCAAATCCGCACAGTAGCCAACCGTATCGTTGAGATGAACATCGACATCACAGAAGGATACAATAACTGGCGCAACATCGCCTTCGGCATCTCTCTGGAGCTGGGTGAGGAAGGAAGAAGCATCTTCCATGACATCAGTCGGTTCAATGCCGGCTACAAGTACGAGGAGTGCGATAAGCTGTACTCCAACTGCATCAAGCGTCTGCATGACACTACCAACCACGAAGGTATCACCATCCGCTCTTTCTTCAGTTATGCCAAGGAGGCAGGCATTGACATCAAGGTGGCTCCTAGCCATGACAACGTTGCCGGAAACGGTAACGTTGCAAGCCTTGCAAACCCTGCAAAGGGTGCAAACATGGCAAACCTGGCAATAGCTCCGAATGCATCTACGGCTGCAAATGGCATATCAGCAGAATCAGTAGTAGAGCACGAAGTGGCTGAAACCATCCCGCTGCCTACCTTCAGCGAGAAGGTAATAGGCTATCTACCTGATATCTTGAAAGAAGTCCTTTTCCTGGGCAAGACGATTACGGAGAAAGATATGCTCGTACTGGCAGCCCTTGCCGTATTGAGCGGTGCATTCCCCGAGGTATTTGCCATCTACGACAACATGAAGGTGTTTGCCAACCTCTACATCTTCAACGTAGCCAAAGCTGCAAGCGGAAAAGGCAGAACCACATCGTGCCTCAAGCTGGTGAGCCTCATTGAGCAGGAGGTAAGGGAAGCCAACAAGCAGGAGGTGGACGACTATCAGCAGGAACTTGCCGACATCAGAGCCTTGGGCAGGAAGGCTTCGGGAATGCCACTGCCCAAGGAGCCTCCCTACCGCTCACTGCTGATTCCTGCCAACTGCTCTTCTACCGCCATCTACCAGGCGCTGCACGACAACCATGACCAGGGCATCACCTTCGAGACTGAGGCTGATTCGCTTGCCAACACGCTGAAAAGCGACTACGGCAACTTCTCGGATGGTCTGCGCAAGGGATTCCACCACGAGGATATCAACTATCGCCGAAGAAAGGAGAATGAGCATGTAGAGATTCACAACCCGAAATGGACGGTGTATCTGACGGGTACGCCAGGTCAGGTAGCCAATCTGATTCCATCGGCAGAGAACGGTCTCTTCTCCCGCTTCCTGTTCATGCTGGTGGATATTCCTGCCAAGTGGCACAACGTGTTCTCAAAGTCAACCCGAACCATCGATGAGGAGATGGAAGCCATCGGCAAGCGGGTGTATGACATTCATCTGCTGTTGAAGAAGAAGGAAGGCGGCATCGAGTTCCACTTGACGGAAGAGCAGGAAGGCAAGTTCAACGATTTCTTCAACAAGCTGGTAGAAGAATACAAGGACATGCTGGGCAGAGACTTCGTAGCCAACATCTACCGAATGGGATTGAGTGCCTATCGCATTGCCATGATTCTGAGCATTACCCGTCTGGAAGGTTCCACCTCCCTGCCAGAGTGCATCATCTGCAAGGACGAAGACCTGGAGTGCGCTCTGATCATTGCCGACACACTGATGCTGCACGCTGCACGCATCTTCTCTACCCTGCTGCCTAACAAGGAGGGAGACAACGCGACAGGCATCAGGCTCAGTCCGAAGAGCGAGAAACTCTTTGCTGCCCTGCCTGCCAGCTTCACCCGACAGATGGTGCTGGCTGCGGCACAGAAGCTGGGCATCGCCAAGAGAACGGCAGAGAAGTACGTGGGCGAATACGTAAGCAAATACAACCTCTGCAAGAGAGTAGACAACGGCAAGTACGAGAAGGTTGATACTACTGAAAATCAAGCAGAAGCGGTAGCACATTAAAGTTATGAATCAAGACTACTACGCAAACGGACGCAACGCTGAGCAACATACAACCGATGCTTGGAAAAGGGGAAAAAATGTAGTATCTTTGCAATGTGGTTAGGAAACGAGGGCTACGGAACATATCAATCAACGAGTAGCGATCGGACTTTGAGAAAGACCTGCTCCGTACCCTCTCCGTACCTGCTCCGTACCAACTCCGAGAAACGCCGTTTTCAGGAGTCTGGAAAGAAGGGAGAAGGGAGCCACGAATTGTATCCTATCGCAAGAGGGGTGCAACAAACAGAGTTCATTGACATTTTGATTAACCCATTTAAAAAGAAAGGAAAAGTTATGGGAAAGATTAGACAAGGTATTCTTGGCGGTTTCAATGGAACCGTAGGAACAGTAGT
Organism: Prevotella sp. LCP21S3_D2; assembly: GCF_052118345.1. Taxonomy (NCBI): domain Bacteria; kingdom Pseudomonadati; phylum Bacteroidota; class Bacteroidia; order Bacteroidales; family Prevotellaceae; genus Prevotella; species Prevotella sp. LCP21S3_D2. The sequence goes on along the minus strand of NZ_JBQKHJ010000010.1, from coordinate 83,301 downwards.
AGGTGGCAGCTGGAAAGGCACAGCTTACATGCGTGGCAAGGCTCAGAGCATCAAGAACCCTCGCACCGAGAAGCAGATGGCTCAGCGCATCAAGTTTGGTATCGCACAGAAGTTTTTGAAGGTGATGACAGGTTACCTGCAGACTGGTTACCGCAACTACACCCAGCATCAGACTGCCACCAACGCAGCCATGAGTCACACCGTACGCAACTGTATAGTGGGCAAGTATCCAACATTTGGCATCGACCCTAGCAAGGTGCAGGTAAGCAGCGGTTCGCTGATGCCAGGCAGATTCTGTACAGTGAAGGTAGCCAACAATGTAGCTACCTTTGCCTGGGAAGACAACTCAGACGAGAGTCATGCCAGCGTAGACGACTTCGCCATGCCACTCATCTACAACTTCACGAAGCGCGAAGCTATCTTCACTACCGAGGAAGCAAGCCGAGTGGATTGCAAGGTGACCCTGAAGCTGCCAGCCGACTGGGATGGTGACATGCTTTCCTGCTATATCGGCTTTGCTTCAGTACAGAACAATGGCGTAAGCAATTCGGTATATGTAGGCGATGTGAAAAGTGACGGTTCCGTGGAGCCTGGTGCCAACGGCATTCTCTACAACGACGGTGTCATCGACAATACTCCAGGTCAGGACAACACTTCGCAGGGAACCGGTTCTGAAGGTGAAGACACCAAGGATGACACCAAGGGCGATAACAAGGGTGAAGATTCCAGCGGAGACGTAGGTTTATAAGCCCTTACAGTTATCAATAAAAAAGCAAGAAGGCAATCTCAAGTGAACTTAATCACTTTTGATTGCCTTCTTTTTTTTATCATTAATCGTAAAGTAATATTCTGATTCTATTTTTCGCTTCCTGAGAAAATCTTGATGCGCTGTTCCTCAGAGAGCTTGCAGATAAGAAGCGTTCCGTCTTCCTCAGCTACGATATAGCCGTCGAGTCCCTGGATAACCACCTTCTTCTCGTTCATCGTATGGATGATGTTGTTCTTTGATTCTATCATCTCGATGTTTTTGCCAATCAGGGCATTGCCGTTGAGGTCCTTGCGGCTCTGAGCCAGCAGACTGCCCCATGTGCCCAAATCACTCCAACCGAAATCGGCTGGCATCACGAAAATCTCCTCTGCCTTCTCCATGATGGCATAGTCTACCGAGATACTCTCACATTCAGGATAACGGAGATCTATCTCTTCCTGCTCCTTGTCGGTGCCATAGATGCTTCTCATGCTCTCGAAAATCTTGGCGATGGCAGGCTGATAAACGCGGAAAGCATTCACGATGGTGGCAGCACTCATCACGAAGATGCCCGCATTCCAGAAGAAACTCTTGTCCTTGATATATTCTGTTGCCGTTGCCAGATCAGGCTTCTCTCTAAACTGGTCTACACGGAATATTTCCTTGTTTCTTGCCGAAGGAGTAGTCAAATCTGCCTGAATATAACCGTAGCCTGTCTCCGGACGGTTGGGCTTCATACCGAGCGTCACGATACTGTCGGTCTCGCTGGTAAATTTCATGGCAGAAGCAATCACTCTTCTGAACTCATTACCATTAGTAACAATATGGTCGGATGGTGTTACCACGATATTGGCATGTGCATCCTTCTCCTTGATGCGCCAACTGATATAAGCGATGCAAGGAGCCGTATTTCTGCGGCAAGGTTCCTGAAGGATGTTACTCTCCGGTATCTCAGGCAACTGCTCATGAACCAATGCTGCATATTTCTTGTTGGTGACAACCCACACGTTTTCCGGGTCACAAATACCTTCAAAACGGTCGAAGGTGAGTTGCAACAGCGTACGTCCCGTTCCTAGAACATCGATAAATTGCTTTGGCTTTTCAATGGTACTCATAGGCCAGAATCTACTGCCTACTCCACCTGCCATTATTACTAAATGATTATTTTTATGAGCCATAATTTAAAAATATATTTTAATAATGGGCAAAGGTACTAAAAATTATCTGTATAAACGAAAAAAAAGGATGGAAAAAACTTCCATCCTTTATTATTTGTCATTTTCTGACTGATTTATATCAAAAAAGACTGATTTACATGATCATGATTTTCGGCAAAAGCCCGTTTAGAGCTTTGCCAATTCTGCCTTCCAGTTAGCATAAGCTTCGAGATAAGCCTGGCGGTTAGCCTCATCCGGTTCGATAACAGCCAACTTCTTCAGGGTTGCAAATGCCTCATCATGGTCCTTGTAGATACCGGCACCGATACCAGCACCCTTGGCAGCACCGGCACTACCATCTGTCTCATAGAGTTCGATGGTGGCTCCACTTACGCCAGCCAATGTATCTCTAAACAATGGGCTGAGGAACATGTTAGCCTTACCGGCGTGGATTTTCTTGATGTCCATACCCATCTGCTGCATGATTTCCATACCATAGCAGAAGCTGAATACGATACCCTCCTGAGCTGCACGTACGATGTGGGCACGATTGTGCTTGGTGAAGCTCAAGCCACGGATGGAGCAGCCCACTTCTCTGTTCTCCAATACACGCTCAGCACCATTTCCGAATGGGATAATCTTCACGCCGTCGCTACCGATTGGCACACCGGCAGCCAGGTCATTCATATCAGCATAGCTGACGTCTGGAGTAACATTGCGATGAACCCAGGCATTCAGGATGCCGGTACCATTGATGCAGAGCAATACGCCGAGACGGTCGAGCTCTGTGGTATAGTTGACATGTGCGAAGGTATTCACGCGACTCTTAGGATCGTAGTTCACATCACCGAGCACACCGTAGACCACGCCAGATGTACCCGCTGTACTTGCGATTTCACCAGGGTTGAATACATTGAGGCTGACAGCATTGTTAGGCTGGTCGCCGGCACGGTAAGAGATAGGAGTACCCTCCTTGAGTCCGAGTTCATCAGCAGCAGCCTTGCAGACTACGCTCTGTACAGAGAATGTAGGAGCGATGTCGGCAATCATACTCTCATCAAATCCGAAGTAATCGAACAGGAACTTGGCAGGCTTCTTGGCTGTAAAGTCCCACATCATACCCTCAGAAAGACCGCTGATGGTAGTCTTCACCTCACCGGAAAGCTTCATGGCGAGATAATCGCCTGGGAGCATGATCTTATCAATCTTGTCGAAGAGCTCTGGCTCGTTCTCCTTCACCCATGCCAGCTTAGAGGCAGTAAAGTTGCCTGGAGAGTTGAGCAGATTGCGCAAGCAGAGGTCTTCTCCCAGTTCACGGAAAGCCTTCTCGCCATAAGGTACGGCACGGGAGTCACACCAGATGATAGATGGGCGCAACACCTGCTGGTTCTTGTCAACGCAAACCAATCCGTGCATCTGATAAGAGATACCGATAGCGAGGATATCCTCACCCTTGGCACCGCATTCAGTCATGATTTTCTTCAGCGCCAGCTTGGCATTATCCCACCACATCTGTGGATCCTGCTCAGCCCATCCAGCCTTCACCGCCATGATAGGCGCCTCATGGTCTGGATAAAACGCAGACGCTACAATTTCACCGTTGTCTACATCGGTAAGAGATGCCTTTACCGAACTGGAACCTACATCAAAGCCTAATAAATATCTTCTAGCCATAATTAGTTCATTTTATATGTTTATTATAATTAAATTGTTCTTTCTTTATATAATACGAACCAACATGGAATTCCCCCCCGAAATGAAATATATTTTTTCTTGCTATTTACAGATTATCGCCAAAGAGATCGTTGCTAACGTAGCCATTTCCGCTGTCGGAACCGGAATTATCCTCCTCGTTATTGATGCCAGCCGTGGCAGAAGAAGAGAAGTCGAGCATGAGCTGCTGAACCTGAACCGACTTGAAATTGATATGATAAACACCATACCCCTTGCCTTTCTCAATAAGCGAACCTGGGTCTTTGGCGCAACGGGTAAGATACTGTGTGACATAGGCATGCACATCCTTATAATTCAATGGTGTAAAGATTGAATTACATGAATTATAAACATGACGGGCAATCTTCTCAAGTTTGAGACCATTGCTGCCCGCAGCCATCAACACTCTGAATATCTCCTGATCTATAGACATGGTTACTGTAATAATAAAGTTTTTAAGTCAAAACAAAGATAAAGAACAAAGAAAAAGAAAGACTAGAGACAGAAAGAGCCGCGGCATTCTCCTGAAAAGAAAACCGCGGTTCCTTAAGATTTCTTATTTAAGCGAGAGCAACCTTGTTGTCCTCGTCCTTAATCTTACCCTCTTTGAAGAGCCAACCGAGACCGAGGATAGTTTCCTCTGTGCTGATACCAGCAGCCTTAGCAATCTCTGCAACTGTCTGAGGCTTCTCTGCAGCAGCAAGAGCCTGATAAACATCACCAGCACGGAAGCCAGCGTTTTCTGCGTTCAAGTAAAGAACGTCCTTCTTTGCAACAGTTGTCTTCTTTGCAACTGGAGCCTTCTTTGTAGCTGTCTTCTTTGTGGCAGCTGTCTTTGTTGTTGATTTCTTTTCTACCATGATTTTAGTAAAATAATTATAGTCTCTATATAAGCACCACTTGATGCTTCACTTCCTTTTGAAGGAAGCATCTGATGATGCCCTTGCTTTAGTCATTTTTTAACACCTTTCAGCATTATCTTTTATTTTGTACTGCAAATTTATAACATTTTTTTCAGATTATCAACTTTTTATTGAAAAAAATGACGTATAATAAATAAAAGCGCAGCATTTCTTGACTTACATCAAGATAATGCTACGCTTTTTTGCTTATATTCAGCGATTTAGCTAAAATATTAATCCTTTAAGTCTAACTTGATTTCCAACTCATCGAGCTGTTTTGGATCCAACTCTGATGGTGCATCAAGCATCACATCGCGGCCTGAATTGTTCTTAGGGAATGCGATACAGTCGCGAATGCTGTCGAGACCTGCCAAGATGCTGACGAAGCGGTCGAGACCGAAAGCAAGACCTGCGTGAGGTGGTGCTCCATACTTGAAGGCATTCATCAGGAAGCCGAACTGAGCCTCAGCACGCTCTGGTGTAAAGCCGAGAACCTCGAACATCTTCTCCTGCAACTGGGTGTCGTGGATACGGAGAGAACCTCCACCCACTTCGATACCGTTGCAGACAAAGTCGTATGCCTTGGCACGAACCTGCTCTGGATGCTCATCGAGCAATGGGATATCGTCTGGATTTGGCATGGTGAATGGATGGTGGGTAGCCATCAGGCGCTGCTCCTCGTCGCTCCACTCGAAGAGAGGGAAGTCAATAATCCAGAGACACTTGAATACGTTCTTGTCGCGCAAACCAAGACGCTCACCCATTTCAAGACGCAGAGAGCAGAGCTGGATACGGGTCTTGTTGGCATTGTCGCCACTCAGGATCAATACCAGGTCGCCATCCTTGGCACCCATCACGGTCTTGATCTCAGCCAATTCCTCTGGAGTATAGAACTTATCGATGCTACTCTTGATAGTACCATCAGCATTATACTTGATGTAAACCAATCCCTTAGCACCTACCTGTGGACGCTTCACGAAATCGGTCAGTTCATTAAGCTGCTTGCGGCTATAGTCAGCGCATCCAGGAACGCAGATACCACCGATATACTTAGCCTCATCGAATACGGCGAAGATTCCCTTGCCCTTGAAAGCTTCCTTGAGTTCTACAAACTCCATGCCGAAGCGCAAGTCTGGCTTGTCGCTACCGAAGCGGCGCATAGCATCATGCCATGTCATCTGCTCCAGCTTAGGCAATTCTACGCCACGGATTTCCTTAAACAGGTGGCGTGCCATCTCTTCGAAAAGATTGATGACATCATCCTGGTCTACGAAACTCATCTCGCAGTCAATCTGTGTAAACTCTGGCTGACGGTCAGCACGGAGGTCCTCATCACGGAAGCACTTGGCAATCTGGAAGTAGCGGTCGAAACCAGCTACCATCAGAAGCTGCTTCAGGGTCTGAGGGCTCTGAGGAAGTGCATAGAACTGTCCTGGGTTCATACGGGAAGGAACCACGAAGTCGCGGGCACCCTCTGGAGTACTACCGATGAGGATAGGAGTCTCAACCTCCATGAAGTTCTGGCTGTCGAGGAAATTACGGATGAGGATGCACATACGGTGGCGCAACTCCAGGTTCTTGCGTACGGCAGGGCGACGCAAGTCGAGGTAACGATACTTCATACGGATATCATCACCACCATCAGTATTATCTTCGATAGTGAAAGGAGGAGTCTGGCTCTTAGAGAGCACGTTAAGTTCCTTCACCAGGATTTCAATATCACCGGTATCCATCTTAGGATTCTTGCTCTGTCGCTCGCTTACTGTACCCTTAATCTGGATGCAGTATTCACGACCCAGCTTGTTAGCTGCATCGCACAAGTCCTTGTTATCGGCCTCATTGAAGACCAACTGTGTGATACCATAACGGTCGCGCAAGTCAACGAATGTCATACCACCCATCTTTCTTGTGCGCTGTACCCATCCGGCAAGAGTTACCTCTTTGCCTGCATCAGAGAGACGAAGCTCTCCACAAGTATTACTTCTGTACATACCTTTATATTATATATATTTATTTACTACAATGTGCAAAGTTACGACAAAAAGAGGAGAAAACAAAAAAAAAACGCGAAAATATTATAAAATAATACCTTCGCGACCTTATTCTATTATAAACCAACTATCAATTTGCATCATTCCTGCCCATTTGTGCATCTTGCAGGAATCTTATTTCTATCCAAGACGAAATATTATTTGTGCATCCTGCGGAATGCCTGTCTGTGGAATTTCTCCTCTGCCTTGATAACGCTGAGCACCTTATAGGCAGGCAGCACGGTCATGAATCTTGCATGATATTCCTGCTGCAGCTGTTTCAGCTGGATGTCTATCTCATCCTGTCGGCGGATAGCCGCTTCGCACGCCTCGTTGTCCTTAGGATTGATGTGTCTGTACCGGCGCATCTCATCGAAAAGCATACGCATCTTCTTGCCCATCTGCCGATACATGGGGAAGAATCTGGCAGCCTCTCCAGGCGTCAGGGCAGCATTGGTTGTGATATACTGCTCCAGTTCCACCTGAAACTTCTTAGGGTCGAATGCAGCATGCTTTCTGCCATGCTGAGCCTGAATGCCAGTGATGCCCATCAGCAGCATGACCATCAAAATGATGATTCTATGTTGGAAATTCCATTTCATATCTTTAATTATTGTTTATTTCATCTGATTCCGTAACCTAAACGTTACTATCTTAGTTCTCTGTCATCAATGATGCATAGATAGTCTCATTGTCTATCATCGCATAGTCTGCCATCTCATTGAAGGCGGCTTCCTCACTGGCCACAGCTTTCTGTTCATGCTGCTTCACATGAGCCACCCCCTTGCTGTTGCCTTCATGCTGCCAAGCCCAGAACGAGCCGCCGCCCAGCAGCGCCACGACAGCAACGGCAGCAGCTATCTTGCGCAATGGCAACTTCTGCCAGAGCGTCTGACGGCTGCGTATGTCGATGACACGAATCTCCTGTTCCGGCAATTTCTCCATGATTCTCTCGGTGAGATGATCGAAGTAACCATCAGGAACCTTGAAGGGATTCTCCTTGCCAAAACGTTCTTTCAATATGTTTTCTTCTCTTGTCATATACTACTACCTTTCCTTCTTTTTTATTATTGACGGATTCAACCTCAAAAGGTTTAATATTTCTGCAAGAATTCTGTTATTTTCTTCACTGCCAGATGGTAAGATGCCTTCAAGGCGCCTTCGCTGGTAGAGAGGATCTTGCTTATCTCAGAATATTTCATGTTGTCGAAATACTTCAGGGTGAACACCGTGCGCTGCACATCGGGCAACAGGGCTACGGCTTCCTGCAGATGTACCTGGATCTCATCCCCGTCGAAATATTCATCGGCAAGCAAGCGTGAAGCGATGCCGGGTTCATCATCCGCACTCACTTGCGTGGACTGCTTCTTCTTTCTGAGGAAATCCAGGGATTCGTTGATGGCGATGCGGTAAAGCCAGGTGGACAGGGATGACTTACCCTGAAAGGTTGCCAGATTGGTCCATGCCTTGATAAAGACATTCTGTAAAATGTCATCGGCATCGTCATGATTGAGTACGATGTTGCGAATCTTCCAATACAACGTCTCGCTATACTGACTCACTAGCACAGCGAATCCTGCCCGTTGCGTCTTCGGATCGCTCAACATTTCCAAAAGTTCTTTATCTTTGATCATAATTAAGATTTATTTTCTTATAAATATTTCTTCAGATGCTCCCATATCACCTTGTCATATCCGTACACGTCGGGATATTCCCTGGTGCGTCCACCTGCCAGCGGATAGAGCGTATAGTAGGTGATGAAGAGAGGCACCTCCGGCTTCACCTTCACGCCATTCACCACCATCTTGCGGTTGCTCAGCGAGTCGTCCGTCATCGAATACTTGATTTTATCCATCAACTTCCGGTTCTTTTCTGCCAGGAGGAATACGGCAAAATCGTAAGGCTTCTCTATTCTGATACAGCCATGCGATACTCCCCTCTCCTCTCTTTCAAAGACTCCCCTGCTGCTGGTATCATGCAGATAGACCGAGAAGTTGTTGTCGAATCGGAAGATGATGCGTCCCAGGGCATTGCCCTTTCCTCCGCGCTGCACCACTCCATAGGCACCAGAAACCAGCATGGCTCTCGTCACCCGATGCAGATCCACCTCCTCGCCGGTCTTCACATCCCTCACATAGTAGTTACGTGCCAGGAAATAGCCTGGATTTCCGGCATGGCGGGCCATATCGTGAAGAATGATGCTGCGTGGCACAAACCATTTCGGATTGATATCCATTCTCTTGATATGGCTGTTGAGCAATGGGGTCTTGGTCTTGAGCGATCCGCAGCCGATACGCATGGTGAGCGTATCCTGCCCGTCTACCGCCATCAGCTGGTAAGCCGGGATATTGACCACAACATATTTCTGATGGTTCCAGATATTGTCCTTCTGTCTCCATCTGCTCCTTTCCATATTCACCAGCACCCGGTCACGCTCTCCTTTGGAAAGTCCTCCCCTGTTCAGTTTTTCCTTGAATACGCGGTAGAACGGATTTTCCGGCTGTACTGATTTCAGGAATGCGGTAAGCGAATCTGTTCCCATACCGATTCTTTCCATCGCCTGGGCAAAGAACGAATCATCAGGATGTTCCATCTTCACATCAAAGAGCTCCCTGAATCTTACAGGTAGCTTGATTGTATCATAGGGATTAGGAGCCACCGTATCCAGGCGGTTCAGCACGAAGCTGGGATTCATATAACCAAAGCGCTGACCGGCAACGTATCTCAGATACGATTTGGTAAGCCGGTACTCCAATCTAGCCATCACCCTGTTCACCTGGTTCTGCTGTCTGTCCAGGTGCAGGGTTCTGAGCCGTTCGATGTCTTCCGCAATCTCATCCACAAAAAAGCGTCGCTTATTGAATCCGAATTCATCTACAGTTTTCAGAAACGAGAGCAGCGAATCGGCACGATGATCTATACCATGACGGTCAATCCACAGGAAGCCGCCACGGTGCTGATAATATTTCCGAGTATGGAGGTCGGCAACAAGACGGTCTTTATCCTGCTGCATGAGGCTATCCATCAATCCTCGAATCACTTTAGAATTGACAGCATACGCCTTCTCGTTAAAATCCTGATAGTATTCTAACGTCAACAGCCTGTTGCTATTGGGTTGCGAATCCTTACACCCCATCATCATCAAACCGAGCAACAGGGGTAAAAATCTCAATAACTTCACTTTTACCTACGATTGACAGTAATTTTACGTGTAAACGATGGACCTACTTTAATAATATAGATACCATCCGACAAAGGCATGGAGATGCGCTTGTCCTGACCTTCTACCATAAAGGATTTGACAACGATGCCAGCCAGGTTATAAACCTTAACTACCAGCCCGTTGGCACCCGTGATATGCATCACGCCATTGGTATAGCTTACGGCAATGTCCTGTGCTTCCAGGTCTATCATTTCCACAGCACTGGTTTCTGCCAGCACCTGGGTAGGTGCTGCCATCATCATTGCAGCCAATGTTATCATAGAAAGTATAGTTTTCTTCATATTGTGATTCCTTATATAATGATTTTACGTAAAATTCTTTCTGCAAAGGTATACAAAAAATAGGAACCTTCCAACATATAGCTGGTAAAGTTCCTATTATTTTTATATTTTTAACCTAACAGGCAATATGATTTCATCATGATTACATGATACCGTCTTCACGGAGTTTCTGCTGCCACTTCCATGCAGAAGCCAGGACGTCAGAAAGATTAGCTTCTGCCTTCCAGCCCAATACCTTGTTTGCCTTGGTGCAGTCGCCCCAGATCTTCTCGATATCACCCTCACGGCGAGGACCATACTTCCAGTTCAGCTTCACGCCGGTAGCCTTCTCGAAAGTCTCTACGATTTCGAGGGTTGAATTACCGTTGCCTGTACCAATGTTGAAGTACTCGATAGGCTCTGTCTCCTTGTCAAGTACACGAGCCATAGCGCAAACGTGAGCCTTGGCAAGGTCTACTACATAGATATAGTCGCGGATGCAGGTTCCGTCTGGAGTATCATAGTCGTTACCGAAGATGGTCAACTCCTTGCGGATGCCCATAGCGGTCTGAGTAACGTAAGGAATCAGGTTGTTTGGCACGCCGTTAGGCAACTCACCGATTTCTGCAGATGGGTGTGCACCGATTGGGTTGAAGTATCTCAGCACGATGCTCTTGATGTTGGCACCGCTGTGGATATAGTCGGCAATGATCTGCTCGTTGATTTCCTTAGTATTACCGTAAGGAGAGGTAGCCTTCTGGTGAGGAGCCTCCTCAGTAACAGGAAGGTTCTCTGGCTTTGGCTGACCGTAAACGGTGCAAGAAGAAGAGAAGATGATACCCTTGACATTATATTTTGGCATCAACTCAAGCAGGTTGATGAGCGATACTACATTGTTACGATAATACATCAGAGGTTTCTGAACGCTCTCGCCTACTGCCTTGCTGGCAGCGAAATGGATGATACCCTGGATTTCAGGATACTTCTGGAAAATAGCCTCTGTTGCTTCCTTGTCACGCAAGTCTACTTTCTCGAAAGCAGGACGAATACCTGTGATCTTCTCGATACCGTCGAGAACCTCAATCTTTGAGTTGGAGAGATCGTCTACAATGACTACATTGTAACCTGCCTGCTGTAATTCTACTGTGGTATGACTACCGATAAAACCTGTACCGCCAGTTACCAAAATTGTCTGTTTCATACTTCTTAGTCTTTGATTGAATAATTGATAGTGTCTAGCGTTTATCGCTTAGATGGTTGCAAAAGTACTGCAAAAAAGTGAAACTACAAAATAATTCTGAAAAAATATGCTTACTTATTCTTTATTTTCAAGAATTCAACGTAACTTTGCAACTGAATCAGAATGATCAGCAGAAGAAATCTTTTGAATTTAACATTCATAGAAAACAAAATTATTATGAAACAGTACGATATTGAAAAAGACATAAGATACTTGCAACTGCTGTCGCAATCGTTTCCTACGATAGCAGAAGCCAGCACTGAGATCATCAATCTCAAGGCTATCCTCAACCTGCCTAAGGGCACTGAGCATTTCCTTGCCGACATCCACGGTGAGTACGAGGCTTTTCTGCATGTATTGAAAAACGCATCGGGTAACATCAAGCGTAAGGTGAACGAACTCTTCGGCACTACCCTGCGCGAACAGGAGAAACGTGACCTCTGCTCGCTCATCTATTACCCGGAGCAGAAACTCGAACTCGTCAAGATCAACGAGAAGGACATTGATGACTGGTATCACATCACGCTCCACCGCCTGGTGGCTGTATGCCGTGATGTTTCCAGCAAGTATACCCGTTCCAAGGTGCGCAAGTCGCTGCCTTGCGATTTCTCCTATATCATCCAGGAACTGCTCCACGAGCATACCGAAGACCATGACAAGACGGCATACGTCAATGTCATCGTAGATACCATCATCTCTACCGGCCGTGCCGATGATTTCATCATTGCCATCGCCAACGTCATCCAGCGCCTTGCTATCGACCAGCTGCATATCCTGGGCGATATCTACGACCGTGGTCCGGGTGCGCATATCATCCTCGACAAGATGCGCCGCTACCACAGCTGGGACATCCAGTGGGGCAATCATGATGTGTTGTGGATGGGTGCTGCTGCGGGCAATGATGCCTGCATCTGCAATGTCATCCGCCTCTCCCTGCGTTATGCCAATCTCTCTACCCTAGAGGAAGGCTACGGCATTAACCTCATTCCGCTTGCCACCTTCGCCATGGAGACCTACAATGATGATTCTTGCACCGAGTTCCTGCCTAAGCTGAGCGGTGGCGCTGCCAGTCTTGACGACAAAACTACCCGACTCACAGCACAGATGCATAAGGCGATAGCCGTCATCCAGTTCAAGATTGAGGGTCAGCTCATCGAGAAGCATCCGGAATGGAAGATGGACGGCAGACGCCTCTTCGAACACATCAATTATGAAAAGGGTACGGTAGAAATCGATGGCAAGGAATACGAGATGAGTTCCTGCAACTTCCCTACCATCGACCCGAAATACCCAAACCGTCTCTCTGAAGAAGAAACGATACTGATGCAGAAACTGCACCACTCTTTCAAAGTCTGCGAAAAGCTGCACAAGCATATCCGGGTGATGTTGCAGCATGGCTGCATGTATGCCATCTTCAACAACAATCTGCTCTTCCATGCTTCCTGTCCGCTCAATGCCGACGGTTCTCTGAAAGAGGTAGAAATCTATCCGGGTCATAAATACAGCGGTCGCGACCTGATGCACTATACCGGCATGCAGATTCGTACCGCCTTCCAGCAGGACAGCGACCCAGCCGAGAAGGAATATGCCATCGACTACTTCCTGTATCTCTGGTGCGGTCCGGACAGTCCGCTCTTTGACAAGAGCAAGATGGCTACATTTGAGCGCTATTTCGTGGCTGACAAGGAGACCCATAAGGAGGAGAAGGGTTATTACTTCCTCCTGCGCGACAACGAGGAAGTGATAGACCATATCATGGATGAGTTTGGCGTTACCGGACCTAACCGCCACATCATCAACGGCCACGTGCCGGTACGTACCCTGAAGGGCGAGAATCCTATCAAGGCAAACGGCAAGCTGATGGTGATAGACGGTGGTTTCTCCAAGGCATACCACAACGAGACGGGTATCGCCGGCTACACGCTGGTATACCATTCCCGCGGTTTCCAACTGGTACAGCACGAACCGTTTACCAGTACCGAAGATGCCATCAAGCAAGGTACCGACATCAAGAGTACCACCCAGATTGTGGAAATGTCCAACCGCCGTATGCTGGTTGCCGATACCGATATAGGTCAGGAACTCCGTAAACAGGTAGAAGACCTGAAGGAACTTCTGTATGCTTACCGTCATGGCTATATCAAGGAGAAGGAAACAAAGAAAATGTAAGTTCCAGAAAAGATAAGAGGCTGATGCTGTCATCGTTAACCGATAACAACACCAGCCTCTTTTTTATTCAATCGGCTTTTTTATTCATTCAGCCATTTTTATTCATTCAGCCTTTTTTATTCCAATCCAAACAAAGCCTTCAGACCACCGTCTACACCAGAGAAGCCCATGAAGGCTAGACTGAGGAGAGCAGCTGTAACCATCACGATAGCTACGCCCTGCATACCCTTAGGAATGCGGACCAATGCCTGCTGCTCACGAATGCCGGCAAAGACGATGAGAGCCAGGGCAAAGCCGAGAGCGGTAGAGAAGGCGTAAACCACGCTCTCCAAGAGATTGTAGTCCTTCTGGATAACCAGGATGGCTACACCCAGCACAGCACAGTTGGTAGTAATCAAAGGCAGGAAGATACCGAGCGCCTGATAAAGTGCAGGAGAAACCTTCTTGAGGATAATCTCTACCATCTGAACCAAGGCTGCAATCACGAGGATGAACGCCAGGGTTTGGAGATATTGCAATCCGAATGGATCGAGTACATACTTCTGAACACACCAGGTAATGATGGTTGCCAAGGTCAAGACGAAGGCGATGGCACCCCCCATACCGATGGCTGTATCAACTTTCTTCGATACGCCCAGGAACGGACAGATACCGAGGAACTGCGACAAGACGATGTTGTTGACGAATATCGCAGAGATAAATATCAATAAATATTCCATAATTTCTATTCTATTTCATGGATTGAAGCGATGCCTACGCTTACTTCTTTACCTTATTAAATATAGCAATGATGTATCCCAATGTGAGGAATGCTCCTGGAGGCAGGATAAACATCAAGATATTGGTAGTCTCTGGCAACAGAGTGATACCGAATACACTTCCTGCACCGAGAATCTCACGGGCACTACCCAAGATAGTCAAACCGAGGGTGAAACCCAAACCGCAGCCGAGACCATCAAAGAGACTGGCAATCGGTGAGTTCTTGGCAGCAAAGCTCTCTGCTCTACCCAGGATGATACAATTAACTACAATCAATGGGATGTAGATACCCAGAGCCTGGTTGATGCTGTCAGGAGCATAGGCGCTCATCAACATCTGCAGGATGGTTACGAAGGCGGCAATCACTACGATGAAAACAGGGATGCGAACCATATCCGGGGTAATCTTCTTGATACAGGAAATCACAAAGTTGGTACAAACCAATACTGCCATGGTTGCCAATCCCATGGAAAGACCATTGATGGCACTGGTAGTTGTTGCCAAGGTAGGACACATACCGAGGAGCAACACGAAGGTAGGGTTCTCCTTGATGAGTCCGTTCATCAAAATTTTCATATTACTCATATCGGCTTATCCTTTCTTTTCGTTATGTTCAACTTTAGATGCACGGCTCTCAGCATCTGCTTTCTGAGATGCACCACTCTCGCCATCTACATTCTTACCTGCATAGGCAGCATACGCCTGATTGATAGCCTTGAGGAAGGCACGGCTGGTAATGGTTGATGCGGTGATGGCATCTACTGCATTGCCACCCTTATCGTCCTTGCTTACGTGAAGGTCGCCATCCTTTGGCGTTTTTCCGATGATGCTACCCTTTCCGTCTTTCTGGAACCAGGTAGTTGCCTTGGCACCCAGACCCGGAGTCTCTGAAGCCTGAAGGATGGTGTAACCCATAATCTTGCCCTCGGTATCGAAACCTACGAGCACCTTCAAGTCGCCACCGAAACCGCCGGTAGTACTCTCTACGGCAGCCCCCAACTCTTTTCCGCTCTTGTCAGAGCACTTGTGGAGAATAAAGGTAAACTCCTTGCCGCCAAACTCCTGCTTCACCTCTTCAGGTTCTGCTACCTGGAGGTCTTCAGTACCCATCACGCTCTTGATACCGGTAGCCAGACTCTGTGCTGCCTTCTCGGCGATAGGACCAGATGTAAGGTGATTGATGTATGCCAGCACAGCACCCACAACGAGCGCTACGCCTACGAGCGCCAAAACCATGTTCTTTAATGATGATTCTAATTTCTGCATGTCTCAGTCCTCCTTATTTCTTAGCAGGCTTCTCACCGAAGCGCTTTGGTTTAACGTAGATATTAATAAGAGGTGTGAACGCATTCATGATAAGAATGGCGAACGACATACCTTCCGGATAACTACCCCAGTTACGGATGATAACGGTGAGAAGACCGATGCAGACACCGTAGATGAGCATACCCTTGTGAGTCATTGGTGATGTTACATAATCGGTAGCCATAAAGATGGCACCGAGCATCAGACCACCACTGAAGATGACTGCCAGAGGATTGGCATAAACAGGATTAGCCAAATGCATCAAACCGCTGAAAACGAATACGGTAGCGATGATGCTGACTGGAATATGCCAGGTGATGACCTTCTTCCAGAGCATGTAAGCCAAACCGAGCAAGAGGGCGAATGCACAAACCTCACCGGTAGTTCCGGCACCGAAGGTATCTCCAGTAGCACCGATGAGCAGGCTCATGGAATCAGGCAACTGATTCAGGAGAGAAGCATCGCCAGTCTTGATGGCTGTCTTCATGATAGCCAGCGGTGTAGCACCAGTTGTAGCATCGGTATAGCTGAGCATCTGTCCAGCCACAGGCCATGATGTCATCTGTGCAGGGAAACTGACGAGCAGGAAGCAACGGCCTACCAAAGCAGGATTGAAAGGATTGTTACCCAGACCACCGAAACTCATCTTACCCACACCGATGGCAAACAGGGCACCGATGATGATAATCCAGAGAGGAAGGTTACTTGGCAAGTTCATGCCGAGCAGAAGACCGGTGATGATGGCAGAACCATCGAGCAAGCTGGTCTCCTCCTTCAGGAGATATTTTGTAATTGCCCACTCAAAGAAGACGCAGGCTGCCACAGAGGTGAGCAGTACGACTGCTGAACCCAGACCGAAGAAATAGAAAGATGCGAGGATGGCAGGCACAAGAGCGATGATCACTCCGTACATGTTCTTCTCCACGCTCTCATTTCCATGGGCATGTGGCGATAATGAAACGATTAATTTTCCCATTTTATCTTTTAAATTCTTTCTTAAATGAAATTCATTCTTGACGTGAACGCTTACTTCTTGGCGTTGCGAGCTCTGATGATGCCCATTACCGCTGCCTTACCATTGATGATGTTATCAAGGATAGGACGATGAGATGGACAGGTGAACTGGCATGAACCGCAGGCAATGCAGGATGTTACCTCCTCTGCCTCCAGACGTTCATAATCCTTCACTACGCTCAGGGTAGCAAGCAAGTATGGCTCCAAGCCCATTGGGCAGGCATCCACACATTTGGCACAGCGGATACATGGCTGAGCCTTCTTGCGATGAGCATCCGCATCGGTCAGTACGGTGATGGAGTTGGTACCCTTGGTTACAGGAACATCGAGACTGATTACAGCCTTACCCATCATCGGACCACCAGCCAACACCTTGTTGTCGCCCTCAGGCAAACCGCCACAATTCTCAATCATCTGAGAAAATGGAGTTCCCATACGCACGAGGAAGTTGCCCGGATTCTTCACCTGCTTACCGGTAACGGTGGTATAGCGCTCGAAGAGAGGCTTGTTCTTCATAACTGCCTGATAAACAGCGAAAGCAGTACCTACATTCTGAACTATTGCTCCAACGTTGACTGGGATAGCTGGAGGAGCAGGAACCTGACGGCGGATGACGGCATCCACCAACTGCTTCTCACCTCCCTGAGGGTACTTCTTAGCCAGAGGAACAATCTCGATACGGGAGTCATTAGCAGTCTTTTCCTCGAAGAGTTTGATGGCAGCAGGTTTGTTATCCTCGATACCGATGTAGCCCTTCTCTACCTTAGCCGCCTTCATCAGAAGGTTCAAACCAACGAGAATCTCATCGGCATGCTCCATCATCAGGCGATAATCGGCTGTGATGTAAGGCTCGCACTCTACACCGTTGATGATGACGCACTCTGCCTTGGCTCCTGGAGGAGGACAAAGCTTGATGAAGGTAGGGAAACCGGCACCACCCATACCAGTGACACCTGCTACCTTGATGCGGTTTACGATTTCCTCTGGAGTAAGCTCAGTATGAGCCTCAAGCGTCTCGAGTTTATCAGAGCGGTCGATGCTCTCCTCCCACTCATCGCCTTCTACATTAATAATAATGCAAGGCTTGCGATAACCGGTAGCATCAATAGATGTATCTACCTTGAACACGGTTCCAGAAACGGAACTGTAAATAGGAGCACTCACAAAACCACCAGCCTCAGCGATGAGTGTACCCACCTTCACCTTGTCGCCCTTGGCAACTACAGGCTTGGCTGGAGCACCGATGTGCTGACCAAGTGGGAAAATAGCCTGCTTTGGGAGAGGAGCCACCTGAGTAGCCATCTCAGCAGTAATCTTATTCTCTTCTGGGTGAACTCCACCAATTCTAAAAGTTCTCAAATTCATGATTTAGTCCTCCTTCTTTTCTTCTGAAGTTTCTACCTTTGGAGCGGCTACAGGAGCCTCAGCCTTTGGTGCAGCAACTGGAGCTTCTGCTACAGGAGCAGCCTCTGCAGCTGGCTTTGCCTTCTTAACTGGGAAATTAACTTTTACGAGAGCACCGGTTGGGCATTCGTCAACACACTTGGTACACATGCGGCACTTATTGAAGTCAACATAAGCCACATTGTTCTCAATGGTGATAGCATCAAACTTGCAGACTTTCTGACACTTACCGCATCCGATGCAAGCAACGCTACAAGCCTTCTTAGCCACAGCTCCCTTGTCGTGGTTCACGCACTGAACGTAAACACGGCGACCCTTAGGACCCTTCTTACGGAGTTCGATGATATGACGTGGACAAGCCTTGGCGCACGCACCACAACCTGTACACTTCTCCTCATCAACCTCAGGAATACCCGTCTCAGGATTGATAGAGATGGCACTAAACTGGCAAGCAGCCACGCAATCACCACAACCCAGACAGCCGAATCCGCAGCCGGTTTCACCAGCGCCACAGGAGTTCATAGCAGCACAAGTATGCAAACCATCATACTCGGCGATGCGAGGACGATGCTCGCAAGAGCCATTACAACGAACCACAGCCACCTTTGCCTCTGTGTTAGCCACAGCCAGACCCAGGAGATCAGCTACCTTGCCCATCACGTCGGCACCACCTACAGGACACATCAGCCCATCGATGCTACCGGCATCAGCACCCTTGACCAGCGCTGCAGCCATACCGGAACATCCGGCAAAACCGCAACCACCACAGTTGGCACCCGGAAGGAGTTCTCCCACCTGTCCCAGTCGAGGGTCTTCTTCGACGGCAAACTTCTTAGATACTCCGAAGAGCACCAATGCTGCAATCAGCGCAATGGCACCGAGTACCAAGACCGCAATCAAAATAAAATTCATAATAATTTGTATTTGTTTTAGTTAATAATCAACAACGTTCGAGTTTAAAACTGAATCGGTTTCTTAACCTGTTGCGCATCAGATAGAGCACAACATAATAAGGGACGAGGATTCCCAGCGCCGAAACGGCAGCCATACCCTCAGAATGGGTAGTAGCAAGAACAGCTATCAAGGTTGCCACCATGGTCACCAGAGGCAAAAGATAACCGTAAAGGCTGGCTCTGTAACCTACGGAAGCATCAGCCACCACGACAACAGAATCGCCCTTCTGATAAGAAGCAGCGTCAGCCATTCTTATCTCTACCATTTTTTCTTTCATTTCAGAGGCATTGCAGTGGGCAGCCACTTTGCAGGCGCTGCAGGCAGAAGCCTGGAGGATGCGAACTTTCACACATTCTCCCTCTACCCCATCTACGATACCAGTATGTTTTATCTTGTTCATTTGCAAAGTCTAGTTAGCAATTTATTTGGTTGCAAAGGTAGCAAATATTTTAGAAATGACAAACAATTTAAGAAGGTTTTTTAATTAAAAGGGGCGTAAACGTTTTCTTTGTTACTTTTTTTGCCAAACTTCTTTGTTTGTTTCATTTTTTTGTGTACCTTTGCAATAGAAAGATAAAAAACAAGCCTCAAGCTCGCAAAAAGCCAAGGGCTGATAAAAACGTAGATTTATGGAAGTAACAGAACAAATGATTCAACAAGTAGAGCGCTTTATCAGAAAAGTGTCTCAAAAGTTTCCTGTACCAGCGTCTGAAGAAGACACATGTATGCTGACCGATATCCATGTGAGAGTATCACAGGACAGCGGCGAGATGCTTGCCTTTGACGATGACGAGAACGAAATTACCCGCTGTGTTGTTGAGCAATGGATTGACAACAAAGATGAAAACTTCTATGATGAGGTAGCGAAGCTTTTGCGTGACCTCTTGCGCAAGAATGCTGAGACGGTAGACCATCTCGGAATCCTAAAGCCTTACAGCTTCGTCTTGGAAGATGATGAGAAAGAGAATCTGGGAGAACTCTACCTTGCCGATGATGATACCATCATCGTGGGTGGCGACCTGATGGAGAATCTGGATCACGACCTGGATGAATTCCTTGACGACTTGCTTAAGGAATAACTTTCCGAATCAAGGAATCATGACATAAGCATAAAAAAGGAGGGAGGTTCGAAAGCCGCTGCTTCCTTCTCCCTCCCGGGCTAATGATATAAAAACTAATATTGTCTTAATGCACCCAGCAATTCTGCATTCTCACTCTTATTACCGATGGTAATACGAAGGCAGTTGCCACAGAGTTGCACTTTATTTCTATTTCTTACGATGATGCCCTGTGCCACGAGATAATCGTAGATGGCATTGGCATCCGTCACCTTCGCCAGGAAGAAGTTGGCATCCGTAGGATATACCTTCTCGCAGATAGGTAATTCCATGAAGGCTGCCATCACCTTGGAACGTTCCTGCAGGATGTTCTTCACCCATTCATCCACCTTCAGCGGATTCTTCAATACCTCCAAAGCCTGCTCCTGGGTAAGGAGATTCACATTATAAGGATATTTCACCTTATTAAATATATCTACTATTTCCTTGCTGGCAAAAGCCATACCCAGACGAAGGGCTGCACAGCCCCAAGCCTTGCTCATCGTATTCAGGACGATGATGTTTGGGAAATGATCGATCACGCTGCGGAAGGTTCGCTCGGAAGAGAAGTCGCTATATGCCTCGTCTACGATGACGATGCCATCGAACAGGCGCAACACTTCTACGATGGCTTCACGGTTGATGTGGTTGCCCGTAGGATTGTTAGGACTACAGAACCAGATAACCTTGGTATTGTCATCGCAGGCATCGATAATCTTATCGGCTGTCACCTGATAGTTCTCATCAAGCAACACCTCCCGATACTCCACGTCATTGATATCGGCACATACCTGATACATGCCATAGGTTGGAGCAATGGCTACAACATTGTCCTGACCAGGGCGACAGAACACACGGTAAACCAGGTCGATGGCTTCATCAGAGCCATTGCCCAGGAAGATTTTTTCTTCCGCCACACCCTTTATCTTACTGATCTGCTTCTTCAGCTCCACCTGAAGCGGGTCTGGATAGCGATTGTAAGGGTCGTTATATGGATTCTCGTTGGCATCGAGGAATACGCGGGCATTTCTGCCGGCGAATTCTGTTCGAGCGCAACTGTATGGTGCCAGGTTCCAGATGTTCTCCCGGCACAAGTCTTTTAAATCTTTCATACTATCAAACTACTTTAGACTTTTTACTCTCAATCTCATGGCATTGGCATGTGCCTCGAGCTGCTCGTTTTCAGCCATGGTCACCACCGCATCTCCTATGTTACGAATACCTTCTTCAGTAAGATGCTGGAAAGTGATCTTGCGGTTATAGCTGTCGAGATTCACGCCGTTGTAAGCCAAGGCATAGCCATGGGTTGGCAGGGTATGATTGGTACCGCTGGCATAGTCGCCCGCACTCTCACAGGCATAATTGCCCAGGAATACGCTACCGGCATTCACTACCCTTTCAGCCAGCTGCTCATAGTTGGCAGTAGCGATAATCAGATGCTCAGGAGCATAGGTATTGCAGAGATTGATAGCCTCCTCATCATCCTTGACAAGGATAAACTTGGAATTATCCAACGAGGTCTGTGCCATCTCCTTACGTGGCAATCGTTCGAGCTGTGCTTCAACTTCCTTCTTCACCTCCGCCAATACCTTTTCAGAGGTAGTGATGAAGAACACCTGAGAGTCGAAGCCATGTTCTGCCTGAGAAAGCAAGTCGGCAGCTGCGAAAACAGGGTTGGCTGTTTCGTCAGCAATCAGACAAACCTCCGAAGGACCGGCAGGCATATCGATAGCCACATCATGCAATGAAACCTGCTGCTTGGCAGCCATCACGAACTGGTTGCCCGGACCGAAGATTTTATATACCTTAGGCACGCTCTCAGTACCATACGCCATGGCACCGATAGCCTGTACGCCACCCGCCTTGAAAATCTTGCTCACGCCGGCAATCTTAGCCGCCATGAGAATGGCTGGGTTCACCTTACCCTCCTGGTTAGGTGGAGTACAGAGAACAATTTCCTCGCAACCGGCAATCTTGGCAGGAGTAGCAAGCATCAGTACGGTAGAGAACAGCGGTGCAGTACCGCCCGGAATATAAAGTCCCACCTTCTGGATGGCAACACTCTTCTGCCAGCAGGTTACGCCAGGGCATGTTTCAACCTTCTCGCCTGCAAACTTCTGGCTCTGATGGAATGCGGCAATGTTATGATGGGCGAGGTGCAAAGCGTCTTTCAGTTCTTGAGAAACCAGTTGCTCAGCCTCTTCGATTTCTGCTTCAGTCACAGCCAAAGAATCGAGATGGGCATGATCAAACATTTCCTCGTAACGCTTCACGGCTTCGTCGCCATGCTTCTTCACATCGTCGAGTACACCCTGTACCGTAGCATTGAGCTTGGATACATCCAGGTGTGGGCGTTTTACTATCTCGCTCCATTCCTCCTTTGCAGGATACTTAATTACCTTCATTCCAATTTAATTAATAATTTATAATGTCTAATTAAGAATTAGACCTGCACATAAACAGTTCCCAACTCCTAATATCTAACTTTCTTACAATATCATCTTCTCAATTGGTGTTACAAGGATGCCCTGTGCACCGAGTTCCTTCAGCTTACCGATGATTTCCCAGAAACGCTTCTCATCGAGCACGGTATGGATAGAACACCAGTCATCGTCTGCCAATGGGATGATGGTAGGACTCTTGATACCCGGCAATACCTGGGTAATCTCCTCTACCTTTGCCTTAGGGGCATTCATCATCACGTACTTCTTGTCCTGGGCAGAACGCACAGCCTCGAAGCGGAACAGCATCTCGTTCAGAATCTGATGCTTCTCCTCATCCATTTTCCAGTTGCCGATGAGCAAAGCCTCACTCTTCATCACTACCTCTACCTCGGCAAGGTTGTTGCTTACCAGTGTAGAACCGGAGCTGACGATATCAAAGATACCATCTGCCAGACCGATGCCCGGACTGATCTCTACAGAACCGGTGATGACATGGATGTCGGCATTGATATTATGCTTCTTCATGAAGTTGCGCAGGATATTAGGGTAAGAGGTGGCAATCTTCTTGCCGTTGAACCACTGTAATCCTGGATACTCTATCTTCTTAGGGATGGCAAGACTCAAGCGGCACTTGCTGAAACCCAGGCGATCGATGATCTGCGCTTTCTCACCACGCTCCACGAACTCGTTCTCGCCCACGATACCGATATCTGCCACACCAGAGGCTACACTCTGAGGAATATCATCATCACGGAGGTAGAGAACCTCGAGTGGGAAATTACTTGCCTGCACCAGAAGTGTGCGCTTGGAGGCACTGACCTTGATGTCTGCCTCTGCTAAAAGATTCATGGTGTCGTCGAACAGACGACCCTTACTTTGTACTGCTATTCGTAACATATTTCTGTATTTTGTCTGAAAAACATTGCAAAAGTACATAAAATTGTTAGAATATGCAAATAATTTAGCACTTATATTTAAAAATTTCGTACTTTTGCAGTCGCAATGAGAAAAAAGTTATATTTATACGCATTTTATGCTCTTATTTTACTGGGAAGTTGCGAAGAAAAGAAACCGCAACAAGAGCTCACGCCGTGGGGAACTCCTATAGGCGAAGTGGAGGGCATGTCTGATGGCGAAGAAGGGGCGGCTGACGAATCAGCCAACAAGAATAAAAGACAGAAGGGCTTCTCGCTGGAGGACATTCAGGAAAACGGTGAGCTGATCATGCTTACCGTGAACGGTCCTACTACCTATTATGATTATCACAACCACGGCATGGGTCTGCAATATCTCCTTTGTGAGAAGTTTGCCCAGCAGATTGGTGTGTCGCTGCGCGTGGAGGAATGTAAGGATACCACCGAGATGATCCAGAAGCTGACCAAGGGAGAAGGTGACATCATCGCCGTTCCCCTATCCCGGAAACAGACCAAGGGCGACCTGCTCTTCTGTGGTGTGACACCCGACAGTACCCGCACGCAGTGGGCTGTGGTTGGCGGCAACAAGAGTCTTGCCGATACACTGAACGGCTGGTTCAAGCCAAAGATGATAGCCGAGACGAAGAAGGAGGAAAGCTGGCTGCTCTCTTCTGCCAGCGTTACCCGACATGTCTATTCTCCGTTCCTGAACCGTTCCAAGGGCGTCATCTCCCGTTACGACCATCTCTTCCAGCGATACAGCGGTACGGCAAGAATGGACTGGCGCCTGATGGCGGCACAGTGTTACCAGGAAAGTTGCTTCGACCCGAAAGCCAAGTCATGGGCAGGTGCCTGCGGACTGATGCAGATCATGCCTTCTACGGCAGACCATCTGGGATTGCCGATGAGTGCGATACATGATGCAGAATCGAATGTGGCGGCGGCAGCCAAGTATATGGCAGAGTTGCAGGGCCATTTCTCTGACATCGGAGATCCTACACAGCGAGTTCTCTTCGCCCTGGCTGCATACAATGGCGGTTTCCATCATATCCGTGATGCGATGAACCTGACCAGAAAGCATGGTGGCAATCCTTATAACTGGGGACACGTAAGAGAATATGTCCTGCGCCTGGCACAACCGGCTTATTACCGTGATCCGGTTGTAAAATACGGTTTCATGCGTGGTACGGAGACTGCCGACTATGTGGACAGAATCAGAGCACGCTGGAGTGAATACTGCGGTGGTGCCAGCTTCCACGACAGTTATCGTGGTGGCAGCAGAGGCATCGGTGGCGATGCCTTCCATGGTGCACCGATGAAATCGAAAAGACATTATCAGGGTAAATACCATATATAACATAAAAGGCTTCTGCGTATGTATTCGCAGAAGCCTTTTTTGTATCTATTAAGATAAAATAATTACTTACCCAAAACCTCATCCAACAAGGTGTAGAATGCAGGATCCTCACCTACGATGGTCTTTACGATCTTGCCGTCAGGACCTACAACAATCTTGGTTGGGAAACCCTGGACACCATACTTGTCGAGTACATCGCTACCCTTTGGATTATAAACGTGAATCCATGGCAACTGATGCTTCTCTACGGCAGCCTTCCACTTTGCCTCGGTATCATTGCAGTCAACACCCAGGATTTCGAACTTACCCTTATACTTCTCGTAGTACTCCTTCATCTTAGGCATACCCTTGATGCACCAACCGCACCATGAGCCCCAGAAGTCGATGACAACATACTTGCCACGGAGACTAGAGAATGTAAATGGCTTGCCATTAATGTCGTTCAATGTGAAGTCAGGAGCATCTATACCGGAAGCCTGCAACTTCTTAGCCTTCTCATCAGCCTCTGCACGCTTCTTAGCCGTATCAATAAAAAACTGATAATAGGCCTTCATTCTTCCATTCTTCACATTCTCAGAGAGCAAGCCCAGAAGTTCCTTCATCTGGTCGTAATCATCCATTTTCTCGAAAAGTGTAGCACATGCCTCGTTATCAGGGTTCTGCTTGACGAAAGCTAAGATTTTCTCCGTTCTAGCCTTCAGCAAAGCAGGCATCTTCTTCTCATACTCATTCATGATGGTCTCACGGTCTTCACCATTCTTCGTGCGAGCATTCAGAGATTCTGAATACTCCTTCAAATCCTTCTCGGCAGACTCCATCATCAAATCAACCTCATGATACTGCTGGTAGAACTTACTACCGGTAACATCGAAACGGGTAGCGAAATCACCCTTTATCTCTGCCTTCTCGCCTGGCACGCAAGGGAAATTGAACATCTTTCTTTCCAAACCACGATAGGCCTTTGGTGTCAGGAATGCACGGTTTGACACCTTGGCAAGGTTATCGGAATAGGTAAACTTACCATTCTTAACCAAGATGGTATCCATCTTCACATCACGGCCTTTGAACACGATTACAGAATCGGTAGCAAAGTTCTTCAAATCCACTTTCACCTGAAAGTTGCTCTTCTGAGCCATCGCTGCTGCTGATGCCAGCACCAAAGCAGCAGTAAAAATCATTTTCTTCATTCGTACTATATCTTTTCTTTTATATTTCCACAATAACCTTTATCTATACCTTATTATATAGGTATCCTTATTCCTCATACTCTGTGGTATCTTCGATACCCGCCTCAGCCAGGGCTTCCTTGCGCTCTACGCAGGTGCCACACTTGCCGCAATGCTTCTCACCACCCTTGTAGCAGCTCCAGGTCTCGGCATAATCGATACCGAGTTTCTTGCCGATGGCAGCAATCTCGCCCTTGGTGATGTTGGTATAAGGAGCCACCACGCGAACATCTACGAAGGTACCAGCCTCAGCAGCCTCATCGATAGCCTTGATAAACTCCGGACGACAGTCCGGATAGATGGTATGATCACCGCCATGATTAGCAATAAACACCTTCTTCAGATTGTTGCTCTCAGCAATACCAATGGCAATGCTCAACATGATACCGTTGCGGAAAGGCACCACGGTAGACTTCATGTTGTCGGCAGCATAATGTCCCTCAGGAATTGCATCCGCACCTTCCAGGAGCGAACTCTTGAAATACTGGTGCATGAATCCCAGATCGATGGTGATATGCTTGATTCCCAATCTCTCACAATGCATCTTGGCGAAAGGAATCTCCCGCTCGTTATGATTGCTTCCATAGTTGAAACTGATACCCAGGGCTATCTCGTCCTTCTTGTCATAGAGCAGGGTAATACTGTCCATACCGCCGCTCACAATAATTACTGAATCCTTCATTTACTTAGAACTTATTATTTATAAAATCAGATTATATTTATAAATTCAGACTATACACTAACATCTGCGTAATCCGCGAAATCTGCGTGAGATCTTCACCCGAACAGGCAGCGGAACGCCTCTTCCACTTTCCGTACGGGATGAATCTCTATCTGATACTTCTTATGGTCGAAACCATGATAGTTGTATTTCGGAATGATGATGTGCTGGAAGCCGAGTTTCTCAGCCTCTGCTATGCGCTGCTCTATACGGCTTACCGGACGAACCTCACCGCTGAGTCCTACTTCGCCAGCCATACACCACCCCTGCTCTATCGCAGTATCCACATTGCTGCTCAATACCGCAGCCAGCACACTCAGGTCCATCGCAGGGTCAGTAACCCTCAATCCTCCGGCAATATTCAGGAACACATCCTTCTGCATCAGCTTGAAGCCTACCCGCTTTTCCATTACCGCCAGGAGCATGTTCAGTCTACGCTGGTCAAAACCCGTAGCCGAACGCTGTGGAGTTCCGTATGCCGCCGTACTCACCAGAGCCTGCGTTTCTACCAGGAACGGACGCACACCCTCGATGGCTGCACTGATGGCTACACCCGAAAGTCCGTCATGGTCCTCTGTAAGAAGCAGTTCTGATGGGTTGCTCACCTGTCTCAATCCTCCCTGCAGCATCTCATAGATACCCAGTTCCGAAGTACTTCCGAATCGGTTTTTGATGCTGCGCAGGATGCGATACATATAATGCTGGTCGCCCTCAAACTGGATGACAGTATCCACAATATGCTCCAATATCTTAGGTCCCGCCAAGGTTCCTTCCTTATTGATATGACCTATCAGGATAACCGGAATGCCACTGGTCTTGGCAAAACGGAGAAGATGGGCTGCACACTCACGAACCTGAGATACCGAACCCGGAGAACTGTCCACCTCTTCGGTAGCGATGGTCTGGATAGAGTCAATGACGATGAATTCCGGAGCCACCTCCTGGATATGAGAGAAGATTTTCTCCAGCTGCGTTTCACAGAGAATCGTGATATGATCGAAGGGTTGAACCACTTCCTCTCCCCTCAGCAGCGCCTGTCCCTTTGCCAGTCGGTCGGCACGCAACTTAATCTGATGGGCACTCTCCTCACCGCTGACGTAGAGAATACGGCGGTCGGTCATATTCAGAATGGTCTGCAGGGTAAGCGTACTCTTGCCGATACCCGGTTCACCACCCAGCAGGGTGATGCTTCCCGGTACCATACCGCCACCCAATACGCGGTTCAACTCCTCATCGCGCATATCGATGCGAGGCTCATCAATGGCAGAGATGTCGCGCAACTTCATAGGCTTGGCATCATGGTCGCTATGCTGACCGCCGAACATGGTAGCAGCCCCGCCATGTCTCATCGTCATGCCGGCATTCTTAGCCGCCTGCGAGCCACTATCGCCCGCAATGCGAATCTCCTTGAAAGTGTTCCATTGTCCGCAACTAGGGCATTTACCCATCCACTTGGAACTTTCCTGTCCACAGTTGCTACAAACGTATGCTATTTTGTCCTTTGCCATAAATGTAACATTTATTCGTGCAAAAATACAGCATTTTTTTCAAGTGACACAACTTTTTTATTTTATTTAAGGTAAAAAACGGGATGTAGGGATTTTCCCCCACCCATTTAGGGAAAAACCTTACCCCGAGAACGAAAATAGCCCTATCTTTGCACCAGAAATAAGAAACAAGAGTATAAACAATTTTAAAATATACGATTATGAAGAAGTTTATCATAGCACTTGTAGCAATGTTCACCATGACATTCACTACTGCATCAGCAATGAGTTACGAACAGGCACGCCAGCAGGCTCTCTTCCTGACTGACAAGATGGCTTACGAGCTGAACCTGACAGATGATCAGTACGAGGCAGCTTATGAGGTGAACCTCGACTACCTGATGGGCATCAATACTTATGATGACCTGTATGGCGTATACTGGCGCCAGCGTAATCTCGACCTGAGCTATATCCTGCTCGACTGGCAGTATCGCGCTTTCTGCAATGCCACCTACTTCTATCGTCCTCTCTACTGGGACGGAGGTTACTGGCATTTCGGAATCTACGCACGTTACCCTCGCCGCGACTACTTCTTCTTCGGTAGACCACACTTCTACGTTAGCTATAGAGGCGACCACTGCTGGAGAGTGAACGGTGGAAGAAGCTGGTATCACGGACGTGCATACGGCAGACCATTCGCTGGCGGTCAGCCACGCATGGGAATGAGAGACAGTTTCAACCGTGGTGATTACGGCCGCGGACAGTCATTCGGCAATATGCAGCGCCAAAGCAGCACCCGCACCACAGTAACCAGAGACCGCAACTTCGGCAACGGTTCGTTCAATAACGGTCGTATAGAAAGCAACCGCAACAATAATGGCGGTGGCACATTCGGTGGAGGAACCTTCGGAAGCAGAAACAACAGCCGTTCTAACATGAGCCGCGATTTCACCCCACGTTCTACAACTCCAAACAGCAGTTCGTTTGGTGGTAACCGTTCATTCGGTGGCAGCAACCGCTCATTCAACAGCGGAAGCAACAACAGAAGCAATAGCCGTTCATTCAACAGCGGAAGCAGCAACCGTTCATTCGGAGGAGGCGGCACATCCCGTTCATTCGGAGGTGGTGGTTCTCACAGCAATGGCGGAAGCAAAAGCGGTGGCGGCAGCTTCGGTGGCAGAAGATAATATGAAACGTTACAACTCAGCACCCATGGAAGCCCTATGGGTGCTGAGTATACGCTATGAGATGGAAAACTATCTCTTCAAGGCGATATTATAATTGTCATACTGGGTATTGCCCGTAATATCTTCCACCACCTGGATGAATGGAGGGAAGTTTACATTCTCATGCTGAGCTATTCCCTTGGTTTCCAGTATCATCAGGTCGTGAACTGGCTGTTCGAAGGAATCCAGTTCGAAGTACTGTCCCTTCCAGATAAAGCTCTTACGGTGCTTGCGGATGGTGGCACGGTAAGGGTCTGCCTGCTGAAGCATCGATTCATAGAGATTAGCATTGATCTGACGCTCTGTCTCAATCTGCTCCTTATCCGAAATACGCTTCTTGGAAGTATGAACGTAAACATATTTACCACCCTCAAAACTACGGCGACGGAGACGGATTTCACTACCCGGCTCACCCGAAAGATAGGTCTGGACAATATCGCTGTCAATGGCATTAGGCACCTCGCCCACCAGTTTCACGATATATTTGCGCTCCTCCTCTATCGGCTGAGGAATGCCCAGGACATTGCTTATCTCCTTCAATACGCGATTGAGTTTGTTCTCGAAATCCTCATGGTTGTTGATGACACGGAGATGAGGATGACCCTTCCAGGCAGAAACGATCTTCTTATCCAGTTCACGGGCTATCTGAAGACCAGCCTCATCAGCCTTCTCCAATCGCTGCGCATTATTTGCGGTGGTATAGAACTGCTCTGCTCCATCGGCAGCACTCACGAGATGAAGCACTGCATCATAACGCTCACGCAACTGGGTGTTGCTGTATCCATGCTCAGAGATGATGCGGTTCCAGAAATCTTCAGAAAGATAAGTAGAAATATCCATCGTACCACGATCGCAAACGATGATGACCGGCTGGTCCAAAGTCTCTGCCATACGGGAAAAGCTATCCTCTAACCCTATCTGAGTCAGGAAGGTAGCCTTCTCACCCTCAAAAAAGAACTTCTCGTTTTTGGTAAGATAATTCATACCCGACTGGGTGAACATGGTTGGTACTTCTGGAATGGTAAATACCTTATAGCCAAGGCTTGTGAAATGCTCTATCACCTTGACCAATGCAGTGGTCTTTCCCGCACACGGACCACCCGTAAGTACAATCTTCTTAATTGTATTCATATTATTTGTTTTTATTCGTCTGATTAGATGCAACCATCTTGCTTATGTTCTATTCTGGGTGCAAAGATAGCAATAAAATCTTAAAGATAGAAAAAAAACGGTTCTTTATTTTGTAATCTAACCGAAATATAGTAACTTTGCATAATCTATGGAATAAGAATTATTAAACTAAAGGAAATAAATGGAAAAAGTAAAGACATTAATCATAGGTAGTGGACCTGCAGGATATACTGCAGCCATCTATGCAGGTAGAGCCGACCTCAAACCTGTTCTCTATTCGGGTATGCAACCTGGTGGACAGCTTACCATCACCACCGTAGTAGAAAACTTCCCAGGCTACCCTAACGGTGTAGACGGAACCCAGATGATGATGGACATGAAGGAGCAGGCTGCAAGATTCGGTGCTGACCTGAGAGACGGAAGCATCGAGAAGGTAGACTTCAGTTCACGCCCTTATCACCTGACAGATGAGCGAGGAAATGAGATTGAGGCTGATACCGTAATCATCGCAACAGGTGCTTCTGCCAAATATCTGGGTCTGCCGGACGAAGAGAAATACCGTGGACAGGGCGTTTCGGCATGTGCTACCTGCGACGGCTTCTTCTACCGCAAGCGTACTGTTGCCGTAGTAGGTGGTGGTGATACAGCCTGCGAGGAAGCACTCTATCTCTCCAGTCTTGCCAAGAAGGTTTACATGATTGTCCGCAAGCCTTATCTGCGTGCGGCAGAAATCATGCAGCAGCGCGTGAAGGAAAAGGAGAATATCGAAATTCTCTTCGAAACCAATACCTTAGGTCTTTTCGGAGAGAACGGTGTGGAGGGTGCTCATCTCGTTCGTCATAAGGGAGAAGCCAACGAGGAGGAGTTCGACATCGCCATCGACGGTTTCTTCCTGGCTATCGGCCATAAGCCTAATTCCGACCTTTTCAAGGATTATCTTGAATTGGACGAGCAGGGGTTCATCAAGGTTATCCCAGGTACGGCAAGCACTAAGCTGCCAGGCATCTTTGCAGCCGGTGACGTTGCCGACCCAGTTTACCGTCAGGGAATCGTTGCAGCAGGTTCAGGAGCCAAAGCAGCCATCGAAGCAGACAGATACCTGCAGACATTGTAGGGTATTGGGCAGGTGAAAGTATAATTAAATTAAAAAAAATCGTCTATATTTTGTCAGGTGCAAAAATAATCGTACTTTTGCATCTGATAATGACGAAGGAAGATTGGCAGAGTGACCGAATGCGCTGGACTCGAAATCCGGTATACCCTCTTTCGGGTATCGGGGGTTTGAATCCCTCATCTTCCGCAACATTCGTTTTTTTCAGATAATAAGTAAAACCAACATGAAAAAATTTATCATCCCTATAATGATGCTTCTTCCTCTTACTATGCAAGCACAGACTGTGCTTACAGAGCAACAGCAGTTGGAAGAAGCCCAGAAACAATTGGAAGCTGCCAAGAAGGCACTGCAGATAGCTAAGATGAAGGCGGAAGCAGCTCGTCTGAAGGCGCAGACCGACAGTCTGAACCAGGAAGCTGCCAAGGCGGAAGCTGAAGCCAAGCAGATGGAAGCCAAGAAAGCAGAAATCAAGCAGGCTGAAGCCCAGAAAGCTGAAGCAGAACCTGCTCCCAACCTCCCGAAGGAAGAAGCTGTCACCAAGGGTGGATGGGCAATTCCTACCACGGTAGCCAAGAAGAAGGAAGATGCAAAGCCTGTGCTGATGGCAAACGGTGTGGAGCTCAAGGAAGATCCTAAGTATCTGGAAGGAGCTGTCAAGCTGAACCAGGAGGGCAAGGTGGAATTCACCCTTGATACGGATGCCAACGGCAAGACAGCCAAGCAGATCTACGACATCGTATACGAATATATGAGCGACCTGACACAGTCGGATGAAAATATCGGCAGCAGAGTGGCGTTGGTGAACCCTAGCGAATACATCATTGCCAACAGCATGGACGAATGGCTC
Organism: Prevotella sp. LCP21S3_D2; assembly: GCF_052118345.1. Lineage (NCBI taxonomy): Bacteria > Pseudomonadati > Bacteroidota > Bacteroidia > Bacteroidales > Prevotellaceae > Prevotella > Prevotella sp. LCP21S3_D2. The sequence goes on along the minus strand of NZ_JBQKHJ010000010.1, from coordinate 50,859 downwards.
GTATTCAGCAGTTCCTTCATCTCACTCGACCGTTCAGAGTTCAAGTATCAGCTCGTTGCCAAAATCGCAGACAATCATCTGAATCTCAGTCTTCTCCGCATCTCATACAACTATGAGGAAGACAGACCGACAGGATTCAAGGCTCCTGCTGAGAAGGTGATTACCGACAAGGTGGCACTGACCAAGAAAAAGAACGACCTGGCAAAGATATTCGGTAAGTTCCGCAAAAAGACTATCGACAGAAAAGACCAGATTTTCAGTGAGATAACAGCATTGGTTAAAAAATAACATCAATTCAAATCATGACAGAAGAAAATAACAGCATACAGACAGAACAGGCAGAAAACAGCAAGCAGCAGGAACAGCCAAAGAATAGCTATGCCGTGCGTCCGGATCACAGACATCACCGCCGACTAGCCTACAGCGACCAGAACAATATGTTGCAGTTACGCAACTACCTCAACATCGCATTCATGCTCCTGGCTATCATCGGCGTTGTTATCTGGACCCAACTGGACGACTATCACACATTGGCAGCAATCGTACTGATTCTTGGTGTGGCAATCAAGATTGCAGAAGTTTGCATCCGACTATTCAAAAAATAACAGCTGGTTTCCAAACATCCAGAAAGATTACAGCCAGTTCCGAACATTCAGAAAGATAATGAAGAAATCAATATTAACGATGATACTATTTTGTGCTGCAACTCTCACAGTTGCGGCACAAAACGATTTTAACAATAACGAAGATTCACAGTTCAGACCACAGACCAGCAACCGGGTGAACACAGACTCGCTCGGTTCGGACAAGGAAATACCAAAGGGTATCAAGGTGTGGACCATAGACGAAAGATTCGGAGACAGGACGGAAGCTCCCGTCGACACACTGCAGCACCTATATATGAACTCTACATTCAACGAGGGACTATATGGACAGTATAACACACTGGGCAACATGGGTACTGCAAGAATCAACCGTATCTTCATCGACCGACGTACGCAGGGTAACTTCATGTTCACGGAACCATACGACAACATCGTAACGCCCGTGAGCGACTTCCATTTCACCAACACCTACTCTCCTATCACCAACGTGACGCTGAACAGTTGTGGTGACCGCACCAACGGAGAAGACGACTTCAAGGCTATCTTTGCAGTGAATGCCAACAAACAGTTGGGTGGTGGATTCCGTTTCGACTACAAATACGGCAGAGGATACTACAATGCACAGAGTACTTCCCACTTCAAGTACACCATGTGGACCTCTTATCTGGGCGACAGATATCAGGCACACTTCCTCTTCAGTACCAATCACCAGAAGGTGACCGAGAACGGAGGTATCACCAATGATGACTATATCAAGCATCCGGAACAATATACCGATGATTTCGCCAGCAATGAAATCCCTACCGTACTGGAGGAGAACTGGAACAGAAATGACAACCAGCATATCTTCCTGAGTCACCGATACAGCTTCGGCTTCAACCGCAAGGTAAAAATGACCGAGGAAGAAATCAAGGCCAAGAAATTCGCCATGGAATCGGCCAAGGAAAACGCTGCGGAAGATGCCAAGGAGGAAGCCAGGAAACAGGCCAAGAAAAGCGGAAAGAAATTCGACGAGAAGGCTTTCGACAAGAAACAGAAGGCCCAGTTCTCGGGAAGACCGGACAATGCCAAGATTGCCGGAGACGAACCTGCAAAAAATGAGAATGGTAAGGATGACAGCAACCGTATCGCCGTGAACGGAAAGGCGGCTGCCGACAGTCTGATGGCCATCGAAAAGAAAAAACAGGAGGATTCGCTGTGGTACAAGAATGAGTATGTGCCGGTTACAAGTATCATACATACCGTGAAGTTTGACAATTACAAACGTATCTACATGGCATACAAGACTCCTGCCGACTATTATCTAGAAGAATACTATACCGCAGGCAGACTGCAGGGTGACTCCATCTACGACCAGACCAAGCACTGGCACATGAAGAATACCCTGGCACTGGCTACACTGGAAGGATTCAGCAAGTGGGCAAAGGCTGGTATCAAGGCTTTCGCCAGCTATGACCTACGCCACTATACCCTGCCTGACAAGGAAGGCGGATTCGAGAAATTCAACGAGCATGCACTGAGCGTGGGTGGGCAGTTGAGTAAGCAACAGGGTAAGACGCTGCACTATAATGCCACAGCTGAGATTGGCTTGACAGGTGTAGACGCCGGTACCCTCGCCATCGACGGTAACCTGGATGTCAACATCCCATTCCTCGGAGATACCGTTCAGGTAAGAGGCGATGCGTTCTTCCACCGGGAGACACCATCCTTCTACTACCGTAAATATCATGCACGTCATGCATGGTGGGATGATGACCTTGAGAAGACCATCCATACCCGCATCATGGGTACATTGAGATATAACAAGACCAACACAACCCTTCGTGTGGCTGTAGACGAGATCAAGAACTATACGTATTTCTCACAGTCATACAACGTGACAGAAGATTTCCTTCGCACAGGCGTTGTGGTGACACCGATGCAGGAAAGTTCAGGCATCAATCTGCTGACAGCCCAACTGGAACAGAACTTCAAGTTCGGCATCTTCCATTGGGAGAACCAGATTACCTATCAGAACTCCAGCAACAAGAGTGCACTTCCGGTGCCAGCACTCAATGTATACAGCAACCTCTATATCAAGGTAAACATTGCCAAGGTACTGAAAATAGACATGGGTACCGACGTACGCTACTTTACAAGCTACGAAGCTCCAGACTATTCTCCATACGTGGGCATGTATACCGTGCAGGGTAATGGCGAGAACAACGTGAAGGTAGGCAACTACCCTATCATCAACGTATATGCCAATGCACATCTCAAGCATACCCGCTTTTTCATCATGATGAGCCACATCAATGCCGGCAAGGGTGACAAGAATTATTTCTTCACCCCTCATTATCCTATGAACGCAAGCGTGATGAGAATCGGTGTAAGCTGGAACTTCTTCAACTAGTATATTTAAATAATTGTAAGGAGTGAGTCTTACCGCTCACTCCTTACATAAAATTCCCTAATCTATGGTTAAAACTAATTCTCTCAAAGCATGGTTTCTGGCAGCCCGTCCGGTTACTCTGACGGCAGCTGCTGTTCCCGTAATGCTGGGTGTAGCCCTGGCATACAAGGATTCCAGCACCCATTGTCAATGGATTCCAGCCCTGCTCTGCCTACTCTTTGCCTGGGTGATGCAGATAGATTCCAACCTGGTGAACGACTTCTTCGACTTCAAGCATGGCAACGATGACGAGACGAGACTCGGTCCAAAACGCGCCTGTGCCGAAGGCTGGATTACGATGAAAGCAATGAAATGGGGCATCATCCTCACTACCCTCCTGGGGTGCGCCATCGGACTGCCACTCGCCTTTTACGGAGGAAAGGAGATGATCATCGTAGGCATCTGCTGTGTGCTATTCTGCTTCCTCTATACCACCAAATTGAGTTATCTGGGATTGGGTGACCTGCTGGTGCTGGTCTTCTTCGGCATCGTACCGGTCTGCTGCACCTACTACCTGGTGATACCGGAAGGAATGCAGGGAGTATCTGGCGAAGCCATACTGACTTCCATCGCCTGCGGACTGGTAGTAGATACGCTGCTCATCCTGAACAACTATCGCGACCACGACAACGACCTCAAGGCGGGCAAGAAGACGCTGATTGTTCACATCGGAAAGAAAAACGGTGAACGACTCTACTGCGCACTGGGCAACATCGGCATCCTCATCATGATAGGAATCAACATCTACGGTGCCCTTGCCTACGATGCAGATTCGAAGTTCTTGCCTTTTGCTGCTGTATGCCTTGTGCAGCACAACCGAACATACGCCAAGATGAGGAAGATAGGAGAAGGAAGAATGCTGAACAAGGTGCTGGGTTATACTGCGCTCAACATCTTCACCTTCGGTATCATCTCTACCTTCATCATCATTGGAATGATGTAATTATATAATGTACGCGCGTACATTATTATACATATAAAGAAGAAAAAATATGAAGCAACAAGTAAATCTCGAAATCATGCAGTTTGTGGAAACACAGATTCTGCCCAAATATACGGAGTTTGGTGAGAGCCACGGATTGCGCCACGTGACCCGTGTGATCAAAAACGCCCTGAAACTCGTACCTGTAACACATGCCGACATCGACATGGTTTATATCGTTGCCGCCTACCACGACTTAGGAATGAGCGGTCCGCGAGCCATCCATCACATCACGAGCGGAAAAATTCTCCAGGCTGATGCCAGACTGAAACGCTGGTTTACTCCCGAACAGATCAAGATCATGAAGGAAGCAGTGGAGGATCATCGTGCTTCATCCAGCAGACAGCCACGAAGCATCTATGGGAAAATCGTTGCCGAAGCAGACAGAGACATCGAGGTACACGAGATTTTCCTTCGCGCCATTGAATACGGAAAAGAGAACTATCCAGAGAAAAACAAGGAAGAACAGTGGGAAAGATTCTCTGAACACATGGAAGAGAAGTATTCCAGAAACGGATACATCAAACTATGGATTCCGAACTCCCCCAACGAGAAAGCACTGAAGGAACTGAGAAACATCATCGAACACAAAAGTATGCTCAGAAAGGAATTCGAAAAGATATACGACGCAATAGAGAACAGGAAACCATAATAACTATTTGGGTAGAACAAAAGATTTTTAGAAAAAAACAGCATAAAGATTTGGTAGTTTCAAAAGATTACACTATCTTTGCATCATAGAAAAACGAAAGACTTCTATCGATAGATGATAGCATAAGCTACGTCTAGTCGAAAAAATATAAGGGTCGTGTCGGTTCGATCGGGATACTCATCAAATTACACTTATGAAACCGAGAAGACTTCTCTTGCCAATGGCGGGCCACATAAACTGACATGTCAACTAAGCTGCAAAGCCGGTGGATTACAAAAGCGGAGAGCTCTCAAATGTTACTGACATTCGGAGTTTCATCACATCATCGAGCGGCCCTTTCCTTTTAAAAGGCAGATTTCCCTAGTTGGAAATCTGCTTTTTTCGTATTATCTAAAATTTATTTTGCTCATAAACCTCGAAAATACGTTCTTCACACTCGTTTTAAACTTACATCAGACTTACCACATTTTATACTTTTATCTACATTTTACACCCAAACTCCATTTTAAAAGATAAAAAGTAAAAAAATGGGAGCCTGAGAATGAGAGGGTTACGAAAAAAGTGATTTTTTATTTAAAAATAATCGCTGAAAAATTTGGTGGAACCGAAAAAAAGTAGTACCTTTGCAACCGCATTTGAGAACGATGCTTGTTGATTCGGTAACGATTTCCGACTGGAAGGTTGGGTGAGTGGCTGAAACCAGCAGTTTGCTAAACTGCCGTGCGGGTAACCGTACCGGGGGTTCGAATCCCCCACCTTCCGCAAGCTGACTTCAAAAAAATGTACCGTTGGTCGATTCATCTAATGGTTAGGATACAAGATTCTCAATCTTGGCATAGGGGTTCGATTCCCCTATCGACTACAACACAACAAACAGCATAGCAATATGCAAACAATAACCGGTCGATTCATCTAATGGTTAGGATACAAGATTCTCAATCTTGGCATAGGGGTTCGATTCCCCTATCGACTACAGTGTTTTCATGTATTAGTTAGATTGTTTAAGCTTGCATTCAGTCCTTCAGAGACTATTGCAAGTTATTTTTTTGCCCTTTTGTTTGGTAGTCTCCCCTATTTGCCGTATCTTTGCAAAGACAAAAAGATTCAGCACAAACGCATTTTAAAACATGAAAAAAGATAACTCCATCATTTCATCCAGCATCAAAGCGATGATGATAGGCTGCATACTCATCCTGACAGCTCAACTACCAGGTAAAGCTCAGCATAACATCATACACAACAAACGCATTGCTTCACTCCAGGTGGTAGCCGGAACAGACTGGCTCAGCATGCCTATCACCCAACTGGGCGGCAATGCCATCAACATAGACTTCGACGACATGACCCACGATTATCATCGCTACACCTACAAAATCACCCATTGCGATGCCGACTGGCAGGAATCGGAAGGAATCTTTGATACCGACTATCTGCAGGGATTCAATGGAGAACTGACGATTGACGACTATGAGCAGTCGTTCAACACCAACCATCTATACACCCATTACCACCTGACTATCCCCAACGAGAACTGCCGGATCACGATAAGCGGAAACTATAAACTGACCGTTTACGATGACAACGCAGAAGAGGGAGAAAACACAATGTTTACGTCATGCTTCATGATCGTAGACCCCAAGATAAAGGTAGACCTAGCCTACTCTTCCAATACCGACATCGACAACAACAGACAGCATCAGCAGGTGAGGATGACGGCCGACTACAGGAATATCCACGTTACAGCACCCGGCGAACAGATTAAAACCGTGGTACTGCAAAACGGAAGATGGGACAATGCCGCAGTGAACGCAAAACCCGACTATCTCAGCGCAGAACAGATGAGCTGGATACACAACAGACAACTCATATTCAAGGGCGGAAACGAATACCACAAGTTTGAAATGCTGGACCTAGACCACCCGACCATGGGTATCGAGCGAATCAGCTGGGACGGAAAGGACTATCACGCCTACGCCACTCCCGACGAACCCAGACCCAGCTACGTATACGACGAAAGCGGACAAGGAGCCTTCTACATCCGCAACAGCGACAACATAAGCAACAACAGCCAAAGTGACTACGCCATCGTCCACTTCACCCTGAAGGCTCCCCGCCAGGAAGGAGCAGTATACCTGAACGGTTTCTGGACCCAAGATTCATTTACCCCAGAATACCAGATGGAATATGACGAAAGCAGCCATTGCTATCATGCACAGGTGAAACTGAAACAAGGCTATTACAGCTACCAGTACCTGGTTTTAAGAAATGATGGAAGCACAAGACACGTATCAACAGACGGTGACTTCTATCAGACAGCCAACAGATATGATGCACTGATATACTATAGGGGAACCACAGACCGAAGCGACCAGCTGCTAGGATGGAAAAGCATTCAATAGAGAGGCAGACAATCTTAAAAGGATTAAAAAGAATGCCGGATAATGCCCTAATTAGTTAAATATTCATAAAACCATATTCTTTAGGAAAGCAATATTCGTTTATATCGAAGATAATTTGTAATTTTGCACTCCGAATGCTCATGGATTGGGCAAATGTTACAGAAAAGTTTAGTTCGTTGGGGCTCGGTCAAGATCCGGCACGAAGCAGGACGCCTCGCGGAAAAACCCGTTTATATAAATAATTAAATGTACGCAATTGTAGAAATTAACGGTCAGCAGTTCAAGGCTGAGGAGGGCAAGAAGCTCTTCGTACATCACATCAAGGATGTTGAGGCAGGTCAGACTGTTGAGTTCGACAAGGTTTTGCTCGTTGACAAAGACGGCGCAATCACTGTCGGTGCACCAGCTGTAGAGGGTGCAAAAGTAGTAGTAGAAGTAGTGAACCCACTCGTAAAGGGTGACAAGGTAATCGTCTTCAAGATGAAGCGCCGCAAGGACTATCGCAAGAAGAACGGTCATCGTGCTCAGTTCACTGAAGTATCAATCAAATCTGTAATCGCTTAAAATTAGGAGGAATTAGAAAATGGCACATAAGAAAGGTGTTGGTAGTTCTAAGAACGGCCGTGAATCAGCTTCACAAAGATTAGGCGTTAAGATCTGGGGTGGTCAGAGCATCATCGCAGGTAACATTATTGTTCGCCAGCGTGGTAACAAGCATTTCCCAGGTGAGAATGTAGCTCAGGGTAAGGATGATACATTGTATGCTTTGACAGACGGTATCGTTTACTTCCACAAGGGCCGCAAGGACAAGAGTACAGTTTCTGTTCTCTCTCCAGAGGTTTACGCTGAGAAGACCAAAAAAGCTGACGCTTAATTTTTAAAGTTTTAGAAAAAACTATTCCAAACAAACAACATAGAAGCCTGCTCATACCTAGAGCAGGCTTTCTTCGTTTATATAAGTTTTTATTTTATGAGAGATGATAATCGTTTTACTTATATTAGCGCCATAAGTCCGTGTAATCCGTGTAATCCGTGCCTTATCTATATTCTAAGAAGTTTACACCTCACCCCTTTCTAAGCTCCTTAACCCTGTAAAACCACAAAAAAACTTTAATTCTACCCTTCCCTGTAAAAAAGTCAGCATTTTTTTGCGTTATCACAAATATTTTTTGTACTTTTGCCTACAAATAGTAAATAATTAAATAAAAAGACATTATATGCTTACACTTAAACTCATCAGTGAAGAAACTGAACGTGTAGTTAAAGGTCTTGAAAAGAAGCATTTTCCAAATGCTCGTGAGGCCGTAGAGAAAGTTTTGGAGTACGACAAGATTCGTCGTGAAGCTCAGCAGAAGCTGGATAACAACAAGCAGCAGGCTAACCAGTTTGCCAAGCAGATTGGTGCCCTTATGAAGGAAGGTAAGAAAGAGGAAGCTGAGAGCGCAAAGGCTCAGGTAGCTATGCTCAAGGCTGACGCTAAGGCTCTGGAAGAGATCATGGAGAAAGCACAGAACGATATGACCAATCAGTTGCTCGAAATCCCTAACATCCCTTGCGAACTGGTTCCTGAGGGTAAGGATGCGGCTGACAACGTGGTCGTAAAAGAAGGTGGCGAAAAGCCAAACCTCGGCGAGGATGCTCTCTGCCATTGGGATCTCCTGAAGAAGTACAACCTCGTGGATTTCGACCTCGGTGTGAAGATTACCGGTGCCGGCTTCCCTGTATATATCGGTAAGATGGCTCGCTTCCAGCGTGCGCTTGAGGCATTCTTCCTCGATGAGGCTCGTAAGAGCGGATATCTTGAGATTCAGCCTCCTTATGTAGTAAACGAGGATTCTGGTCGTGGCACAGGTCAGTTGCCAGACAAGGAGGGTCAGATGTATCACGCGAATCTCGACAACCTCTTCCTCATCCCTACTGCTGAGGTTCCTGTAACCAACATCTTCCGTGATGTCATCCTTGACGAGAAGGATCTCCCTATCAAGCGCTGTGCTTACTCTGCCTGCTTCCGTCGTGAGGCTGGTAGCTACGGTAAGGATGTTCGCGGCTTGAACCGCTTGCACCAGTTTGACAAGGTAGAGATTGTACGCATCGATAAGCCAGGTCACTCTTACGAGAGTCTGAACGAGATGCTCGACCACGTAGAGGGGCTGCTGAAGAAACTGGAGTTGCCATACCACATTCTCCGTCTCTGCGGTGGTGATATGAGCTTCACCTCTTCTATCTGCTACGACTTCGAGACCTGGAGTGCAGCTCAGGGTCGCTGGTTGGAGGTTTCATCAGTATCTAACTTCGAGAGCTATCAGGCAAACCGTCTCCACTGCCGCTATCGCCATGCAGAGGACAAGAAGATTGAACTTTGCCACACCTTGAACGGTTCTGCTCTCGCCTTGCCACGTATCGTTGCAACCATCCTGGAGAACAACCAGACACCAGAGGGTATCCGCGTGCCTAAGGTATTGGTTCCTTACTGCGGATTCGAGATGCTTGATGACAAAAATTTCGATTAATTTGAAGTATCGGTAAGACTTTCTGTTTTTCTCGATTATACAAAACATTCGAAAAACAAAAATAACATATATTGTACGAGGATAACTTCGACTGCCACAAAGGTAGCCGATGTTATCCTTTTGCATTTTTATGTACCATGAAGCAAACTCTAAACAGCGAACCAGAAATATTACTATATCAGCATTAAGAAATTTAATAGCCCATGAACAAGATTATCAAGAAAGAACAATACTCAGAGAAAGTATTCCGCTTCGATGTAGAAGCACCGCTTATAGCCAAGAGCCGAAAGGCAGGTAACTTTGTTATCATCCGTGTAGACAACAACAGCGAGCGTATGCCGCTGACCATCGCTGATGCTGACATTGAGAAAGGAACCATCACACTGGTTGTGCAGAAGGTAGGTCTTTCATCTACCAAACTCTGTGCCCTAAATGAAGGTGATGAAATTCACGATGTGGTGGGACCACTTGGAAATCCTACACATATCGAGAACTTCGGAACAGTCATTTGTGCCGGAGGTGGTGTAGGCGTAGCTCCTATGCTCCCTATTATCAAGGCGCTGAAAGCCGCAGGAAACAGAGTCCTTTCCGTAATTGCGGGTAGGAACAAAGACCTCGTGATTATGGAAGATGAAGTGCGTGCATCTAGCGATGAGCTCATCATCATGACCGATGACGGAAGCTACGGCGAGAAGGGTGTTGTAACCGTAGGAATCGAGAAGTTTATCAATCAGGAGCATATCGATAAGGTTTTCGCCATCGGTCCTCCTATCATGATGAAGTTCTGCTGTCTCCTGACCCAGAAATATAATCTTTCCACAGACGTTTCGCTCAATACCATCATGGTGGATGGAACCGGTATGTGCGGTGCCTGCCGCCTGACCATCGGTGGCAAGACCAAGTTTGTCTGCATCGACGGTCCTGAGTTTGACGGCGCCCAGGTAGACTGGGACGAGATGTTCAAGCGCATGGGAACCTTCAAGGACGTAGAGCGCGAGGAGATGGAACACTTCGAGGAACATCTGGCTACCATAGATGCCGAAAAGAACAAGGAGACCACAGACATAACAATGGACGTAGAGCCAACAGATGCATCCATCGAAGAGCTGACAGACCGCAACGCCGAGTGGCGAAAGGAATTGCGTGCTTCCATGAAAGCCAAGGAACGTACGGCTATCGAGCGTGTGAAGATGCCGGAACTCGACCCAGTATATCGTGCAACTACCCGTACAGAAGAGGTGAACATCGGTCTGACCAAGGAGATGGCATTGACCGAGGCAAAGCGCTGCCTCGACTGTCCTAAGCCTACCTGTATGGAAGGCTGTCCGGTAAGCATCAACATTCCTTCATTCATCAAGAATATTGAGCGCGGTCAGTTCCTGGCTGCTGCAAAGGTTCTGAAGAACACCTCTGCCCTACCTGCTGTCTGCGGACGTGTCTGCCCACAGGAGAAACAGTGTGAAAGCAAGTGTGTGCATCTCAAGATGAACGAGCCGGCAGTGGCTATCGGATATCTGGAGCGTTTTGCAGCCGACTATGAACGTCAGAGTGGCAACATTTCAGTTCCTCAATGCGATGAAGCCAACGGAATCAAAGTTGCCGTTATCGGTTCAGGTCCTTCCGGTCTGAGCTTTGCTGGCGATATGGCAAAGAAGGGATTCGAAGTCACCGTATTCGAGGCTCTGCACGAGATAGGTGGTGTATTGAAATATGGTATCCCAGAGTTCCGATTGCCTAATGCCATCGTAGACGTAGAGATTGAGAATCTTCAGAAGATGGGCGTGAAATTCATCACCGACTGCATCGTAGGCAAGACCATCTCTGTAAAAGACCTGGAAAAACAGGGATTTAAGGGCATCTTTGTGGGTTCGGGAGCAGGCTTGCCTAACTTCATGAATATCCCTGGTGAGAATGCCTTGAACATCATGTCTTCTAACGAGTATCTTACCCGTGTAAACCTGATGGATGCCGCCAATCCTCATACCGATACCCCTATCAACCTGGGTAAGAAGGTAGTTGTTGTGGGCGGAGGAAACACTGCGATGGACAGTTGCCGTACAGCCAAGCGTCTGGGAGCTGAGGTAACATTGGTTTATCGCCGTTCTGAAGCAGAGATGCCTGCCCGTCTTGAGGAAGTCAAGCATGCCAAGGAAGAAGGCATCAACTTCATGACTCTCCATAATCCTAAGGAGTATGAAGCTGACGAGAAGGGCGCTGTGAAGTCTGTTGTCCTCGACGTCATGCAGCTGGGAGAACCTGATGCCAGCGGTCGCCGTCGTCCGGAAGCTACAGGCGAGACCGTGACATTGGAATGCGACCAGGTGATTGTTGCAGTGGGTGTAAGTCCTAACCCTCTTGTTCCTCAGAGTATTGAAGGATTGGAGCTCGGCAGAAAGAACACTATCGCCGTAAACGAGCAGATGCAGAGTTCCATCAAAGAAATCTACGCTGGTGGTGATATCGTCCGTGGTGGTGCTACAGTAATTCTTGCCATGGGTGACGGTAGAAAGGCTGCACTGAATATGAGTGAAAGACTCTTGAAATGATAAACAAGCAAAAGATAGCGTGTTATAAGTCTAGATAAAAGTTGGCGCATAACAGTTGACTACCGCATGCACATCAGTTGGTGTGCGAGCGCACAACAGCTGATATGCGAGCGCACAACAGCTGTTGTGCGGCCAGAGATACTAACTTTCTCACAAACATTGACTATCTTTTCCGAAAACATATCTATAAGATATAAAAGAAAAAGAGGGTGCATCATGAACTTATGACACACCCTCTTTTCTATTTATGTTTTAAAGATTGAATCTCAAACCAAACTGAAAATTGAAGTTCAGTTTCTTATCCTTGAAAGTGTTTTCAATCTCGCTGCCATTGTCAATGTAATATTTAGCACCCGGCTCAATATACAAGCCTACATTTGGCGTGATATCATATTGTGCTCCGAGCGAAGCCTTTCCTGAGAACTGCACTCTATCACGTTTGGCATTCTCTTTCTTTACTCCCTCCTCTTCCGTATCATTCTTCACATTCAAGTCAGCCTCAGCACCAGCCATCACATAGGCATGGAATCCTCCACTCTTCCATAACTCATAGTTCAAACCTACCGGAATGCCCACATAGTGAAGCACCTGATGGACATTATAATTGTTATGAGGTGCATACGGATAAAAGTCGGAGGAGGTACGGGTATACACGAAACCCGAACTCAACGACAGACGTGGAGCAATACCAAATGCCACCTGCAATCCTACAGAGACAGGAGCATGATGCTTGGCTTCGCCTTTATGGGTTTTCTGAACCACCTTATAGGATGCCATCAGATAATCGATATCATTCACACCTCCTACTGTTGGATCAGGAACAACACCCGGCATAGGGTCTGCCAAAACACCAGAACTCGCATAGGAATCATCAGAAGTAGACAATCCCAAGTTCGGACTCAGATTTTCTGCATAGAGCTTCATTGACCAGCCAACAGTCTCTTCATGATGAGAGAATTGATAAGCATCAGCCACTACGGCATTCGCAAAGAGGTTATCAATAGACTTTGCCTTTTGAGTCTGCCGGGCCGGAGAATCCTGCTGAAGAGTTGATTCAGTTTTCTCTTCTGCAGATGAGACTGGCTGAGAATCAACAGATGCTACCATCAATTCATTCTCCGAAGCTGGCATCACTTCATTCTCGGAAGCAGAAGCCAAAAGAACCGTTTGATCAGCCAAAAGCTGTCTTCCAGCATTTTTACCTTCTACGGTTTGCTTTGGATTCCTTTTCATCCCCAACCCTACATTGTCATCTCTGGAATCAAGCGGATTTCCAGCTCCATTTTCCAATGTCTTACCCATAGGATGCGAATGCTCTGCAACCGCAGATGCAGATGCTTTATCTGTTGCCATTGCCAATTGCGAACTGGCAAGTTTGTCTTCCTCCTGATGGAAGTAGACATAACTACCTCCTACTCCCAACAAAGCCACAGCCGCAGCAGCAGACCAACGTTTCCAAGTGTTTATATGGATTATTTTACCATGTTTAGATACCTCTTGATGTCCCGTCTTCTGAGCAAGCGATTGTTCAATACCCGCCCACAAGTCACGGCTGACAGGCTCTTGATAGTCTGCCAACTGATCTCGAAGTTTGTTTGTCCAATCATTATTACTCATATTCTTTCTCGTTTAATTTACTCAGATAATCATTAATTTTTCTTGCCAAGAGTTTCTTAGCTCTCAGATACTGCGATGCCGAACTACTTTCCTTAATGCCTAACCGCAGGGCTATCTCCTTATGACTCAACTGTTCGAAGACATACATATTAAGTACTAATCTATAGCCATCAGGCAGTTCTCCTATCATTTTAGTCAGCTCAGCAGGTGGTATCTTTTCTACAGGCGGTTCCTCTTCCAAAGGCTCATCCGGAAATTCTTCCACCAGCGTAAGTTTACTTTTCTGCCGAACACAAGTAATCGCCTCATTTACAACAATACGAAGCAACCACCCCTTCAATGACCCTTCACCTCTATACTGAAAATTCGGAATTGCAGCAAAAACCTTGATGAAGCTGTCCTGGACAACATCCTCGGCATCTTCGCGCAAAGGGGCATACCTCAGCGCAACCGCCATGGCATGCCCTACATACCGTTCGTACAACCGATGCATAGCATCCCGGCTGCCACGAAAAATATCGTCCAAAAGCTCCTTCTCAGATTCCACTTTTATTTTCTCTTTTTTAAATCAAACGAAAGATATGAAAATCCTTGCATCAAATCATGAACTTTTTTTGAAAAACTTATCAAACGACATCAAAAACCATTCCCTCCTGAGAGAGTATAGAGTGTTCAAACACCGCCTTGGCCTCTTGCAGCAAGACCTGTTCGTCATTATATCTCGCACTATAATGTCCCAGAAGCAAGGTACCCACACCCGCTCCTGCTGCTATGGTAGCAGCCTGGCGCGCCGTACTATGATAATATATCTTGGCACGATCTTCCTGATCCGATGTATAGGTACTCTCATGATATAACACAGTAACGCCTTTCACCTTCTCTTTCAAACCAGGCACAAAACGAGTATCACTGCAGTAAGCATAACTACGAGGCGAATCAGCAGGCTGAACGAGTCGGGCATTCGGGATAACATCACCATCCTCATTCGTCCAATCAGCACCATTCTTGATATTGTTGATCTGACTGACAGGAATGCCATAATAGTCTATCATATCACGACGGATATGTGGCAAGGTAGGTTTCTCACGGAAGATGAATCCACAACAAGGCACACGATGCTGCAAAGGTACAGTTTCAACGGTAAGAGAGTGGTCCTCATATATGACCTGCTGCTTCTCTGTATCAACGGGAATCATTTCCATCTCATACTCCATCGTCTGCATGAAGAATTCAACCTGCTGCCTGAAGAGAGGTTCATAATCCTTGGGAGCATAAATTCTCAACTTGGAAGTACGTCCGAGCATTCCAAGCGTAGACAACAATCCCATCAAACCGAAACAGTGGTCGCCATGCATATGACTGATAAAGATGGCATTCAGTTTGGAGAAATGGATGTGAGAGCGACGGAACTGCATCTGCGCTCCTTCACCGCAATCCACCATGAAGCACTTGCCTCTCATCTCTATGAGTTGAGAGGAAGCGTTATGTTTGAGGGTAGGCAGTGCACTGCCACAACCCAGAATATGTATCTTAAAAGGTTCCATTAGCAAAATTATTCATCTTACACCGTTCCTGATTCACCAGGCAACTATTCCTGACGCTTAAAGACGAAGATACCCTGATGATTCTCCAACAGCAAACTGTCAGGACCCAAATTATCGATATCAAAGGTGTCCTTATTCAAAAGCAGCTTACCATTCAGGATTTTCCAGGAAGTCCAAGGGTTGGTTTCAGCCTTGACATTATTCTTCACCACACCACCTTCCAGAAGGTCGAAATTCTTATCCAGAGAAATCCACTTACCCAACAAAGAAGTAAGATTGATAATCTTCCTGGCAACCATCTCCCCATCCTGTGCCTTATAAGCCAAAAGGGCAATACGGTCGCCAGCCATCAATCCTCCCTGAACAATAGAAGGGTCAGCGTCATCAATAAAGACAGAAAGCGTATCACCCTCATCAGAACACAGTTCCAGACTGTGCATGGATGTACCTTCTCCGCACACACCATATATCGTAGAATCATTCATCTCCTCTACTTCAACAGAGTCATTGGTACTGATAACAGAAGTCTCCTTCTTTTCCTTACAGCTATTGGCAGCAAACATGACTACCAAAGCTATCGCTATATACACTAACTTTTTCATAACTTACCTAAGTTAAATATTAATATTGCTCAACATGACTGTTGATTTCCCAGCTTATCTACGTTTACTCACTCTTGCGCTCTTCCTGCTTGGCTTCATTCCAGAGTTGATCCATTTCTTCCAGGCTCATATCCTTCAGATTTCTGCCCTGCTTAAAGGAATGATCTTCCACATAATTGAAGCGACGGATAAACTTCTGGTTCGTCTTTTCGAGGGCATTGTCAGGATTGAGTTTGTAGAGACGGGCAGCATTGATGACAGAGAAGAGGAAATCTCCCAATTCCTGGGTAGACTTTTCCTTGTCTTCCCTAGCCAATTCCACCTTGAGTTCCTCCAGTTCTTCCTGCACCTTATCCCATACATCCTCCTTTTCCTTCCAGTCAAAGCCCACATTGCGAGCCTTGTCCTGAATGCGATAAGCCTTGATAAGCGAAGGAAGAGAATTAGGTACTCCACTCAGGACTCTTTCATTGCCATCCTTCTCCTGCTGCTTGATCTGCTCCCAAGTCTTTTCCACGGAAGCCGCAGTCTTGGGTTTTCCAGCCTTCAATGCCTGAGCATCAGACTCCTTATACACAACCTGTCCGGCTTCATTGATATACATATCAGGATTAGAGACCGTCCATTCCCCCTCTTCATTCCAATTGATGAACGGATGGCGGAACATAAGTTTGTCAGCTTCCTGGTTGCAGACATCACAAATATCAAACTTGCCATCTTCACGACCAATAATGCTATAAAACATCACATGTTCCAAGACGTCACCCAATTCTTTCTTTATATCCTTATAATCACGCTTCATGAGGGCATCACAAAGTTCGAAAGCCTCCTCGATGGTGTTAGGTCGAAGACTTTCAAACGTCTGTTTTCTGTCCCAAGGACATTGAACACGAAGTCGGTCCTGAACATCCAGCAATCTGCTGAATGCAGCTAGTTTTTCTTCTTTTGTATGCACTTTTATAGAGTTAAAATTAAATATTCATTATAAAATCATCGATAATCGAATTATTTTTGTGCAAAGATAGGCAAAAAATTTGGCAGAAACAAATTTTTTAATTATCTTTGCACTCGAAAGATAACTTTTCGAGCGATGTTTCAATTCTTGAAACGTCAAAATCACTCAGAAACAATATTCACATATACAATATATAATAATGTATAGCAAGGAAGAATTATCAGCAAATAGTGTCGTTCAGTTAAAGGACATTGCTAAGCAAATTGGAGTCAAGATTAAATCTGGCGACAATAAGGAAACGATTATCAATACTATTTTCAATGCTCAGACAGAGGATTCTACTCTGGCTGTAACAAAACGCAAGCGTACCCGTATCGTCTCCAGCAAAGAGGATAGAGTATATAGCGTAAATGGTATCGATGGAGAAAACTTTGACGTACAAAAGCATCAAGTAACAGGTCCAACAGAGAACAATGCGAAGGAAGAAGTCCTCCTGGAGGAAGAGACAAAAGACCCATTGGCAGCATTCCCAAAACACCGTGGGCGCAAGAGCAAAGCAGAGCTTGAAGCCATAGCTGCTGCCAAGGCTGCTGCCATCAAAGCACAGCAGGAAAAACAGGATGCGCAACAAGGAACTCCAGTAGAGGCAAACCTTAACTTTTCAGAGCAGAATGTTCCTGAGACATTAACCACAGAGCAGTCTGATTCTACAGGAGCTAGCCAGAACGATTCGACCACATCAGGAGAAAACCACTTCCAGCAAAATGATTCCTTCATACCGGAAGAACAATTTGCACAGAATGAGGCAAACAAGGACAATCAAGGAAACGACAAAGAGGAACTGATTGCAAAATTGCAAGCCAAAATGGAAGCACACAACAACAAGAATACGGATACCGACAATGATGCCGATTCTGCTGAAGAGAATCAGGATGCATACAAGCCAGAAGCAGCAGCCAACAATGCAAACGGTATATGGGAAGGAGATCCTGGTGATGGTACTGACTTCATCACCGTTGTAGACATTCCTATCGAAGACCAGACTGCCATTCCTTTGGTAGACATCTTCGACAGACCAATCAATACAGCAAATCCTGCGGCAGCACAGGAAACACCTAACGTAGAAGTGATTCCTGAGCCAGCCTATGATTTCTCTGGCATCGTCACATCATGCGGAGTGCTTGAAGTGATGCCGGATGGATATGGATTCCTGCGCAGCAGCGACTACAATTACCTTTCTTCACCAGACGATGTCTATGTATCTGCCAATCAGATCAAGCGATATGGTCTTAAGACGGGTGACGTTGTATTCTGCCAGGTTCGTCCACCACACGAGGGTGAAAAATACTTCCCACTCACAAACATTGAAAAGATCAACGGTCGTGAACCATCAGAAGTAAGAGACCGTGTACCATTTGAACATCTTACTCCTCTCTTCCCAGACGAGAAGTTCAATCTTTGCGGAGACCGCAAGACCACCAACCTGAGCACACGAATCGTAGACCTGTTCTCTCCTATCGGTAAGGGACAGCGTGCCCTTATTGTGGCTCAGCCTAAGACCGGTAAGACCATCCTCATGAAGGATATCGCCAATGCAATAGCAGCCAATCATCCAGAAGCCTATCTGATGATGTTGCTCATTGATGAGCGTCCTGAGGAGGTTACCGACATGGCCCGCACTGTCAATGCAGAGGTGATTGCCTCTACATTCGATGAACCTGCTGAGCGCCATGTGAAGATTGCAGGTATCGTTCTGGAAAAGGCAAAGAGAATGGTAGAGTGCGGACATGATGTAGTCATCTTCCTGGATTCCATCACCCGTCTGGCTCGTGCTTACAATACAGTGGCTCCAGCATCCGGTAAGGTTTTGACCGGTGGTGTTGATGCCAATGCTTTGCAGAAGCCTAAGCGCTTCTTTGGTGCTGCACGTAACATCGAAGGCGGTGGCTCTCTCACCATCATCGCAACAGCCTTGATTGATACAGGTAGCAAGATGGACGAAGTAATCTTCGAGGAATTCAAGGGTACAGGTAACATGGAATTGCAGCTTGACCGCTCACTCAGTAACAAGCGTATCTTCCCTGCTGTCAACCTCGTGGCTTCATCTACACGTCGTGATGATCTCCTGCAAGACAGAACCACACTCGACCGTATGTGGATTCTCCGCAAGTACATCTCTGACATGAACCCTATTGAGGCAATGAATACCATCCACCAGTCAATGCAGAACACTCGCAACAATGACGAGTTCCTGCTGTCGATGAATTCATAAAAAAGTCTCAGCATAGTCTCATTGACTCAAATCAAGAAATGCATGTTACATAAACATTTCATGCAGAAATATTCGTTATTCCGATAAAAAAGTGTTAACTTTGCACTCGTATTAAGGAATAACGAATAATAAAATTTAAAAGATTAGAAAAAATTATGATGACTATGTTTACTTTAGCGTTAGCAGCAGTAATGTTCTCAGGAATGGTTGTATGTATGGGTATGTTCTTGAAGCATGTTATACATTCTATACCAGAGGTAGTTGATATCAACCATAGAGTATGTCTCTGTAAGTAAAGTAGACTCAAAATATTTCAGAGAGAGAGATTTTAAAAAAGAAAGGGCGGGTTCCGAATATGGAATCTGCCCTTCTTGCTTTATTGTATTACCAATCAATCTTATTTACCGCTTTCCGGTACCAAGAACTTGTCACCAGACTGCTTAACCAATTCCTTGGCATACTTCTCAGGATAGCCTGGACGAGCTGGACGAGCACCCAAACCATACTGGGTCTTCTCGAAAGTACCGTTCTTGTCGGTTGGCTTGATAATCATATCATTATACTTCACCACCATGAACTCGAAAAGCTGGTTCCAGCGAGCCAACATCTGCTGAGCCTTCTCTACACTGTAGTCGTTGAGATACTTCACAGCTGCCTGTGGGTTCCGGGCATAAAGCTCCTGAGCCTTCTTCTCAACACCTGCCTGAGCAGCGAAATAGCTGCTGTCCAAGCTATCACGAACCTCCTTCAAGGTTGGGAACATCAGGCTGTAACGAGGATAAACCATATTGCTGGTCATGTTGCATACCCAGTAAGCATTCTTCTTGCTGAAATGCAAGGCATCAGCACCAGGAGTATTGTAGCACTCAGGACGCTCGGTCATAGAGCAATATACAGGAGTGAATGCAGCCATGTTGGCATCATCATTGGCAAACCAGAACACGCCACCAATCTCTCTTGGCAACCATGAACGCATCTGACTTACGAATACGAAACCACTCTGCTGGGTGCTGACAGGACGCTCGTTGAAATACTGCTTGCCATCCACCTTGTACATCAATGGTGTAGGACGATATGGCATCTCCCAGATACCGCCACCGATATCAGAACCGTCGGCTACAGAAAGAGGAGTACCCTCGTAATGATCGCGCATCACATTCTCTACATCCTGAACGCTCACCTTCTTGTTAGGAACCACCCAGAGAGGCATATCCTGCGCATCAGGATTCTTGCCGAGTGCCCAATCCAAATATGGAGTCATGTCATAGAAGTGGTTGAGCATAGACCATGCACGGGCATCGCAGAAACGACGGCCAGAGAAATCAGGCTTGGCATAAGCCATCTTCCAAGAGAAATCAGCATCCTTGCCCTGGAACCAGCCCTTGCTCCGAGCAAAAGAAACCACGTCCTTGGCATACATCACGTTCTTCTTGTCCTTCATGTTGAACTTGCCGATGCGGCTCTGGTTGGCATGAGCACAGACTGCATCATCCGGAATACGGAGGGCTACCCATACAGCACCCTTGGAACCGGCACCTTTACCCATCATCTCCATGATCCAAGCCTCGTTAGGATCGCAGATGGTGAAGGTTTCACCTTCTGAATTATAACCGTACGTATTGGCGAGGGTGGTCATCACCTTGATAGCCTCGCGGGCTGTCTTACTGCGCTGCAAGGCTACATAGATAAGTGAACCATAGTCCATGATACCGGTAGAATCCACCATCTCCTCACGACCGCCATAGGTAGTCTCGCCGATGGTAACCTGCCATTCGTTGATATTGCCGATAACGCTATAGGTCTGGGCTGCCTCAGGAATCTCACCATGATACTTGTTGGTATCCCAGTCATAAATCTTGCGCATCTCGCCCTTGGCGTGCTTAGCCGCAGGATAATGGCAGAGGTTCTGGAACATACCGTAGTCATCGGCACTATAAGAACACATCACGGAACCATCCACAGATGCCTTCTTGCCCACAATGAAGTTGCTGCAAGCCTCTGCCTCAGAGACACAGCCCATCATAGCTACAGCCATCATGGCTGAAGCAAAAATCTTATTCATAAAATATACCTTTATTTACTGAACTTTCGCATATCAGGAAGTTAAAGGAGTTAAGGAAGTTAAGGAGTTAAGGAAGTTAAGGAGTTAAGACGTATGTCTTGCTGCTTAAAAAATTACACCAAAAAGACTGTTGTCTTAACTCCTCAGCGACCGTAGGGAGCGATAACTCCTTTAACTCCATTAACTTATGAGCTTGCGAAACTTGAATTCATTTATATTAATCACAAGCCTTGAAGCTCATATCCAAGCCCTTTACACTATGTGTCAAGGCACCAACAGAGATGAAATCAACACCCTGCTCTGCATAGTCACGGATAGTATCGTAGGTGATACCGCCAGATGACTCTGTCTCATACTTGCCAGCAATGATATCTACAGCCTTCTTGGTATCAGGCACAGAGAAGTTGTCGAGCATGATACGGTTGACACCACCGTGCTTCAATACCTGGTCGAGCTCATCGAAGCTGCGAACCTCGATTTCAATCTTCAGGTCGAGACCCTTCTCCTTGAGATAAGCATGGCAACGGTCGATAGCGTTGTCGATACCGCCAGCGAAGTCGATATGGTTGTCCTTGAGAAGAATCATATCGAAGAGACCGATACGATGGTTCATACCACCGCCAATCTTCACAGCCTGCTTCTCCAACATACGGAGACCAGGAGTGGTCTTACGGGTGTCGAGGATGTGAGTCTTGGTACCTTCGAGGCGCTTAACATACTTAGCGGTCATGGTAGCAATACCACTCATACGCTGCATGATGTTGAGCATGAGACGCTCAGTCTGAAGCAGAGAACGGGTCTTTCCTTCAACAATCATGGCGATATCGCCCTTCTTGACATGGGTACCGTCCTGCAGCAACACCTCCACCTTCATGGTAGGGTCAAAGCGGGCAAATACTTTCTTTGCCAATTCAACACCAGCCAAAACGCCATCTTCCTTGATGAGCAAATGACTCTTACCCATGGCGTCCTCTGGGATACAACACAAGGTTGTGTGGTCGCCGTCACCGATATCCTCAGCAAATGCCAAGTCTATCAACTTGTCTTCTAATTGATCTACGCTTAACATATTATTAATGTTTATTGTTTAATGTTTCATGTTTACTTTTTTGGGGGAGATTTCTTAATTATCAATTCTCTTCCCCTTCCAATAGGCACGTCGGATACCTTCCTCGTCTATGATGATTCGAATTTCACCGCCTAGCCATTCCGTCATCGGCAGTTCATCCCGAAATTCATAATAGTTGACTACCCTGCTATCTTCCAGTTCAACAACGGCCTGAAGAAGCTGGGTACCATCAGGAAGGCTAACGACATGCGCTCCACATCTTCTTGTTTCCATCAGCCTACTCTACCTTCATTTCTACCGGTCGCAGCTGTTTCCCATTTGGAGAAGGAAGCGGCTGGTTGAGTATCGGTCTTGCTGCATGATCGATAGGAATAGGCTTCAGAGAATCTACCTTGGTACTGTCTTTAGAAGCAGAGTCCTTCGCCTTATCTTCCTTCTTGGCATGCATTCTGATGAGTCGGATATGCTCAAGGAACATCAGCTTGAGAGTAGATTCGGAAGTTTCATTCGTTGCGAAACCACCAGCACTCAGCATAAAGTATCCCTTTACCTGCTTGATTCCAAGATTCTCATTATCCTTAATCTGCATAGAATAATGCTGGGAGCCGGAGATATGGATGATAGACTGAGCAACACTATCATTGGTGAATTCAACAGCCAACAAGGCGATACCATCACGAATACCATCCTGATAGATGAACTGGGAATCGAAATCCAGCATCAAGCAGTCGCCCTTGTGGTAGGCGGTATCAGCTTCCATCTTAAAGCTGAAGACATTATATGGCTGAATAGTACTGAAGACCATAGAACGGGCATAACTCCAGATATTAGCCGTATCACCAGTAGCTGACAAGGTGTTGAAATCTGCACCAGCATGGCTACTTCCACCAAGCGCTTCAGTCTCATTACCCAGACGGTCAGCCAAGTCTTTATAGACATCCTTCAACAATTCCGTATGTCGCATGTAATAAACCATAGAGCTGTCAAACTCAGCTGACGTAACATCATGCTTCTTCAGAACCGCCTCACGATAGGTCAGACTCTCTCCCTTGTCGCCACCATCCTTGGTATGCGCCATGGACAGCGCCAAATGATAATCGTAAAGAATATCTGTCATCTGACCCTTAGAAAGCACGTCACCAGGAAGCGACGGCTTACATGAAGCCATCATCTCCATCAGACATACGATACCAACCAGGAAACACAGATAGATGAATGATTTTTTCATACGACTAATCCTCCTTGTTTTGAGCACTATACTCTTTAGCAACCTCTACATGATTCTTTTCTTCAGCAGTCATGTCCTGTTCTTTATCAGCAGACTTAGCTTTCTTCTTTCCATCTCCCAGACTTTCCAGTTCCTTACGGCAGAAAAGAAGCATAGAGATAATACCGACAGAGACACAGGCATCAGCCAGATTGAAAACAGGATCAAAAAAGACACCATGCTGACCTCCGAGGAAAGGCACCCATTCAGGCCAGGTATAGCTAAAGAATGGGAAGCGGAACATATCTACAACCTTACCCATCAGGAAAGGAGCATAACCCTCGCCAAAAGGTACCTGATAAGATACATAATAAGGCGAAGCTGCTGTAAAGATGAGACCGTAGAACATGGAGTCGATGATATTACCGATGGCTCCGGTTGTGACCAGAGCTACCAGGATGATATACAGCTTCCGATGCTTTCCCGACTTGATGATGTGGCACAAATACCACAACAGAACACAGATGGCGGTGAGGCGCAGCATACTCAGCCAGAACTTGCCGATAAACGTCATGCCCCAGGCCATACCATTGTTCTCTATGAACTCTATAAAAAACCAATCTGTAACACGAACAGACTCGCCAAGGCAAAAATGGGTCTTGATGTACAACTTGATAATCTGATCGATAACCAAAAGTACAACCATCATTGCGGTGACGAGCCAGCCGATATGTAATTTACTATTTTTCTCCATTTATTAATGTTTTCTTGCTTCCTTGGAAGCTACACTCAATGTGGCATGAGGTACAGCACGCAATCGCTCCTTAGGAATCAGCTCACCTGTCTCGCGGTCGATACCGTAGGTCTTGTTCTCGATGCGAATCAACGCAGCCTCCAATCCCTTGATAAACTTCTGCTGGCGCTGAGCCATCTGGATGATTTCCTCCTTGCTCTGTGCCTCGCTTCCCTCCTCCAGGGCCTTGTAGGTTGGTGATGTATCTACCACATCATTACTATCAGAGTGATTAAGCTGAGCCATACAGTCTCTGTAGGTCTGCTTTGCCACCTTTAATTTCTCTTCAATGATAGCGCGGAACTCAGCGAGATCCTCATCGCTATAACGTGCTTTTTCGTTAGCCATAGATGTTCTTTTGTTAAAAGTTATTATTAATGTTGTCTAGCTATTAAGGTATTAGAAGTTAGAAGTAAGCAGTTTTGGTAAAACTCCGAACTCCCAACTTCTAACTCCTAGCTTATTTAATTCTTCTCTACAAGAATGTTCAACTTAAAGTCATCAAACTCGGTCTCAACACCTGCGTTGTCACCGATTTCGATGCTGTCTGCCAATACCTGCCCCTTGATGTAGTCGCCGAATGCCTCGATAGCTGCATTGGTCTCCTCGTTAGGAGCCACAGTTACGTTGATGCGGTCGGTAATCTCCAGTCCAGTCTCCTTACGGAGGTTCTGGATACGGTTGATCAGCTCACGAGCCATACCCTCTTTCTTCAATTCTGGGGTCAACTCTACCTCAAGTGCAACGGTCAGATTGCCCTCGTTAGATACGAGCCATCCTGGGATATCCTCAGAGATAATCTCCACGTCGGCTACCTCTACCACGGCTTCCTGTCCGTCGATATTCAATGTGATGTTGCCTGCCTTCTCGAAGGTTGCAATCTGGTCCTGATCGAGTGCTGACATCTGGGCTGCAACACCCTTCATCAGCTTGCCGAATTTCTTACCCATCACTCTGAAGTTACACTTCACCTTCTTAACGAGAATGCCCTGACCCTCAATGAAGTTAACCTCCTTCACGTTCACCTCGTTCTTCAACAGTCCGGCTACTGCCTCGATGTGTGCCTTCTGCACATCATCTACGGCAGGAATCATAATCTGCTGCAGTGGCTGACGCACCTTGATGTTCACCTTGCGGCGCAATGCCAATACCATAGAAGTAATCTTCTGGGCGATGGCCATACGCTCCTCCAGGTCGGCATCGATAGTAGCTTCATCAGCTACTGGGAACTTATCCAGGTGTACGCTCTCCAACTCGCCGCCCAAGTCGTGATACAACTCGTCTGCATAGAATGGAGCGAATGGAGCCAAGAGCTTAGCCACTGTCATCAAGCAGCTATAGAGAGTCTGGTAAGCGCTCAACTTGTCCTCGCTCATCTCCTTACCCCAGAAACGTTTACGGTTCAGACGAACGTACCAGTTAGAGAGGTCATCGTTTACGAATGCATCGATGAGACGACCAGCACGGGTTGGATCATAGCCAGCCAACTCTCTGTCAACGTCCTTGATGAGGGTATTGAGTGAAGAGAGAATCCAGCGGTCAATCTCTGGGCGCTTCTCGAATGGCACCTGAGCAGCCTCTGCATCGAAACCATCTACATTAGCGTAGAGGGCGAAGAAGCTGTAGGTATTATATAAGGTACCGAAGAACTTGCGACGGGTCTCATCCACGCCGTTAGGGTCGAACTTGAGGTTATCCCAAGGCTCGCTGTTGGTCATCATATAGAAACGAACAGGATCGGCACCATACTTGTCAATCATCTCGAATGGGTTGGTCACGTTACCCACGTGCTTACTCATCTTGTTGCCCTTGGCATCGAGAACGAGACCAGAAGAGATTACGTTCTTGAAGGCTACGCTGTCGAATACCATGGTAGCGATGGCGTGCAGGGTGAAGAACCATCCACGGGTCTGATCCACGCCCTCGTTGATGAAGTCGGCTGGATAGAACTTAGGAGGAATAGCATATCCCTCGTAGGTGCTGTGGATGAGTGCATCGCGGTCTGCCTCTGTGCCACGGGCCATCTCTCCCTCGAATGGGTAGTGGAGCTGGGCATAAGGCATTGAACCTGAATCGAACCAAACGTCGATGAGGTCGCTCTCACGATACATTGGCTTGCCCTCCTCGTTTACCAATACGATCTTGTCAACGTATGGACGGTGGAGGTCAATCTTATCATAGTTCTCCTGACTGTAGTCGCCAGGAACGAAACCATTCTCCTTCAATGGGTTGCTCTGCATGATGCCTGCAGCCACAGACTTCTCGATTTCAGCATAGAGTTCCTCGAGGCTGCCGATGCACTTCTCGCCACGGTTCTCGTCACGCCAGATTGGCAATGGAGTACCCCAGAAGCGGGAACGTGAAAGGTTCCAGTCGTTCAGGTTTTCGAGCCAGTTGCCGAAACGGCCTGTACCGGTGCTCTCAGGCTGCCAGTTGATGGTCTTGTTGAGTTCTACCATGCGCTCCTTGCGGGCGGTATCCTTGATAAACCAGCTATCCAATGGGTAGTAGAGGATAGGCTTGTCGGTACGCCAGCAGTGAGGATAGTTGTGCACGTGCTTCTCGCTCTTGAAAGCCTTGCCCTCCTGCTTCAACTCGTAGCAGAGTACGATGTTCAGGTCTTCTGCCTTATCAGAAGCCTTCTTGTCCCAAACACCATCCACATTAAACTGTGGGTCGTAGGCATTCTTCACGTAGTCGCCTGCATGATGAGCGTATGCCTCCTTGTTGACGCAAGCACTTACGAAGTTGGCATCGAGGTCTTCGATGAGATAGAACTTACCCTGCAGGTCAACCATTGGGCGGGTCTCACCCTTCTTATTAATAAGGTAGAGGGCTGGGATGTTGGCATCCTTAGCCACCTTGGCATCATCGGCACCGAATGTAGGAGCGATGTGAACGATACCTGTACCGTCATCGGTAGTAACGTAGTCGCCGAGGATTACGCGGAAAGCCTCGCTGTCCATCTCAACGAACTTATCGCGACCATCCTCAGAAGCGAATACCTTCTCAGGATGAGCAGCTGCATATTCTGTTACGAAAGCTGGAGCAAAGGCATCTACCTTCTCGCATGGCTTCACCCATGGCAGGAGCTGCTCGTAGTGCATGCCTTCGAGGTCGGTACCCTTCATGTGGTCGATAATGCGCCATGGGCACTGCTTCTTCTCCTTGTCGAATGGAAGGAGATCGCCCTCCTTGCACTCCTGGTCTGCCTTCAGATAAGAACCTACCAGCGCCTCAGCCATCACGAGTGTCATAGGCTCGCCATTGTAGAGGTTGTAGGTCTCGATAGCTACATAGTCAATCTTAGGACCCACACAGAGAGCCACGTTTGATGGCAAGGTCCAAGGTGTAGTGGTCCATGCGATGAAGTATGGCTTGCCCCACTTGGTCCACTCAGCCTTAGGATCCTTGATGAGGAACTGAGCTGTGGTGGTGAGGTCCTTTACATCACGGTAGCAGCCAGGCTGGTTCAACTCGTGAGAGCTCAAACCAGTACCTGCACCTGGAGAGTATGGCTGGATGGTGTAACCCTTGTAGAGCAGTCCCTTGTTGTAGAGCTGCTTGAGGAGCCACCAGAGTGTCTCGATATACTTGTTATCGTAGGTGATATAAGGATGGTCGAGATCTACGAAGTAACCCATCTTCTCGGTCAACTCGCGCCACTCAGCGGTGAACTTCATCACGTTCTCGCGGCACTTGTGGTTATAATCCTCGGTAGAGATATACTTCTCAGAAGCCTTGTTGTCGATATCCTTCTTGGTGATGCCGAGTTCCTTCTCGACACCGAGTTCAACAGGGAGTCCGTGGGTATCCCATCCCGCCTTGCGGTGAACCTGGAAACCCTTCATGGTCTTGTATCTGTTGAATGTATCCTTGATACTACGTGCCAACACGTGGTGAATACCCGGGTGGCCATTAGCTGATGGAGGTCCCTCGAAGAAGATAAACTGAGGGCAGCCTTCACGCTCGTCGATAGACTTGTGGAAGATATCGTTTTTCTCCCACGCTGCTAGTACGTCATTGTTTGTCTGAGTCAAATTCAGACCGTTGTGCTCGGCAAATTTCTTAGCCATATTATCAATTTAAATTTTATATTGTTTTTACTTTTGGGCGCAAAGTTACAAAAAAAATATGTTTTACCCGAATAAAGGGGTAATAAATTAATAATTTTTCTATTAAAAATCCCGATTTGAGCACCAAAATAGTATCGGATGCTCAAATCGGGAATCAATATTCTGTTAAGGCTGGCAGGAAAAGCCATCAGCCCAAACGCTATAATCCAAAACTGTCGAGAGTTGTAAATCAGTCCAGACTATGGAGCCATTTCTTACCCCATTTGGTAGAAAGCCAAATATTTATAGCAACTGCAATTAATGCAATAATGCCAAAAACCAAGGTCATACCTGTTGTAAAATCCAGCTGTTTCATAATTATTATTTTATTTTGATTATTCTAAACGCAGCGTAAGCTAACGCTATCGTTCCTATAATACCTCCGGCAAACATACCTAAAAGTCTTTCAGGATTACCAGTATCCGTAACCAAAGCCATACCACTTCCAAGTACAGTCGTACCAAAGCACATAGCTGCTAAGTTATAGAAGAACTTTCCTAGTTCCTCCCTACTTGTTCTTGCCCGTTGTTTATCTTCTCTTTGCGTCATAACTCTGATTTTTAAATCAATATTCAGTTTGACTTTGCAAATATAAGAAAATATCCGGCAAAGTGGGATGATCCTGCTCTTTATTTAACAGTTTTTACACGAACCCTACAGATTTTCCGCCTCCTGCAGCCAGATGGAGGATGCGGCATCGCTAGGCATGCGCCAGTCGCCACGAGGACTGAGGCTCACGCTTCCCACCTTCGGACCATCAGGCAGACAGCTGCGCTTGAACTGCTGGTTGAAGAAACGGCGCACGAAGGTCTTCAGCCACTTCTTGATGGTCTCCTCATCATAGGAATCAGGATCGTTGTCGCTGATTTTCACGCGCTCCAGCTCGGTATCGATAAATGCCTTCTTTGCCAGCATGTAGATCTTGGCTGGACGGAAACCGAAGCGAAGGAAGTAGTAGAGGAAGAAATCGTGCAACTCGTATGGTCCCACCAGGTCTTCGGTCTTCTGCTTGATATTACCGTTCTCATCTGCCGGAATCAGCTCAGGACTGATTGGTGTATCGATGATGTCGCGAAGGGTGATGCGGCTCTGTTCGTCTACCCCACTCTCGGCAACATGGTTTACGAGATAACGGATCAAGGTCTTTGGGATGCTGGCATTCACGCCATACATGCTCATGTGGTCGCCATTATAGGTAGCCCATCCCAAAGCCAGCTCAGAGAGGTCGCCGGTACCGATAACCATTCCTCCCATCTTATTTGCCAGGTCCATCAGGATCTGGGTACGTTCACGTGCCTGCGAATTTTCATAGGTTACATCATGCACGCTGGCATCATGACAGATGTCCTCGAAGTGCTGGGTTACCGCCTTGGCGATGCTGATTTCCTTGATGGTGATACCGAGGCTCTGCATCAGTGAGATGGCATTGTTGTAGGTTCTGTCCGTGGTTCCGAAACCAGGCATGGTGACACCCACGATACCCTTGCGGTTCATCTTCAGCTTATCAAATGCCTTCACACAGACGAGCAGTGCCAGCGTAGAATCCAGTCCGCCGCTGATACCCACCACTACGGTCTTGGCATGGGTATGGACGATGCGCTTGGCAAGTCCCATCAGCTGGATATTGAATATCTCCTCACAGGAGGCATTCATGTCGTTGCTGGTAGGAATAAAAGGATGCGGATTCACCTCACGCTCCAGCACGAATTCACGCTCATTCTCGGTAGGATCTGCATCGATGTTGCGGATATTGAACTGTCCTCCGAGAACAGAATATTTGATGTTGCGCTGGGCATTCACATAGGTTGAATTTGTACGACGTTCCGAGCGGAGTTTCTCTACATCTACCTGCGAGATAACCATCTGAGGATCAAGTGAGAAACGTTCACTTTGTGAAAGTAAAACTCCATTCTCATAAATCAGGGCATTTCCACCATATACAACATCCTGTGTACTTTCCCCGAAACCGCAGGAGCTATACACGTATCCGGTCATCGTGCGGGCGCTCTGCTGACTCAGAAGACTCTTCAGATAATTGTGCTTACCGATGAGTTCATCGCTGGCAGAGAGATTGAAGATAAGGTCAGCTCCAGCCAATGCCAACTTGTTGCTTGGAGGAGCAGGAGCCCATACATCCTCACAGATCTCCACGCCAAACTGCACGCCGTCGTAGGTCTGGAATATCTGCACATCCGGAGTCAGTTTCACCTTGTGTCCGGCATAGCGGATTTCGCTGTCTCTCAGGTCCTGAGCAGAAGCAAACCAGCGCTTCTCGTAGAACTCGCTGTAGTTAGGCAGATAGGTCTTAGGCACGACACCCAAGATCTGTCCGTGCTGGATGACGATACCGCAGTTGAGCAGCAGATCACCAGCCACAACCGGTGCACCGACGATGGAGATGATATCTAGCTTGCGTGTGAAATCAAGCAGCATCATCACCGCCTGCTCCGATGTTTCCAGCAGCATCTGCTGGCGGAAAAGGTCCTGACAGGAATAGCCCGTAATGGACAGTTCCGGGAAAGTAATGATCTCTACGCCCTTGCCTTCAGCCTGGGCTATCAGATCTTCTATCTGTTGAGCATTGAATACCACATCACCCACCTTGACAGATGGAATGGCACTCGCCACCTTGATAAATCCGTACTTCATATTACTTTGAACTTTGAGATTTGAACTTGGAACTTTGAACTTGGAACTGTATGATTACTTTGAGTGATATAACTTGCTAAGCATATCATAAAGTTCAAAGTTCCAAGTTCAATGTTCAATGTTTACTTAATCGTTACCTGTGTGGCACCATAGCCGTATTCCTGGAAGGAAGCATCCTGGTAGCTGCAGCTCTTATAGCGATAGTTCAGCTCATGGATGAGAGCCTGACGCAGTACGCCTTCGCCCTTTCCATGGATGAAGACAATCTTCTGTCCCTTCTTGTTCTTGTATTCATTCATCGTCTTCGTGAACACATCCATCTGATAATGAAGGATATCGGCCGAATTCATTCCAGCAGTTGTTTCAAGTACCTCGTCCGCATGAAGGTCTACTACGAGTGTGCCATCATCCTTCTTGCTCTTCTTCTTGCCGGTATTGGCAATCACCTTCTCGTCCTTGTACATCTGCTCCTTCAATCGTTTGGAGTCGATAACGAGCGGACGAGCCACCTCGTCATTCTCTACGATGGTGAAGAGATAGGCTGGAGTCTCGAAGAAATCATTCTCCTCGAAGAGATGAAGCTTGTAGAACTTCACTGGGTCCAGACGGAACTGTACGTCGGTAGCCGGCTTCAGGAGGAAAGGTTTCTCCTTCTTGTAGGCAATCATCTGGATGGCGATATGCTCCATTTCGTTCAGCGCCTCACGGCCGAACTCCTCGATGAAGAGCTTGGTGTTGGGTTCGATTTCACCCTCAGCCTTCAAGGTCCAGGCATTGCCCTCTGCTACGAGATAAGTATAGTGCAGATAATAGTTGCTGTCGTTCACCATATAGGTCTCGAAACGGGTATTGGTAACCTCCTTGATATCGATAGGCACGAAGGCGAGATAGGCGCTCAGCTTGTTGCCGCCCGTACGCTCCTGGATGTGCTTGACAAAGGTTACTTCCCTGTCAGCCGGATCATACTCTTCCTCCTCGATGTCGGTATCATGCTCATTGAGAATAGCCTTGATGCTTCGGCTGTCCTGATGCAGTTCCGTGTTGGCATGTTCTTCCGCCTTCTGCTTGGCATCCATCTTAGCCGAAATCATCTTACCCATGGCATAGTCGTCCTGCTCTACTACCACTACCTCGTTGATAGGCATAGGGATTTCAAATCCATCCTCGTCCTCTACCAGGACGATATTCTTACCCTGGAAGCCGGCAACCTTACCGCCACCCACTTCACTCAGGAATCTTACTTTATCTCCTTTTTTCATATCTGTTATTTTTTATATTCTTACTTACTATTGCGATATACAGGTCGTTGAAAGACCGGCGCTGACGACATACGGTTGCTAAAAAACCGTATATGTTCTGCAAAGATACAAAAGATATTGCAAAATACTACCGTTTTTTATTATTTTTAATGTATGTAAGAAAATAATCTATGGGAAAGAGAGCAGTATTGAGATATTTTTTATATCTTTGCAAGAGATTTATCGACTCTTAAACAATTTAGATTATGATTACATTTCCTTGCGCCAAGATTAACCTTGGCTTAAATATAGTTAGCAAGCGGGCAGACGGTTATCACAACCTGGAAACCGTGTTCTACCCTATTCCGTTAACAGATGCGCTGGAAATCAAGCTCATGGGCGAAGAGTTTCCGAGCGATGTGCCATGCGATCTCAAGATAACAGGTAATGCAGTAGATTGCGATGAGCAGAAGAATCTCGTGGTGAAGGCATACAATATGATTGCTGCCGACTTCAAGATTTCCCGCATCCATGCCCATCTCGTGAAGCGTATTCCGTCTCAGGCTGGTATGGGTGGCGGTTCTTCTGATGCTGCCTACATGATTCGTCTGCTGGATGAGCGGTTCCGTCTCAACATAGGCAATTCCGAGATGGAGCGATATGCAGCCAAGCTGGGTGCCGACTGTGCCTTCTTCATCTCTGCCGACCCTGAGGATGGCGATACTGCCTGCTACGCTGAGGGAATTGGCGATGTATTGATGCCATCGAGTGTTCCGAACGACAACATGAAGGGCTATTACATCGTGGTAGTGAAGCGTGATGACATTGCCGTGAGCACCAAGGATGCCTATGCAGCCATCACTCCTAAGCAACCAGCCAAGTGCTGTCGTGACATCGTACGTCAGCCTATCGAGACCTGGAAGGAAGAGCTTATCAATGATTTCGAGGCTCCTATCTTTGCGATGCATCCTGAGCTTGCCGAAATCAAGGAGAGCCTTTACAATCTCGGTGCCGTATACGCAGCAATGAGTGGCAGCGGAAGTGCCATCTTCGGCATCTTCAAGCATAAGCCAGCAAACATAGAGGAACAGTTCGAGGGAATGTTCTGCAAAACAATGAAACTTTAAAAAATGATGAACGAAGAAACACATCAGAAACTGATGACTATCAAGCGAAGCTTTCGCTTGCTGATGAATGGTCCGGGTTCGCAGTCGATGCGCGACAAGGGCTTGGGATATAAACTGAATTGGGGCGTGCCATTCTATGAGCTCAAGAAGATGGCGCAGGAATACGGCAAAGACTATGACCTAGCCATCGAGCTCTGGAAGGAAGATATCCGGGAGTGCAAGATTCTGGCTACGCTCATCATGCCTGCCGACAGGATGCTTGCCGAGATCACGGATATCTGGATGGAACAGGTACAGAGCCAGGAGATGGCAGAGATGCTTGCCTTCAACCTGCTGCAGCATGTAGACTATGCGCCTGTGATTGCCTATCAATGGATAGCAAGCGACAAGCCATTCTATGAGATTGCCGGTTTCCAGCTCCTTGCCCGTCTCTTTGCAAATGGTCAGGAGCCTAACGAGCGTGGCATCAATGAGTTCCTTGATCAGGCTGCCGTGGCTTTGCAGGGTGACAATATGGGCATCAAGCACGCTGCTGCCAATGCCGTCATGCGATTCTGTGATTTCGGAGAAGATTTCGAGAAGATTGCCAGAGGGGCACTCAAGGGAATCTTCGAGATATAGGAATATCCGAGAATAAGATTCTTCGAGATATAGGAATATCCGAGAATAAGATTCTTTGAGATATAAGAATATCCCCCAAAGGTGATTCAAGACAGCCCACGACACGGCTGAAATGACATCCCGACGTAGCAACGACTACGTCACGTCATACAAAAAAATACGTCCCGATGCAGTAAATGCTACGTCGGGACGTATTTTTATTGTCTATTCCATCAAAATTCCATACGTAATCACGCCATATAGGCGTCTCGCCGGATTTGTAATCCGGCGTAAAAAAGGTTCGACCTATTAAAACCGAGGGATTTGTAATCCCCCTATCTATCAACTGCATTCTTGCTTGCTGCGGATTGCAAATCCGCAGAGCTAAAACAGGTTAGGACATTTTTTAACGCCGGATTACAAATCCGGCGGGACGCCTAGCGGATGCTCTGTGTAAATCTGTGAAATCTGTGGGACATTTTCTTAGCGGTCGAAAAACTTCTGGTATTCGTTTTCGAAATTAGGAGTAAAGACACCTTTTCCGATGTTTTCCTTGATTTCCTCCTTACTCCAGAATCTGCCACCAGCCAATTCTTCCTGGCTAGGCTTCACCTCACCGTCGTATACGCAGCGGTGAACGTATACCAGTTCCTTTTCCCTCTGACTTTCAAAGACATAATGTCCCAAAGACTCCGGTTCGAAATCGGTGATACCCAGCTCTTCCCTTACTTCACGATGAAGCGCCTGATTCACGCTCTCGCCTAAATCTACGTGCCCACCGCAGGCTGTATCCCATTTATCCGGCTGGATATCCTTCCATGCCGGACGATGCTGGAGATACAGTTCTCCCTTGCTGTTGAATACATGCAGATGAACCACCGGATGCAATATCTTGCTTCCGTCATGGGCATGTCCCCGGGTGGTGGCACCCAGGATATTGCCCATTTCATCTACTACCGGAAATTCCTCGTTCTTATTGTCTGTCATAATTTCTTGTTATAGTGTTCCATACTCCTCAGAATAGCGAAGCATCTGGTCGGTATAGCTCTCCTCGTAATCGAGATTTACATCGATAGGATTGCCTTCTTCGTCAAATACCAGCGTCATCTTGGGATTGATGAAGCCCTTGTATGGGGCGAGATTCAGCTTCTTGTATCTTGCCAGAATCTCACGATGCAAGGCTGGGTCGATGTTCACGGCATACTTCTCTACCAGCTGTCGTGCAGCCTCATAATCGCCCTCGCTCTTGATGCGCTGAATCTCGGCAAGCAGTTCACCGAAGAGATGACGGAGCTTCTCATAATCATTCACCTTCATATAGGTACGTGTGGTGATGATATTGCCCTCTGCATCCTTCAGCGCATCCTCGGCAGAAGCATAGCTCACTTCTTCCTGAACGAGTTCCACGGCTCCCTCTGCATGTTCCAGCGTCCACCAGGCGATGAGGGCACGGTTGCGCATGTGGGCTTCCTCTATCTTGTCACCCTCCTTGATGCGGATGGTCTGGGTGAGCAGTCCGTTCATCAGATAGCTGTAATACTGAGCCTTATACGCCTCGTCATTAGGCGTCAGACCGAGTTCTACCAGCTTATGATCGGCTACATAATAGAGTCCGAAGAGGTCGGCACGTGCTTCTTCTATGGTGTTGCCATAAGCCTTCAGAGCATCCGGGTCTGTGGTAGGAAGCAATTGTCCGCTACCATGTCCCAGGCATTCGTGCAGGTCGGTATGCAGGTCGTCGGTGATGTCGGCATACTGGTTCATCAGCGCCACGGTTTCCTTGTCGATGACGAATTCATCTCTGAATCCGTTGCCCTGTGCAGCCTTGTTGTAGGCATCAGTCAGGTTGCCGATGGTAACGCTCTTGGAGCCATGTTCCTGACGGATCCAGTTGGAGTTAGGCAGGTTGATACCGATGGCAGAAGCCGGATATTCCTCTCCGCCCAGCATGGCAGCACAGATGACGTTGGCTGTAACTCCCTTCACTTCCGGCTTGCGGAAACGGGGATCTACAGGCGAATGGTCCTCAAACCACTGTGCGTTCTGGCTGATGGTCTGGGTGCGCTTGGTAGCCTCCAGGTCCTTATATTCCACGATACCTTCCCATGTACCTTTCATACCGAGAGGGTCACCGTATACTTCGATGAATCCATTGATGAAATCCACCAGGCCTTCATGCTGTTCTACCCATGCGATGCTGTATCGGTCGAAATCCTCCAGGCTACCGGTGCGGTAGAACTTCACCAGCAGGTCGATGACATGCTTCTGTCCTTCGTTCTCGGCATACTTCTGCGCCTTGAGCAGCCAGGACACGATTTCGCGGATGGTCTCACCATAGAGTCCATCTTCCTTCCATGTCAGTTCCACTACTTCATTGTTGCGCTTGGTCAGTTTGGAGTTGAGTCCGTATGAAGGAGGGTTCGGATTGTCCGTGTTCTTCATCTTGGCATAGAATCTCTCTACCTCCTCCTGCGTCACATCCTCATAGAAGTTGCAGGCAGATGTCTGCACCAGGTCTTCCCCATCCGTCTGGTTCACGCGCTTAGGCATCACCACGGGGTCGAAGAGGATGGATTCCAGCTGTCTCATGAGGTCTTCCTTGGTTTCTCCCCTCTTGATGGGCAGGAGTTCTTCCCCTATGTTTTCCAGCAGATGATAGAAATATTCCTCTGAGAATCCCGGCTTGAATTTTTCACAACCATAATGGTGATGAATGCCACTGGCAAACCAGATGCGCTTCAGGTAGACTTCGAATGCCTTGAATTCCTCGCATTCTCTGTCGCCTTCATAGTGCAGATAAACGGTTTCCAGTGTTTTTCTGATGCGAAGGTTGTACTTTCCCTGCTGGTCGAACGTGATATCTCGTCCCATCAGGGTAGCCTTAGCCAAGCAGAAAATATACAGTTTCTGGTTGAGCGATAAGTCCTCAAATCCCTTCAGCTCATAGCGGAGCATCTGGATGTCGGCGAATCGCTCATTCGTGTTCACATTACATTTTGCCATGTTATCATTGTTTGATTCTACCGCAAAAGTACGACAATTATTTTATATTTCAAACTTTTTTGGCTACTTTTCTTACTTTTAAGTGTAGAAAATAACTATTCTCCCGATTTTTTAGTAACTTTGCAGTAATATCTAACAAAAAAATAGAAAATAAGAAGAAAATGCAAATCCACGAGATATTAAAGACATACTTCGGTTACGACTCGTTCCGTCCCAATCAGGAAGCCATCATCCAGGAGGTGATGCAGGGGCACGACTGTCTGGTGCTGATGCCTACGGGCGGCGGCAAGAGTCTGTGCTATCAGGTGCCGGCATTGGCGATGGAGGGAACGGCGGTGGTCATCTCTCCGCTCATCAGTCTGATGCACGACCAGGTTGAGGCGCTCAAGGCGAACGGTATTCCTGCCGAGGCTCTGAACAGCGGCAATGATGCTACCGATGAAGTCATCATCCGCCGTCGCTGCGAGGCTGGCGATCTGAAGCTGCTGTATGTATCACCCGAGAAGCTGATCAGCGAGATTCCTTTCCTCTTCAGCAACATCAGGATATCGCTCTTTGCGGTAGACGAGGCGCATTGCATCAGCCAATGGGGGCATGATTTCCGTCCGGAGTACAACCAGTTGGGTCTGCTCCGCGAGAAGTTCCCCAACGTCCCGGTGATGGCGCTCACGGCTACAGCCGATAAGATTACGCGCCAGGACATCATCCAGCAGCTGCATCTCAACGGTCAGACGTTCGTCAGCAGCTTCGACCGTCCTAACCTCAGTCTCTCCGTCCGTCAGGAGAGCACGAAGAAGGAGAAGCTGAAGTTCATCTACCGCTTCATCCAGAGCCATCAGGGCGATGCGGGTATTATCTATTGCCTGTCCCGCAAGAACACGGAGATGGTGGCAGAGGCGCTGAAGGAGCACGGTATCAATGCCGAGGCCTATCATGCCGGACTCTCCAGCGTGCAGCGTGCATCGGTGCAGGAGCGCTTCAAGATGGACCAGATTGATGTGGTATGTGCCACCATCGCCTTCGGAATGGGCATCGACAAGGGCAATGTAAGATGGGTGATTCATTACAACATGCCGAAGAGCATCGAGAGTTTCTATCAGGAGATAGGACGTGCCGGACGAGACGGCGATCCTGCCGATACCATTCTCTTCTATTCGATGGGCGACATCATCACCCTGCGCTCGTTCTGCGAGGAGAGCGGACAGCGGACGGTGAATCTGGAGAAGCTGCGAAGAATGGAGGAATATGCCGAATCACGTGTGTGCCGCCGCCGCATTCTCCTGAATTACTTCGGAGAGACATCGGCAAAGGACTGCGGTCACTGCGATGTTTGCAACAATCCTCCGCGCACTTTCGACGGTACGGTACTCACGCAGAAGGCGCTCAGTGCCATGGTGAGAGCCAGCGAGAAGATTGCCGTGGGCACGTGTATCGAGATTCTCAGGGGCATGCAGACGCCTGCCGTTGTCAGGAATCATTATAATGAGCTGAAGACGTTTGGCGTGGGCAAGGACGTGAGCGTGCGCGACTGGCAGGCTTATCTGCTGCAGATGTTGCAGATGGGTTTCTTCGAGGTGGCGTATAATGCGCATAACCAGATGAAGGTTACGCCATTGGGATGGAAGGTTCTCAAGGGCGAGCATCAGGTTTCGCTGGCGATCATGGAGAATGAAGAGCGGTCAACTCGTCCGCAAAAAGCCAATAGGTCAGCACGCGGCAACAGCATCCCTGTGGTTCATGCTGAGCGTGTTGTTTTCCAAGAAGAAATGTCGGGTGCAGAAGACAAGAATCTCTTTGAATATCTGCGCAAGATCAGGAAGAATCTAGCTGACGAGCAGGGTTATCCGCCATACATCGTCCTTTCCGACAAGAGTCTGCATGAGTTGACCAGGATGAAGCCAACCACCCTTGAAGCCTTCGGGCTCATCAGTGGAATCGGAGAATTCAAGGTGAAGAAGTATGGTGAAACCTTCATCAAGGCTATCAGGAAATATACGGGGAAATAGTTAGTTATCGGCTAACCCATTCCAGACTGTTCACCTCGTCCTTCACAGAGAAGTTCAAGCCTATCTTCACCACCTTCTTGCCGCTCATCTTGAAGGCGTCGGCATAGTGCTTTGCATCTATCTGGGCGAGAGCCTCCTCGGCACTCTTGTTGAACTTCAGTTCCATCACGTAGATGGTATCATCCGTCTCCATCATAATATCGATTCTGCCCTTAGCCGTATGCGGTTCCACTAGGATGCTATAGTTGGTAAGCAGGGCAAACATGATGTAGAGCGTCTGCTGCCAATGCCCCTCGTAGTTGGTGTTGTCGCAGTAAGGCACAGTCTCCAGAAAGTCGTTCAGCAGGCAGAAGGCTGCATCCATATCACCCTTCTTCACCAATACCGACATTTTGGCGATGGTTGTGTTAGCCTTCGCCGACTCGTCCGTCAGATAATGAGGCAAGAGACTACCATACAACCCTACCCTTATCTCCTGGTTAGGCAATACCAACTGATATAATTTCGTCGGTTTATCATAACCCTTGATGGTGACATACCCACTCTGATAAAGCAAAGGTATGATGGTGGTCATCGTTTCAGTGGGGGCATCAAAGTCCTTCTTATCCACCTCTATGGTCTCGCCGAGGTCTGCAGGCAGGAAATCATACTGTCTCATCATATTGATGAGATAGGTAGGTGTACCGGTTCCAAACCAGTAAGAATCAATTTCTCCATCAGCAAAGCAATTTAGTAAGCTATAAGGATTGAAGACATCAGGCGAAGGCCAGCAGAAATGATAGCCATCATAATGACTTTTCAGTTCCTCGATGGTCTCCTCTCTGCTCTGTTCCAAATTCTCAGCCAACTCATCAATATCATCGCTCATCTGGGTCAGCAGTTCCTCCTTAGTGATGCCACAGATGCCAGCATAAGGCAACTTCATGCTCACATTCTTAATGTTGTTCAGCTCGCTGAAGATACTGAGTTGCGAGAACTTCGTAATGCCCGTCAGGAAAACGAAGCGAAGCAATGGCTCGCAATCTTTCAAGGGACTGTAGAAATTGCGCATCGTATTGCGCAAAAAATCGAGTTTTTCCTTCTCGTGAGCCACATCCAGCAGCGGTGCATCATATTCATCGATGAGCACCACCGCCTGCTTACCAGTCTTTGCTGTAACAGTTTTTATCAAGTTGAGCAAACGAACGTTCGGATCTGGAGAATCACAATCCACTCCAAACCTATCCTCATTTTCCTTTAATATATATAAGAGGTATCTATCCAACTGTTCCTTCTCCATATGTTTGCCTCCAGCCAGGCTGAAGTGCAGCACGGGATAAGCCGTCCACTCCTTCTCCAGCTTCTCGATGGCAAGCCCCTCAAAGAGTTCCTTCTTACCCTCGAAATAACTCTTGAAAGTGGAAACCAGCAGCGACTTGCCGAAACGGCGTGGTCGGCTCAGGAAGAAATACGTTCCATCGGTATGCGTCATATGATAGATGTATTCCGTCTTATCTACATAGAACATATCCTCCTTGCGGATTCGTTCAAATGTCTGAATTCCTATAGGATATAATTTTCTTGCCATAATCAAACGCTGTCTAATGAAATTTATTTCAGTTTGTCTTGTCTCAAAAAGTCAGGCTGTCCAGACTTTAAGCACCTTTTATAATGTTACCATCTACTTGATAAGCCACACTGTCCATCGGAGGAACGAAGTTCAGCAAATAAACTGTCGAACGCTCCTTCAGACTGATTTTCGAACATTTTCTAACTTCCTTTTCAGCCAGATAACCTGCCAAAAAACAATTATTCATTCCCATATATCATCTCATCAAGTTCAGAAGATAATTCAGATATTTCATCAGAAAGAGAATCAAGATAATCACCCATGATAAAATGGTATTCATCATCCACGATATTCTCCATTTTTCCTTCATCTGTCATGCAGTATGCCGAATACCATGAAATCGGGATTGCATATTCCAGCATTTCTTTTATTTTCTCATCAAGCTTCTTTTCCTTAGCCAGCTTCTTTTCCTTAGCCAGTGCCACCTTCATCAGCACATTCAGAGAAGTCAGCACATACGGACTATGGGTGGTCATAACCACATAGCTATTTGCCCCCGACCGCTCATAAGCCTTCTTGATATTCTTCACAATCTCTTTCACCATCGCAAACTGCGACTTCGGAAACAGATTTTCTTCCAGCTCCTCAATATACAGCTGGGCGAATTTATATCTATACATCTTAGTTCCCTTAATCACATCATCCGCACTGATTTCTTTATTCTCATCATCCAGCACAATCTTTGCCACCAAACTCGTGAAATCAGTAAGGCTCGACTTCGGAATCTTCCCCACCTGTCCGGTAACATAATCCACAAGCACAGCCAAAGGCAACGCCGACTGTATACCACTTGAAGCATAAACAGGCGCTATCGTTCTACCCACCTTCTCAAGCACGATTCTGTCAGAATCCGTAACCTTATCATAATAATATTTCATATTATCATCAAATGGAATTCTCAGCGGATGCTTGATATCATATTCCTTCTTCGCCTCCTGATATTCCAGAAGATAATTAAATATCGAATCATAGTCAGATGAGCGATAAACCTTATCAATGTTCTGAATAGCCGAAACCAGATTGCGTTCCGAAGGAATAAAACTCAGTTTTGCATTATAGCGCTCAGTTTTGAAATTCGCTTTCTTTCTGATTTTCACATTCGCCTTCACGCCATCCATCTCGATGGTAAGGCAATCACCATCATAAAAGATATAAGAATCAGCAGCAAAGAAAGCATCATCGAAACGATGAAACTTCTTCAGCTCTTTCAGGAATCGGCCATAATGGGTATATTTCTTCAGCAGATTCTCGCCATCAAGCATGATTCGCTTTTCTATCCAGCGACAGAAGCACAATATTTTCATAAAGGTACTTTTTCCCGAAGACTGTTTACCCACAATAAGCATTACGGCAGACAAAGCGATGTCTCCCGTATCAACAATTGGGCCTATATTTTTAATTCTTACCTTAGGCATATCTATAATAATGAATGTTCAATTGCAAAGTTAAGCAATAAAACTCAGAAATGCCCTTCTTGGCTTATCTTTTTATATATTTTTACACATTCTCCAATCATATAACTTTCCCCATGCTGCCACGCCCCCATCCACCACCCCCACAAACGCAAAAATCCCGGCCCAGAGATTCCATTTTGAATCTCAGAGCCGGGATCTCTTATTCCTATCTACCAGCTTATCTTTCCGAAGCTTGGTATTCCGTTATTTATCCAGCGCCTGGTATTTAGAGTGCTGACTCTTGTACTCCGGAACGATTTGCTTCATCTTGCCCACTATCTTCATGTCGTCGAAGGTCTGAGCTATGCATGACAGTTCATCCAGTTCCTTGCATACATCGGCATAGTCATACTCACGCACCTTCGCAATCTTGATTTTCTTGTGGAAGGTAGGGAGCGTCACCTCCTTGTCGTTGAGCACCTCTTCGTAGAGTTTCTCGCCATCACGAAGACCAGTGAACTTGATTTCCACGTCCTTAGCACCGCTCAACTTAATCATGCGCTTAGCCAAATCCACAATCTTCACAGGCTGTCCCATGTCGAACACGAAAATCTCACCGCCATTTCCCATTGTACCAGCCTCCAAAACCAGTTTGCAAGCCTCGGGTATCAACATGAAGAAGCGGATGATGTCGGGATGCGTCACCGTCACAGGACCGCCGTTTTTAATCTGCTCCTTGAAGAGCGGAATTACCGAACCGTTGCTGCCCAGCACGTTGCCGAAGCGAGTGGTTACGAATTGAGTCATCGCCTTCATTGGCATACCAGCGTCATCCAGACAAGCATCAGCATAAATTTTTCCCTCCTTGATAGCCTTGTCCAGACTCTGCACATAGATTTCGCAGATGCGCTTCGAGCAGCCCATCACGTTGGTAGGGTTCACCGCCTTGTCGGTGGAAATCATCACAAACTTCCTCACGCCATACTTCACGCTCAAGTCGGCTATCACCCTCGTGCCATCCACATTGTTCTGGATGCTCTCGCTCGGGTTGTCCTCCATCATCGGCACATGCTTGTAGGCTGCGGCGTGGAACACGTAGTCAGGCCTGTGTTCACGGAAGATTTCCTCCATCCTAGGCTTGTTCTGTATGCTCGCCATCAAGGTGAACGCCTCGATATGCGGAAAATTCTTCGCCATCATCAGACGCACGTCATGCAATGGAGTCTCAGCCTGATCCACCAAGATGAGTTCATTCGGCTGATAGATGGCAATCTGTCTCACCATCTCGCTGCCGATGCTGCCAGCCGCACCCGTTATCAGGATACGCTTACCAGACAGCAGATTACCCACAGCCTTCATATCCACCTCAATCTTCTCACGAGGCAGAAGATCCTCGATGTCCACTTCCTTAATTTGCGAATGCGATAAATAGCTCTTGCCATCCCATTCCTGCGCACCCGCCAACACGAAGAGTTTGATGTCGTTATCTACCAGGCTGTTAATCATCTCCGTATTCTTGCGCAGTTCCTCACTCTTCACAGGAGAAACCAGCAAAGCATCAGCATTCTCCTTCTTCATTTCATCCACCAGATGCGCATCGTTGCGGAATATCTCCACGCCCATCATATACTTGCCCTTTCCATTCACGGTATCACTCACGAATCCCTTCAGGACAAATCGAGAAGGTTTAGTGCTACGAATCATCTTCGCCAACCCCACGCCTCCACTGTGCGTACCATAAATAAACACACGTGTCGCCTTGCCCGTATGCATCGAGTCGTATAACATTTTTACAACCACACGCAAAGCCGTCATCATCAGGGTAGCGATGAGGAAGGTAAAGAACAGTTCACGTATACGCACAGGCTCCAACCATCTATCCACATGAACGTAATATCGGGCTATGGCAATGATAACGAAGCCGATGGCATTGGCAGATGCGATACGAGTCAAATCCACAAACGAAGAGTAGCGGATGATAGCCTGGTAAGTGTGCATCAGCCGGATGCCTATCAGATAGGCTATAAGATAGACGCAGAGCGTACCCACCAACGGCCAGAAGTTATTTGTAAGCTCGCTGCCCCCATGATCCAAATAATAGCATAATATACCTGAAAACAAAAGGATCAGACAGTCGAGGATAAGCACACACCAGTATGGAAGGGCATTTTTAGTAAAATACCATTCTCTCAGTTTTGAAATAAAATTCATAAAGAGTTTCTCTAAGTCTCGTTTTTTTAGTACTCAATAGCTTCCTTGATGCACTCCACAATATAGCGCACATCATCATCGCTCACCATAGGACCGGCAGGCAGACACATACCAATCTTGAAGATAGCCTCGCTCACGCCATTCACATAGGCAGGAGCATCCAGATATACAGGCTGCTTGTGCATCGGTTTCCACACAGGGCGAGCCTCAATCTTCTTCGATAGCATGAACACA
The DNA here is from genome assembly GCF_052118345.1 of Prevotella sp. LCP21S3_D2. NCBI lineage: Bacteria > Pseudomonadati > Bacteroidota > Bacteroidia > Bacteroidales > Prevotellaceae > Prevotella > Prevotella sp. LCP21S3_D2. Next base: position 6,427 of record NZ_JBQKHJ010000010.1, on the reverse strand, counting down.
CGCATCGCCTCCACGTTCTCGTTAGGCTGGCAGTCGGTAGTAGGCGAATCCACCACATGAATCACGCCAGCGGCACCACCCACGGCAGTCTTCACCACCTCCTTGTAAGCATTCTCCTGTCCCTTGACTTTCAGGTTATCATCCAGCACGATGGTGCAGAGCCAGAAGTTAGAATCATAGTCAGCATTAGGCGCCTCATGCAGCGTGATGCCCTCCACATCCTTCAACAGTTCCTTGTACAACTGCTGCACGTGCTTGTGGTGAGCGATATGGTCTTCGAGCACCGTCATCTGTCCACGTCCGATACCAGCACACACATTACTCATGCGATAGTTATAGCCGATGGCGGTATGCTGATAGTAAGGATAGGAGTCGCGCGCCTGAGTAGCATACCACATCACCTGGCTCTTGCTCTCTGCATCATTACAGATCAAAGCACCGCCTCCCGAGGTGGTAATCATCTTGTTGCCGTTGAAACTCAGCACGCCAAACTTGCCGAAGGTACCCAGCACCTGTCCTTTATAGCGTGATCCGAATCCCTCAGCGGCATCCTCCACCACAGGAATGCCATACTTTTCTGAAATCGCCATAATCTTATCGCAATCATAAGGCATACCATAGAGGGCAACAGGCACGATAGCCTTAGGATACTTACCCGTCTTCTCCTTGCGGTCGATGATGGCTTTTTCCAACAGCTCAGGATCCATGTTCCATGTATCTGGCTCCGAGTCGATGAATACAGGCGTAGCACCAAGGTAAGTGATAGGGTGCGAGGAGGCACAGAAGGTAAAGCTCTGCACGCAAACCTCATCACCAGGACCTACACCACATGCCAACAGTCCCAGATGCACGGCAGCAGTTCCAGCGCTCAGCGCCACCACCTCCTTCTGCAAGTCAGTTCCATCACTGTTTTTTGAAACAAACGCCTTCAAGTCATCCTCGAATCCATTTACGTTAGGTCCCAAAGGCACCACCCAGTTGGTGTCAAAGGCCTCTTTCACAAACTTCTGCTCCATGCCATTCTCGCTCATGTGAGCCAGGCACAGATAAATCGTTTTTCTTTCTTCAGCCATAATATCTGTAAGTTAAAATTTCACCACAAAGGAAAAGGCATCAAATCACCTCTCCAGCATAATTCTATTTTCATATCATTCCAGAAAAGTCTTGCAGTTTGATTGTTTCTTGCCTTTTACAATATTAAAATCTTAGTGGAAAGATAAGAAACTATCTCTATTATTCATACAATACAAAGTTTACCTTATTCTCCTATTTTATTTCCATCAAATAGTCGTTCTTAGCAAACATTTTACCATATTTAGGCTGCAAAAGAGCGGCATCAACCTTATTGCCCTTTACCCACTCGATGATAGCCTTAGGCAAATTCACCCCAGCCTCGTAGCTGAATGGGAAACCACCCCCAAAACGTGGATTCAACTCCAACACACAATACTCGCCCTTTTCGTTCTGCATCACATCAACATCAAGATTACCTATATGCTTCAATGCAGAGCCAATCTTCTTGCCAAGTTCACGTACTTCAGGTAAATCCAAAGTAATAGCCTTATCAGTCTCGCCAGCTCGCATCGCAAGTTTCTGCTTCACACTGACAGCAACATTGTTACCCTCCAAGTCATTCATGATATCCAGTCCGAACTCCTTGCCGGTCAATTTTTCCTGAATCATGATGTACTCATCACCCACAGAAGCTGTTGCCAATATTGTCTTTTTGATCTTCTTCATCAACAGATGATAGTAGATATCCAATTCTTCCATATCGGCGATAGATTCCAATCCAATTGAGCCAGATCCCCAACGAGGTTTCATAAACAATGGGAAATGTAATTCGCCAGTTTCCAATGCTTTCTTGGCATCTGACAATCTAACAAATGTCTTAGGAGACATAAGTCCCAAAGATTCCACCCATTGTGCAGTCTTATATTTATCAAAAGCAATGTCGATAACAGAAAGGTCGCTTACAATAAGCTTAACACCTATCTCCTCAAAACGAGCCTTGTTTTCTGCTAGTATTGGTAGCTCCAAGTCGTTAAGAGACAACAAAGCGTCAATCTTCTGCTCTTTACAAATATCCAAAGTAAGATCAACATATTTAGGGTCATAAACAGCTGGAACTTGGATCTTGACATCCGCAACTTGTAATGCAGGAGCAGATAATTGCATATCGCTAGCAACCACCTTATCGCCAGCTTCCATATTCTCCTTAAAATATTTCAAAAGATATGTGCGTCTTCCCGCACAAGTAAATAGAATATTCATACTTATTTAATATTTATATACAGTTAATATATCATCGATATTTTGTCTTCTTCGAGCCTCAACAAATTCACCATTTCTCTCCATAAGTATTGGCTCTAAGAAATTTATAAATGTAGGTGTTAAACAGATTGTATAAGCACCAACTCCTCTAAACTGAATAAAGTCACCAGCTTCTACAATTGGCATTTTTACATCTTTCAACATAACATCTTTTTCCATACATGTTGACCCAACCACATCACAAATACAAGTATCAGCATTTGGAACAGCTTTAAATACAACATGAGGCAAGTTATTAGCATGCATCGTAGGTTTTACATCAAAAACAGTACCATCAACCATTACAAAATTAACCTTACCTACTTTTTTATTCTGATAAACCTTAGTATAGTAAGAAAACACATTGGATACAACAGAAGAACCTGGCTCTATAACAATATAAGGTTTATGCTCCATAAACCATGAACTCTTTTGAATTTCGTCTATAACACAGTTCGCATAATCTCCATACTTTGGTCTTCCAGTCAAATCCATACCTTCTGGGGCTGCTCCAAAATAACCTCCTCCAATATCAAAATACTCTAAATCATTCAATTGATATTTCTCACATACAGCTAACATGTGCTGGGTTATTATCTTATAGTTTAAAACAGCTCTATCTGAGGTTGAAGTATGTCCATGCAAAGAGATGATCTTGATTCCAGCCTTGCAAAGACGATTGATATTTTTCTCAACTATATTATCAGGAAAACCAAATCGTCCAAAGCGCAAGCCACACTGGATAGTACTATTACCATTCTCATCAGTAAGATTAATATTAATACGCATTCCAACCCTTACGTTCTGCAAAGGGTTTTGCTGTTTATATCTACACACAAAATCTACTTCATATTCACTATCTAAGTTGATAATTGCACCATGTTCAAGGGCTTCTTTCAAAATATGAGGTCTTTTAATAGGACCGTTAAAGATTACGTTAGTAAATCCAATCTTACGGGCCAGCTCATATTCCATTTCACTAACCACCTCTGCGAAGCACCCTTCATCAAGGGCTATTTTACACAAAGCAGGTACATAATTAGTTTTTAAGGAATAACCAGCAATAACCTTTTCATATCGTTTTCTGAAAGCATTGAGAAAACTATTTAGATTAAATCGATACTTATCAGAATCCATTATATAAAAAGGAGAACCATATTTTTCATCTAAATTCCTTAACAAGTTATAATTAATTTGTTCCATTGAAATCCTCCATAGTGGCGTCATTATCCGAGTTAATATCCTCCCGGAACAACACCTTCTTTATTGTTATAAATATTACCTTTAAATCTGTCAGCAAAAAGAGATGATCCACATACCAGACATCTAGTTTAAATTTTTCAGTCCAGCTGATTTGGTTACGTCCATGACATTGAGCCCATCCAGAGATACCTGGACGTACATCATGTCTTCTCATCTGCTCCTTACTATATAATGGCAAATACTGTACAAGTAATGGTCTTGGACCAATCAATGCCATATCCCCTTTCAACACATTGATTAACTGTGGCAGCTCATCTATCGAAGTAGAACGTACAAATGTACCAACCCTTGTCAATCTATCTGCATCAGGTAACAAGTTGCCACTAGCATCTCTTTCGTCAGTCATTGTCTTGAACTTAATGACCTTAAATATTTTCCCATCCTTACCAGGACGTGCCTGAAAGAAGAATGCACCAGCACCCTTATTTGCAAAATGCAACCAGATGGTTACAACTATCAAAATTGGGCTAATGCATATCAATGCTATTAGAGAAATCCAGAAATCAAAGAATCGCTTAAAAAAATGTGCGTACATACCTTTTACTTCATTAAATTAATAAATGTTTTCTCTAATACTTCAGCTACCTGTGCCGATAATTTTGCCTTATCATATACTTCTACTGATAAACGGCGTGCATTTCTTCCCCACTCTTCCAATAAATCCTTTTTATCTTTGTATTCTAACAGTTTGTCAGCCAATTCTGATGGTTTTTCCACATTCACATAGAATCCACAATTCTGCTGTTCCACCATATCCTTTGTCCAACCAGCTGAATTCACAATTATAGGCTTACCTGCCGATAACGAGTCAAAAAGTTTATTGGGAGAGTTTGTTGCAAGAATTGGAAGATTCTTGAACGACGTTATACTTGCATCGCAGCAATTAGTCACCTCAGCAACCACTCCTACAGGATGATTACCAAGGAATTGAACGTTGTTCAAATTATGTTCCTTACAAAATTCTTTCAACTTTGGTTCCATAGCACCCTCGCCCATAAAGATGAAATTAATACTGTTGTCGCCTCTATTCTTCAAATCAAGAGCTGCATTTACAATATATTCCAAACCATTGGCAACAGCCAACATACCAAAATGAATCACATTAAACTTATTCAAGTCTATGCCAAAACGCTTCACAATCTCCATATCTACCTCATGTGGATGGAAAATGTCTGGCTTCGACATATTTGGTATCATGCTGGTTTTCCGAACAGGAGTTCCAGCCTTAACAACACCCTCCTGCATACCTGGGCTCAAAGCCACTACATGTTCTGAACACTTGTAGATACGTTTTTCAAACTTTCTCAAAGCCCAAATCAGCAATGGATTCTTAACAGCTCCGACCTGAATAGGGAACTCTGGCCATAAATCGCGCACTTCAAATACATATCTCCAACCCTTTAATGCACGAAGTGCCAAAGCTACGGCACCGATTGTCAAAGGAGTAGAAGTAGCATAAACCAAATCAACATTCTTCTCTTTCTTTGCTACAGATATAGACTGAAAGATAAACTTCACAAACGACCATACTTTCTGCATTTTCGTCTGCGAGTTATTATATAAGTTATTTACATATATCACATCTATACCATCACGGTAAAAACGGCCAGGAGCGTGTTTCGATTCACTGTTTCCTGTTATTACAGTCACATGATGTCCTCTTCTAACAAGTTCTTTCGAAATCCAATAAGAACGTGTTGCACCTGGCTCCTGAGGAGTTACAAAATACTGATGAATGTAAAGTATATTCATAGCAATTAAATATAATCCAATACAGCGTTCTAACTACTTATCAGTGAGTTGGCAGTACCGGTATTTTTGAATAAAGTTTTGATTTTCTAAAATTTAATAATAAAGAGACGACTTGGGAAGTGTTTTTTACCTCCCAATCCGTACCATCTTCAAAATAGCAAACATAGTGACAATATCACTTTTTCACGGAAATGTTACGAGCAATCATCCTGTATCAGCAATTCACAATTTAGGTAAGTTTGAGCTTGAATACTTTTTGTAGTCTCCCAGATATAAGGAGCGCACGCCCATGTTGGAGTGATAATTGATACTAATCCGTAATCATCCATAATACTAGTCTCTCCTAAAGATATCTCGTGTATAAACCTTTTCCTTTACATCATCTAGACAAGCATCGTAGCGGTTGGCGATGATGGCATGGCTCTGTGTCTTAAAGGCTTCAAGATTGTTCTCAACTCTACTACCGAAGAAGGTGCTACCCTCTTCCAAGGTTGGCTCATAGATGACTACCTCTGCCCCCTTTGCCTTGATACGTTTCATGATGCCCTGGATGGCTGACTGGCGGAAGTTGTCGCTGTTTGACTTCATCGTCAGGCGATAGACACCAATCACGCAGTTGTGCTCCTTGCTGGCATCATAGCTGTTGGCATCGGCATAGCTGTAATAGCCTGCCTTCTGGAGAACGGCATCAGCGATATAGTCCTTACGGGTGCGGTTGCTCTCTACAATTGCCTCTATCAGGTTCTCTGGAACATCGGCATAGTTTGCCAGGAGCTGCTTGGTATCCTTTGGCAAGCAATAACCACCATAACCGAAGCTTGGGTTGTTGTAATGGGTGCCGATTCGTGGGTCAAGACCTACGCCATCGATGATTGCCTTGGTATCGAGTCCCTTTACCTCTGCGTATGTATCCAACTCATTGAAGTAACTTACTCGGAGTGCTAGATAGGTATTGGCGAAGAGCTTGACTGCCTCTGCTTCCTTCATGCCCAGCTACATCAGCAAAGCTGGCAAGAAGACTCCACATATCGGTCGTTTTTGGTCGGGATGTGCACAGTCTGTTAAACATGGTCTCGAAATCATGGGTATTGGCCTCATT
>NZ_JBQKHJ010000009.1:0-122760 GCF_052118345.1 Prevotella sp. LCP21S3_D2 | reverse complement strand
AGAGAAGTTAAGCTCACTTGCGCCGATGGTACTGCAATGCAATGCGGGAGAGTAGGTAGCCGCCTTCTTTCAATTTCAGAAGCCTCGATTACGAAAGTAGTCGGGGCTTTTCTGTTTAATAACACTGGCTATTTAGTATAATTACCCTTGCTATATAATATAATAACCCCCTCGCTATTTACCATAATAGCGAGGGGTATTTCTGCGATGTTCTGAGTGTTTTGTCTACTGCTTGGTGAATTTCAGATTTTTAGGAATCTTCACCCATTTCCGGTTTCGGGCAATTTTCAGGTTACTTCCTTCTTTCTGCTGCAACTCGTAACTACCATCGGGCAAGGCTATGAGGTCGGCAGTAAGATCTTCGCTCCCGTAATCATTGATAATGGATAGATGAGCGGTCTTTCCTTCTATGTCAGCATCTGTAATCAGCCATTTGCGACTATCACGTCTGTCACCGAAATATCCGGGCATTTCACCGAACAGTTCCTGTCCTGGAACCTTGAGGTTCTTATGGTAGAAGTCTATATTCATATAGACATCATACTCTTTGTTTGTAATCTTCCCCTTGAATAGGGTGCTGTCTGTTTGTGCCATACTAGATATACTAATTAGGCATAATAATGTTGCTAAAATCTTTCTTTTCATCTCTTTTTTCAATTAACTGCGACAAAGTTATTCATTTAAATCAAGAAAACTGCATTTTTTTTAGGATTTTAATAAGATTAATTCGTTTTTTTGCAAATATTTATCTATCTTTGCGGTGTTTATTGATAATTATATATGGAAAAGAAAAGATTATTTCCAGATTACATATTTGAGTCTAGTTGGGAAGTGTGTAATAAAGTTGGTGGTATCTACACCGTTCTTTCAACACGAGCTAAGACTCTTACGGAAAGGTTAAAGGATCAGCTAATCTTCATTGGTCCTGATTGTTGGGGAGACAAGGTGAATCCTTATTTCTCTCAAGATGATACGCTTTATGCGGAGTGGAAAGCAGAAGCTCTGAAAGAGGGCTTAAAGGTTAAAGTAGGTAGATGGAATATACCGGGAGAGCCAGTAGCTGTTTTGGTAGATTTCAATCCTTACTATGCTGTTAAAGACCAGATCTATGGACAACTATGGCAGGACTATCAGGTTGATAGTCTTCATGCTTATGGTGACTATGACGAAGCATCGATGTTCTCTTATGCTGCCGCTCTGGTAGTAGAGAGTTTCTACAAACATGTTGTTGGAAAAGGCAAGAAAGTTATCTATCATGGCAATGAATGGATGACCGGTCTTGGTGTGCTTTATGTTAACAAGCATCTTCCTGAGGTGGCTACAGTGTTTACTACTCATGCAACTAGTATCGGTAGAAGTATTGCTGGCAACAATAAGCCTCTTTATGACTATCTCTTTGCCTATAATGGCGATCAGATGGCGCAGGAGCTTAATATGCAGAGCAAGCATTCTATTGAGAAGCAGACTGCTAAGTATGTGGACTGTTTTACAACAGTGAGCGACATTACTGCCAATGAGTGCAAAGAGCTGCTGGACAAACCAGTTGACTTCGTTTTGCCTAATGGTTTTGACAATAGTTTTGTTCCTAAGACTACAGCTTTTACCAAGAAGCGTAAGGAGGCAAGAAAGCGTTTGCTCGATGTGGCTAATGCCTTGATGGGTACAGATTTAGACGATGATACATTAATTGTCTCTACCAGTGGTCGTTACGAGTTCCGCAACAAAGGTATCGATGTCTATATCGAGGCAATGAATCGTTTGCTTCGTGATAGCAACTTGAAGAAGAATGTCCTGGCATTCATCGATGTACCTGGTTGGGTAGGCGATCCACGTCAGGATCTGTTGGACCGTCTGAATAGTGGCAAGAAGTTTGACACTCCATTGGAGGTTCCAGAAATTACTCATTGGCTGCATAATATGAGCCATGACAATGTATTGGGTATGTTGAAGTACTTCAATATGCATAATAATAAGGAAGACAAGGTGAAACTGATCTTCTTGCCTTGCTACCTGACAGGCGATGATGGTATCATCAGTAAGAGTTACTATGATGTAGTGTTGGGTAACGACCTCTGCATCTATCCTTCATATTATGAGCCTTGGGGCTACACGCCTTTGGAGGCTGTTGCATTCAAGGTGCCATGTATCACCACCGATTTGGCAGGTTTTGGTCTCTGGGCTAACTCGGAGAAGGGAAGGTATAGCGAGATTGAGGATGGTGTGAAGGTAATCAAGCGTACTGACTACAATTATTCAGAGGTGGCTGATGCCATCAAGGATACTGTTGCTAAGTACTCTGGATTTACTAAAACTCAGGTGAACAAGTGTCGTAAGAATGCAGAAAAACTCTCAGAGAAGGCTTTGTGGAAGCACTTTATCGAGTACTATTATGATGCTTACGATTTCGCTTTGAGAAAGGCTGAAGCCCGCATGGAAAAATAAAGAAATCTCTCTCTCGGTAGTGAGAAATCACAATATAGTTATAGAGAATATAAATACTTTAATATAAATCGAAACACAATGAAAATTAAAGCAGACTATGCTAATGCTCCTCAATGGAAGGAGACTACTATTAAGTCTAGCCTTCCTAAGGAGTTGAAGTGCTTGGACGAGATTGCTCACAACATGTGGTGGGCATGGAACTATGAGGGTCGTGACTTGTTTAAGAGCCTTGATGCTGATTTGTACGAGAAGTGCAACGCTAACCCTGTATTGCTTTTGGAGCGTTTGAGCTACGACCGCAAGGAGGCTATTGTTAAGGATAAGGAGACAATGGCTAAGGTTAAGAACGTCTATAAGATGTTCCGCGAGTACATGGATGTTAAGCCAAACTCAAAGCGCCCTTCTGTAGCTTACTTCTGTATGGAGTATGGTATTAACCAGGTGGTTAAAATCTACTCTGGTGGTCTTGGTATGCTTGCTGGTGACTACTTGAAGGAGGCATCTGACAGCAACGTGGATATGTGTGCCGTTGGTTTCCTCTACAGATTTGGTTACTTCAAGCAGTCTTTGAGTATGGATGGTCAGCAGATTGCTAACTATGACGCTCAGAACTTCAACTCTCTCCCTATCGAGCGAGTATATGATGAGAATGGTAACCCAATGGTAGTTGATGTTCCTTACACAAACTATCAGGTACATGCATACGTATGGCAGATGAACGTTGGTCGTATCAAGTTGTATCTCCTGGATACAGATAATGATATGAACTCTGAGTTCGACCGTCCTATCACTCACTCACTCTATGGTGGTGACTGGGAGAACCGCTTGAAGCAGGAAATCTTGCTCGGTATCGGTGGTATGCTCGCATTGAAGAAGATGGGTATCAAGAAGGATATCTATCACTGCAATGAGGGTCATGCTGCTCTCTGCAACTTGCAGCGTCTCTGCGACTACATCGAGGAGGATGGCTTGAACTTCAACCAGGCTCTCGAGTTGGTTCGCGCTTCTTCTCTCTATACTGTTCATACTCCAGTGCCAGCTGGTCATGACTACTTCGACGAGGCTCTCTTCGGCAAGTACATGGGTGGCTATCCACAGCGTCTTGGTATCTCTTGGGATGAGTTCATCGGTATGGGTCGTGAGAACGCAGACGATCATAACGAGCGTTTCTGCCTCTCTACATTCGCTTGCAATACTTGTCAGGAGGTTAATGGTGTAAGTAAGCTCCATGGTTGGGTAAGCCAGCAGATGTTCTCTAACATCTGGAAGGGTTACTTCCCAGAGGAGAACCACGTAGGTTATGTAACTAATGGTGTTCACTTCCCAACCTGGACAGCAACAGAATGGCGTAAGCTCTACGATAAATATTTCAACAAGAACTTCATGAACGATCAGAGCAACGAGGAAATCTGGCATGCCATCTACAATGTTTCAGACGCTGAAATCTGGAATACCCGTATGACATTGAAGAAGAAGCTCGTAGCTTATATTCGTGAGAAGTTTACACAGACATGGTTGAAGAACCAGGGTGATCCAGCTCGTGTAGTATCTTTGCTCGAGCGTATCAACCCTAACGCTTTGATGATTGGTTTCTGCCGTCGTTTCGCTACATACAAGCGTGCTCACTTGCTCTTCACAGACTTGGATCGCTTGTCTAAGATCGTTAACGATCCAGAGCACCCAGTATTGTTCTTCTTCTCTGGTAAGGCTCACCCTGCTGATGGTGCTGGTCAGGGCTTGATCAAGAAGATCTTCGAGATCAGTCAGCGTCCAGAGTTCCTCGGCAAGATCATCTTCCTCGAGGACTACGATATGACTTTGGCTCGTCGCCTGGTTTCAGGTGTTGATATCTGGATGAATACTCCTACACGTCCATTGGAGGCTTCTGGTACATCTGGCGAGAAGGCTGAGATGAATGGTGTTGTCAACCTCTCTGTACTTGATGGTTGGTGGGTAGAAGGTTACCGCGAGGGTGCTGGTTGGGCTCTTCCAGAGAAGCGTACATACCAGAACCAGGGTTACCAGGATCAGCTTGATGCTGCTACTATCTACAACCTCTTGGAGAACGACATCATCCCTATGTATTACAACAAGAATAAGGAAGGCTTCAGCAAGGAGTGGATTCAGGTAGTAAAGAACTCTATTGCTACTATCGCTCCTCACTATACAATGAAGCGCCAGTTGGATGACTACTATGATAAGTTCTACAATAAGGAGGCTGCCCGCTTCAAGAAGTTGAGCGCTAACGACAATGCACTTGCTAAGGAGATTGCACTCTGGAAGGAGAGCGTTGCAGAGCGTTGGGATGGTATCCACGTTGTATCTAAGGACGACTGCATGCTGATGGCTGCTGAGACTGGTCAGAAGATCAAGGTTCAGTATGTTATTGATGAGCAGGGCTTGAACGATGCAGTAGGCTTGGAGCTTGTTGTATTGAAGGATCAGCCAGAGGATGGTAAGCAGATTTATGCTGTTTATCCATTCAAGATGGTTGGTCACGAGGGTAACAACTTTACATTCGAGACTGAGATTGAGCCAATCAATGCTGGTTCATTCAAGACAGGCGTACGTATGTATCCTAAGAATGATAAGTTGCCACACCGTCAGGACTTCTGCTACGTGAAGTGGTTGAACTAATAGGATAGCGGATTTCTATTCGCATCATATATTTAATCCCACATCTCGCAAGGAGGTGTGGGATTTTTTATTTCTTACTTTTTTTGATAATGTAATAAATTCCACACAATATGACAATATAGCCAACTAAGAGTTCGATATTGGTAAGAGTGTCAGGAGAATCAAAGCAAAATATTAAACCTAAAAGGGCATAAAGAATAAAGAAAAATCCGATAAAGAGTTTTAATAATGTTTTCATAATGGGGGATTGGTTATATCATAAAAGGACAGGATTTCAACAACTTAGAAATCCTGTCCTTTTATATATGTATTATACGAGATACTGAGAAGAAATACTCTCGTTGTCTTCTACGCGGCGGATAGTCTCAGCAAACATATCAGCGATAGTGAGCTGCTTAACCTTGTCGCAACGCTTGGTGTAAGGGATTGAATCAGTGAAAACAATCTCCTCGAGAGCAGAATTCTGTACGCGTTCTGAAGCTGGACCACTCATTACACAGTGAGAAGCACAAGCACGAACAGTCTTGGCACCAGCCTGCTTCATGATGTCGGCAGCCTTGGTAATAGTACCTGCAGTGTCAACCATGTCATCGATGATGACAACATTCTTGTCCTTTACATCACCAATGATCTGCATGCTGGCAACCACGTTAGCGCGAGCACGAGTCTTGTTGCAAAGAACGAGAGGGCAGCCGAAGTACTTAGCATAAGTGTTGGCACGCTTAGAACCACCAACATCTGGAGAAGCAATTACCATATCCTTGAGGCGCAAGCTCTGCAGGTATGGCAAAATAACGCCTGAAGCATAGAGGTGATCGACAGGAACATCGAAGAATCCCTGAATCTGGTCTGCGTGGAGGTCCATGGTGATGAGACGGTCGATACCGGCAACGCTGAGCAAGTCGGCTACCAGTTTAGCGCCGATGCTGACACGTGGTTTGTCCTTGCGATCCTGACGGGCCCATCCGAAGTAAGGAACAACAGCAATAATATTGCGGGCAGAAGCACGCTTTGCTGCGTCAATCATCAGGAGCAACTCCATCAAGTTGTCTGAATTAGGGAATGTGCTCTGTACGAGGAAAACATCGCGTCCGCGGATAGACTCCTCGAAAGATACGCCAAATTCACCATCAGAGAACTTGGTTACTACCAAATTACCCAGTGGGCAACCTAAACTAGCGCAGATTTTCTCTGCAAGGTATCTCGAATTAGTACCAGAGAATACCAAAAAAGAGTTTTTGTCACTCATTTCTATTAGTGTTTATGTGTATTAATAGTTATTTACTACAAATGTACTTTTATGGAGAAAGAACCTTAGCTGCTTGCTTTTCTCAATCTTTCAAAATGGAGAATCAGCTCTTTGAAGTCTTTCTCATTGTGGATGTCGAATCGGTTCCACAAGTCTCCACAGATAACAACACCACCGAAACCAAGTTCTTTGGCTACCTTGATGTTTTCCAAACTCATTCCTCCCAAAGCGTATACCTTCTTGTCGATGAGTCCAGCCTTTGCTGCCATCTCCAGCTGCTGCATGGAGAAAGATGATTTTTCATCCTTAAACTCAATACAGTCGAAGATATTCTTCAGAAAAACGGAGTTTGATTTCTTTTTCATCTCCTTCAACATGGAGAGGTCTGTACAGGTACGGCTGTACTTACCCTTATAGCCATCTGGTACAGATGCAAGTGGATCATCGATATGTATTGCCGCCAAGTCGTATTCCTGCTTGAGGTAATAATGGTCGTGAACCGTAACCTTGCTACGGTAGTCTTCTGGCAATAAAGTGAGCAATCGCTCAGAATACATGGGTGAGGAACCTGGCTTGAAAAGGTGCAGGTTGTCCATGCCCTCGTCGAACAACGAGGTGAGTATCTTGTCTTCTTCCACAAAGAATGTGGACTTTGTCATTATTGCTAATTTCATCGTCAAAATGCATTTTATACTGCAAAAGTATTAAAAAATTCGCAAACATGCAATTATATCGGGATAAAAAGCTATCTTTGCACCATAAAATTAATATTTATCAAGAAATGAGAGTAAATTTATCATCTTTTTGCGAAGTTCACATACCAATTTACGTTTTGGAGGAGGAACTTCTGCGCCGCAATTTATCGCTCATCAAAAGTGTGGCTGAGCGTGCCGATGTGGAAATTATTCTTGCTTTTAAAGCATATGCTTTGTGGAAGACTTTTCCTATCTTTAGAGAGTATATCAATTCCACAACGGCTAGTTCCTTGAGTGAGGCAAAATTGGCTTTTGAAAAGTTCGGGAGTCCTGCTCATACGTTCTCGCCTGCTTATACTGATTATGAAATTGACGAGATAGCTCGGTGTTCCAGTCATCTTTCGTTCAATTCGCTTTCTCAGTATGAGCGATATCATGAACGTGCCCGACGAGCAAATCCTTCTATCAAATATGGGTTGCGGGTGAATCCTGAATATTCTGAGGTTTCCACCTTATTATATAATCCTTGCGCACCGGGTACGCGATTTGGTGTTTCTGCAGATAAATTGCCGGAAAAATTGCCTTCTGACATAGAAGGATTCCATTGTCACTGTCATTGCGAGAGTGGGGCTGATGTATTTGAGCGTACTTTGAAGCATATTGAAGAAAAATTTGCCAAATGGTTTCCGCAGTTGAAATGGATAAACTTTGGTGGAGGCCATCTTATGACCCGTAAAGACTATGATGTGGAACACCTTATTAATATATTGAAGGATTTCCATGCCCGTTATCCACATCTGAAGGTAATCATGGAGCCGGGTAGTGCTTTTGGATGGCAAACAGGTCCGCTGGTTACACAAGTTGTAGATGTGGTAGAAGATAAGGGAATCAAGACGGCTATTATCAATGCAAGTTTTACTTGTCATATGCCCGATTGCCTTGAGATGCCATATATGCCTGCTATCAGAAATGCTGAAACATTAGAGGTTGATGATCCGATGAAGGCTCCAGAGGGGGAGTATATATATAGAATAGGTGGAAACAGCTGCCTCAGTGGTGACTTTATGGGCTTCTGGAAATTTGACCATGAACTGGAAGTGGGTGAAAATATTATCTTTGAAGATATGCTTCACTACACTACGGTGAAGACAAATACCTTTAACGGAATCTCCCATCCGGCTATAGGTATCGTTCATTTGGATGGAAATTTGGAAATCTTACGCGAATTTGGATATGAGGATTATCTTTCGCGTATGGATTAAAAACGGGATAAAAGAATGAAGAAAACCAGTAAAAAGGTACAATAACTACGGAAAAAGGTGCGTTTTTGCCTGAAAAATGGGCAAAATGCATCTTTTTTTCAAAAAAAGTTCAAGAAAAGTTTGGTAATTCGGAAAAAAGTAGTACCTTTGCACTCGCATTCAGAGGAACGCTCCTATGAAGAGTAGGAAATAAGCGGAAATAGCTCAGTTGGTAGAGCACAACCTTGCCAAGGTTGGGGTCGCGGGTCCGAGTCCCGTTTTCCGCTCAGATTTTTTTGAAGACAACATCAAGCTTTATCTTTATTAAGATATTTGGTGAATAATAATTTCTGGAGAGGTGGCGGAATTGGTAGACGCGCTACTTTGAGGGGGTAGTGACAATTGTGTCGTGGGAGTTCGAGTCTCCTCCTCTTCACTGTTATTATTTGATAAGCGGAAATAGCTCAGTTGGTAGAGCACAACCTTGCCAAGGTTGGGGTCGCGGGTCCGAGTCCCGTTTTCCGCTCATATTTTGATATCTTTGAGATAGGATATTGAAATCGGGCCCAAGTGGCGGAATTGGTAGACGCGCACGTTTCAGGTGCGTGTGTTTCACAACGTGCAGGTTCGAGTCCTGTCTTGGGCACAATGATTAATTGCTTAATGTTGGAGAGGTGGCGGAATTGGTAGACGCGCTACTTTGAGGGGGTAGTGACAATTGTGTCGTGGGAGTTCGAGTCTCCTCCTCTTCACGTCTTTTGTAGATTAATAAGCGGAAATAGCTCAGTTGGTAGAGCACAACCTTGCCAAGGTTGGGGTCGCGGGTCCGAGTCCCGTTTTCCGCTCTATTTTATTTGTTTAAATAGAGAAACATACCTAATTTATGAATTTATATTTAAGATATTTTGATCAGGAAGCATTTGCAACAAATGTGGATCAAGCAATAGATTTTTTGAAGAGTATTCCTGAAATTGGTATGGACGAATCATTAGAGGCTGATGTACGCGATTATGCTGCTAGTGATGTTTGTTATCCTAAGCGTTATAAGGTTCGCCCCCGTGTCTATTTCATCGTTATAAAAACCACTGCAGCTAGCATGCGTGACTTCAAAGACAAGAAGGCGTTGCGTTCAACTCCTTCTGAGGAACATCGTGAAAATGTGAGCCCTTCTGTTGTTCGATTGAACCAGCAACAGCCGGGTTGGTATGAAGGTGCGCTTGATTTTAAGCGTGTCGTTATGATTCCTGCCACTGGTAAGTTCGAATATCGTGATACCCATTTCGTTGCTAATGTCAAGGCGCTCTCTGCTTTGGACTGCTATAATCGTATCGTTGAGTATTTGCGTCAGCGAGTAGATTCCCGTAGCCAGTTCCCGTCGGCAAAGGGCAAGAATTTTGCATACCGTTATTTGGGTATGTGGAAATAAAGTAATGTAGATAAGTTTCAAATTTGAGGAGGTAGGCTATGAATAAAGTCATGTTAATAGGCAATGTGGGTAAAGAGCCTGATGTTCATTATTATGATGCCGACCAAGCTGTAGCTCAAGTGGTATTGGCAACGACAGAGAAGGGGTATACTCTGACTAATGGAACTCAGGTGCCTGACCATACTGATTGGCATAATCTGGTTTTTTATCGGGCTTTAGCAAAAATAGTGGAGAGATATGTTCATAAGGGTGATAAACTCTATGTGGAAGGAAAGATACGTTATCGTTCGTATGATGACAAGCAAGGAAAGCGCAGGTATATAACTGAGATTTATGTTGATAATATGGAGATGCTTACGCCGAAATCAATGTCATCGTCAGCATCTCAAGCTTCTCAGACTGTTACCCCAACACCCAAGCCTGCTACACAGGGAGCAAGTGGTTCTTCTCAGACGTCACAAAGTGAAGATGGACTCCCATTCTAGCTAGTGCTATTTTGTTGTTATTAAATTTTAAGATCAGAAATTGGATATTTCAACCATAACAGATGCTTTCGGAGATGTGGTTTTACAACAGCCCACTACCGGAGTGATTATAGCAGCCATTCTGGCTGCTGTATTGTTACTTATGTCTGCTTTTGCCAGCGGCTCGGAGATAGCATTCTTCAGTTTGTCACCCTCTGATGTCGCTGAGCTGGAAGACGGAAAGTTTGGGGCAGACAAGAAAATTCAGAATCTTCGTGATGATTCTGAGCGTACATTGGCAACAATTCTTATTGCAAATAATTTTGTCAATGTTACAATTATCATGCTCTTGAACTATGTGATTGCTGGCGTTATTTCGTTCGGTGAAAGAGCACTTTTACTTCAGTTTCTTTTTACTACAGTAATTCTCACCTTCTTACTCTTGCTTTTTGGTGAAATTATGCCAAAGGTTTATGCCCGTCAGGATCCGTTGAAGTTTTGTCGTCGTTGTGTGGGAGGAATTATGTTTGCCCGTAAGCTGTTTTGGCCTATTGAAAATATTTTGCTCAAGAGCGGAATGATGGCAGAAAAAATCATACAGAAAGAGAATCATGTTCTAAGTGTTGATGATCTGGAACAGGCATTGGAACTCACTGATAAGAACGATATCAAGGATGAGCAGAACATGCTGAAGGGTATTATCCGTTTTGGAGATGAAACAGCCAAAGAGGTGATGACCAGTAGACAGAATATTATAGATTTGGATATACGAAGTAATTATGCAGATGTCTTGAAATGCATTGAAGACAATAATTATAGCCGTATTCCTGTTTATCAGGATAATACGGATAATATTCGTGGCATTCTGTATATCAAGGACTTACTGCCTCATCTTACGAAGAGTTCCAATTTTCGTTGGCAGAGTTTGATTCGTCCTCCTTATTTCGTTCCTGAGACAAAAAAAATTGATGATTTGTTGCGTGAATTTCAGGAAAATAAGGTGCATATCGCCATTGTGGTAGATGAATTTGGTGGTACAAGCGGCATTGTTACTCTTGAAGACATCTTGGAGGAAATCGTTGGCGAAATCAATGATGAATATGATGAGGAAGAGAAGTTCTATTCGAAATTGAATTACAACACATTTATTTTCGAAGGAAAAACCCTGCTTACAGACCTTTGTCGTATCTTGAATGTAGATGATGAGGAGTTTGAAGAGGTAGAGGGTGATGCTGATACTTTGGCAGGTCTGTTGCTTGAGATAAAGGGAGATTTCCCTAGTATTCACGAGAAGATAGATTATAAGAATTATACTTTCGAGGTGATGAATGTAGAGGAGCGCCGTATCAGTAAGATTAAGGTTACGGTGCATCCCGTAAGAAATCTGGAAGAAGAAAAAAAATAACATGGTATGGCAGTAGTCAATATACGTGAAGTTTATCCAGGTGTGAGTTTAGGCTTATGGCAGATGGATGAGGAGGTAGAGCAGTTGTTCGAACAGTATCCTCATCTTCAAGCCTATAGATCATCATTGGAGGAAAAATATCAGAATGATGGCAGGAAACTTGAGTTTCTTGCCATTCGTGCATTGATGTATGAGATGTTGAAGGCGAATGGGGCATCCAAGGGATTGCTGTTTCATGCTGGTGATATCATCCATAATGAGGCGGGTAAACCTTTGTTTCGCGGTTATCATATCAGTGTGAGTCATACCAAGGGGTACGCAGCGCTTATTCTTTCCAGAAATCAGGAAGTAGCTGTTGACATAGAATATTTCAGCGATAGGGTAGAACGTATTTCTTCTAAATTCTTAAGAATGGATGAGAATGCTTCTGATTTGGATTCCAAGTTGGTACATTGGTGTGCCAAGGAAACGGTTTACAAATTGTTTTCTGAAGAAAACTTGAAGTTTGATGATATGCGCGTGAAGCCTTTTGATACGATGTCTGATTGGGCTTGTGATGTAGAGAACTTGAAAAATAAGAAGGTAGCGCATGTTGACTTTGAACTGACCATGGAGTTTGTCTTAACTTATGCAGCTATGTAAATTCCTAAAAAATGAAAGTTTTATGAAAATAATAATGGGGAGAGGAGTACTGCTGAGTACTCTTCTTTTTTTTAGTTTCATGGGCTATGCTCAAGAGTGGCAGGTGGTGAGAGAGAATGTTCAGAAGTCTTTTCATAAGACTGTACCTGCTGGCAACTATAGTGGCATTACCCATTTGCATGATGATATATATGCGGTGGTGAGTGATAAGTCGGATAGTGCCCTCTACTTTAATTTTCGCATTCAAGTGAATCCTGTGACGGGCGATTTGGAGCAGGTGGAGAACCTGGGATATACTTTTATGGTGGATGGTAGTCGCTTTGATGATAAACCATGGCATGGAACGGAAAAAGGTTTTGATCATGAGGCTATAACTAAGGTTTCGGATTCTACAGTGGTAATAGCCAGTGAAGGAAAATGTAGATTGAAGGAATATCTCATAAAGGATTATCCAGCGAAATTATATCTGAAGGGTTGGGAGAATGTTTGGCCGCCAGATAATTTTTATCCTAATTATAATTTCGAGTCACTGGCTTTCGATTCTATCCGCCATCTGCTTTGGACAATTCCTGAAAGTACGCTTCGGAAGGATGGTGTACCGGCTACCCCGGAGAATGGATTAGCTAATAAGTTGCGGTTAATGGCTTATTCCTGGTCTCATGGTTTACAAGATTCTATCGGATCTGGCATGACAATGTACGCTTATCAGATGGATGCACCTTCTACTCGTAGAAAAGCCGAGACGTATGTGATGGGAGTAAGTGAACTTTGCGTTTTGCCGGATGGGCAACTTCTGGTATTAGAGCGTGAGGCTTTCATTCCGAAAGTTAAACTGGGCGCATTTTGCAAGTGCAAGCTTTATTTGGTGAATCCTTCAAATGAGATGAGTCTTTCTGATTATGATCATCTCTATCAAGATTCGCCCTTTGTCAAAAAGCAATTGCTTACCGAATGGAAGACTAGTCTGTCGCTCGTAAAGCGTTCTTTTGCAAATTACGAAGGAATGTGTCTTGGCCCCAAATTGGAAGATGGTTCTCAAGTACTTATCCTGCTTTCTGATTCACAAAATCAATATGCGGGAGTATTAAGAGACAGTTTTAAAACAATTGTGATAAAGAAAAAATAAAGTAGAAAAATGAAGAAGATATTTTTGTTCATATTATTCTGTCTTTCCGTATGCAGCATGTCGGCTTACGACTTTCTGCGAGCCGTGAAAGATGAGATTCCGGGAGGCTACAACTTCTGGGTTTATACGCCAGTAGATTATTTTTATTCGCAAGAGCATACACCGGTCATCATCTTTTTGCATGGTGCCAGTCTTTGCGGCAGGAATCTGGATAAGGTGAGAAGGTACGGACCGCTTGATGCCATCGTCAAGGGGCGCGATATCGATGCGCCAATTCTTATCAATATCATCGAAGGTGCTGAGGTATTCGCTGTCAATATCCAGTACGGCAAAAAAAATGAAAAACTGTCATTTTCATAGAAATATTTCTATCCTTTCAATCTTTTTTCGTATTTTTGCACCATCAATTAAAATAAAGAAAATTCAGTTTTTTAAATGAAGTAAGAAAATGGCTGATAAAGATATGAAATGGAAGACGCTCTCGCAGAAGTATCTGATAGAGAAGCCTTGGCTCACGGCACGAGTGGATAAGGTGGAATTGCCTACGGGAGCCATTATCGATGAATATTACGTGCTGGAATATCCCGATTGGGTGAACACCATCGCCATCACGAAGGACGGAATGTTCGTATTCGTTCGCCAGTATCGCTATGCGATAGGGAAGACGGTGAATGAACTCTGTGCCGGAGTGATAGAGAAGGGCGAGGACCCGATGGCGGCTGCCAAGCGAGAGCTGATGGAAGAGACTGGATTCGGAGGCGGTAACTGGCAGAAGTGGATGACGATTTCTGCCAACCCAAGCACGCATACCAATCTAACCCATTGTTATCTGGCTACGGATGTGGAGCGCATGGATGTGCAGCATCTTGACCAGGCTGAGGATATCGAAGTTCGCCTCTTCTCCAGGGATGAAGTGATGGAAATGCTGGAGAAGGGAGAAATCTGGCAAAGCCTGATGGCGGCTCCGCTCTGGAAGTATTTTGCGAAAGCAAAGTAAGCTGCAGGGCTTCATTTATAAAAGCCAAGTAAACAGCAGACAATAGACTGTAAGCAATAGATATTAAACAATAAACATTATAAAGATGGTAATAGATTTCGAAAAAATTGCTGAGGCTCATTTGGAGGGCTTCAAGGGTGGACAGGGTAAGCTCGATACTCGTAACTATGTGGATGACAAGGTGAAGATTATGTATTCTACCTTGCGTCCGGGTGCATCAACTGGTCTTCATACTCATGAGGGCAACTGCGAGATTATCTATGTGGTAAGCGGCACTGCTACTTTCCATTATGATGATACCGTGGAGGAGGTTCGACAGGGACAGGTGCATTACTGCCCGATGAACCATGCTCATTATATGGAGAATCTCACCGACCATGATCTGGTGTATCTCGCCATTGTGCCTGAGCATCATTAATATCCCTGGAGCATCAGGGAAAAATGCATCATATTCCTCCTGAGGAAAACGAAAAAAGAAAGTCCAACTCGGATGCCTCTCTCTCTGAAAGGCTCCAAGCTGGACTTTCATCGTTTTTATTTCTTCATATTAATCTTCTTCATTTTCCAGCAAGTCGGTGCCGAGGTGAGTGGTCTGCTCACGCTTCAAACGGTCGCGCACCTCCTTAGGCTTGGTGGCGTAGGTAATCATTCGGATAGAATCGTTGTAGCTCACGTACTTCCAGAGCCAGTTGAGCATTACCATTACCTTGTTCTTTACTCCAAGGATAGAGCGGAGGTGAACTACCAGCCACAATACCCAGGCAAAGAAGCCCTGGCTGTGGAACTTGCCAAGCTCTACCACAGCCTTGTGTCTTCCGATGGTAGCCATAGAACCCAGGTTCTTGTAGCGGAAAGGCTTGAGCTGGGAATCAGCAGCTCCCTCGGCAATCTTCTGGATATTCTTAGCCAGGAGTACTGCCTGCTGAATGGCTACCTGAGCCAACTGTGGATGACCGCCAGGATAAGCTGGGTCTGTGGTCTGAATACACTGGTCGCCGATGGCAAAGAGACCGTCCATGCCAGGGATGCGGTTGAATTCATCTACTACGATTCGGAAACCACGGCCCAGATGATCGCCATCAATACCTGTGATAGGCTGTGCCTTTACACCTGATACCCAGAGGAAGGTACGGGTAGGAATCTCCTGACCATCCTTCATCAGAACCTTGTGGTCCTTGTAGTCGGTTACCATTTTGCCAAACTGTACATCCACACCCATGCTGGTAAGGAATTCGTATGCTTTCTTAGAAGAGTCCTGTGACATTCCGGCGAGCAGTCTGTCGCCCGCTTCCAGGAGATAGATGTGCATCAGAGATGAGTCCATATCAGGATAATCATAAGGAATCACGTAGCGCTTCATTTCAGAGAGGGCTCCGGCTATCTCCACACCTGTAGCACCACCGCCTACAATCACTACGTTCAGCAGTTCCTGTCGCTCTGCTTCCGTGGCACAGGTCAATGCACGCTCCAGGTTACTCAGCACGGCGTTGCGCAATCCCATTGCCTCAGAAACGGTCTTCATCGGAATCGCCCATTTCTCGATGTTGGCATTGCCATAGAAATTGGTGGTGGTTCCTGCTGCGAACACCAGGTAATCGTACTCAATCTTACCGATGGAAGTCTGCAGAATCTTCTTGTCTGGGAACACGGCTCTTGCTTCTGCCATGCGGAAGTAGAAGTTCTTGCGCTTGCGGAAAATCTGGCGGAACGGGAAGGAGATGGAACTTGGGTCGATACCTGCCGAGGCAATCTGATAGATAAGTGGAGGGAACTGATGGAAGTTGTTCTTGTCAATCAACACCACCTGCAGGTTTGCATTGCAGAGGTCTTCTGCCAAACGAAGACCACCGAGTCCACCACCTACAATCACAACTCTCTTCAACTGATTTCTCTTGATATTAATACTCATAACTGCTGCTGTTTTTTGTATAATTAATTACATATATTTGCTACTGATTTTTCATATTATAGGCATTTAGCCTAGTCATCGCTGAAATTCGCTTGCAAAGGTACAGCTTTTAATTGAGACGGCAAAGAAAGAAGTGTAGAAAAACAGGGTAGAAGACTGTTGCAATCGTTTCCATTTTAGAAACGGGTAACTGATGTTATAAAATGTAATATACAGATAGCATTTTGAGGAGATCTTCCAGCTTTTTGATGCCGTTTTCGCCTTTACTGATACTTTGGCGATAGGTGCGCAGAATCGGCTCCGCGCTTTGGGTAAGCGGGTACCGGAAGAGATTTTCGTGGCTGGTTTTTCGGGCACGTTTGCAAGGTTTTTTTACAAAAAAACGGCTGTACCCAATTGCTTGAGCACAGCCGCCAGTCTGTATCGTATGATTATAGGGCTATTACAAACCTAAATCGCCGCCAGGGGTGTTGCCTTCGCCCCCGCCAGGGGTGTTGCCTTCGCCTCCGCCAGGGGTGTTGTCTGGGTCTTCCACATCGCCTTTATCGCCAGAGGTAACGTTCTTGATAACCTTGCCGTTGCGGTCGTAGCAGGTTATCTGGATGGCAGTGTCCATCAGTTCCTGTTTGATTTCCACGTTAGGCGTGAAGATGACACGTCTGGCAGTGATGAGTCCGCTTGCCACCTCGTTCACGGTTTCCACGCTCTTGGCTCTTACGCCAAATCTCATGGTGCCCAGTCCTGGAATAGCCACGGAGTGACCTTCGGTGGTCCAAGCCTTGATTACCTCGCCTGCGGCATCCCAACATGCCTGCATCACGCCTCGGCTCACTCCGCTGCGCAGAGCAGCCTCTTTGATAACCTTGCTCTCAGAGAGCTTGTTGTAAAGCTCGGTGCCGAGCACGTAACGATACTTACCTTTCAACTCACCCACCTGGATGAGGGTTTCCTTTGCTTTCAGATTAATTGCCATAATACTTTAAATAATTTATAATTAATAATTTAGAGAATTGATAATCGTAATTTCCAAGTTAAATAGAGACTTGGTTGTCAATATCTTTCCCTTCGTAATTTTACCTTTTTACCTTTAAAAAATTCTTTTTACCATTTATCTAATGGTGATGGTAGGCACGAAGTGAGTGGAATCGGCTCGGGTGGAGATATTGTTCTCCTGTTGCTGTCGTTGGTTCTTTCCTATTACCAGTCCTGCGGTGCACGAGCTGGTGAGGTAGGTGACGATGGCAGAGCACACGGCCACGATGAGATACTTGATGAATGCTTTCATGTTTGGGTTCATACGTTTCTCTTGCCCCCTTTTAACTTCCCGTCCTCTTATAAAAAAAGGAAAAGAAGGACTCGTATCGGGACATGGAGTCTAGGTTATAACTTGATGCATCTGAGATTTTCTCTTTCTTGTCTGAGACTTTCTCTTTCTTGTCTGAGACTTACTCTTTCTTGTCTGAGACTTACTCCAGATGCTCTTTTTCATTTTCCCAACTGGAGAAATATTTTTCTCCAACTAGGAAAGTGATTTTCCAGCGCTTTCTGAATCACGATGCAAAGATACAAAAACAGCCGCCAGCGGTTATGCGTTGGCGGCTGATGCCGTGAGATGGCGGCACATTTTTCAGAATATTTTTTCGTAAATTTCTGAAACGGTATTATCCCGGTTCGCCCAGATACTCCACGATGGCCTTCACCTGTTTAGGCGAGAAAGCCTTGCTGGTCTTCTTGTAGCCCATCTTCTGGAGTTCATCCCACAGAGGGGTACAAAGTCGAATCCAAGCCATCAGATGGTTGACGGCAGTGCGTGGCATGCTCTCGGGAAAGTACATCAGGGCAAGTTCCTTCTTGGTGTACGTGTGAATGATAAATTCTTCCATATTTATTTTGCTTTAAAAATTAATAACTGACTCAAGTTTCTTATGTGGTTCAAGAACGGGCTGAAGGCCCAAAAGCTCCTAGCTCAGGGCACGCCCTGGGTATAATGGCAATCAGCAAGGCACCCTGTAAGGGCAAAAGCTTCAAAATACTGGGCAATATACAAAGCTTTTCAGAAAATAGTCGCTGAAATCCTTGCATCCAGGGGGCAACTGGTGATGCACCAGCGAGGGCAGAATCTCCTTCAACTGCATGTAGAGATGTTCGCCCGGCGCATCCTTGTCGGGATACATGTGCCATTCTATCTTGAGCTTTTCTCCCATTTCTGCCAACCATTGCTTGTCGGCTGGTTTCAAGAGCGTGGCAGACGGAATGGCTATCGCCTTGTGTCCGGCAGAGAGCATCGCCCAGCAGTCGCTGCACCCCTCGGTGATGTAGAGAGGTTCACCAGGCGAAAGCTGTCTAGTGACGGGCAGATTATAGATGCCGCATTGCGAACCGTAGGGGAATCGGAAGCGGGGAATGCTCTTTCCCGAAGCTTCTTTATCTGGATTCGCCTTGCCTAAATCGCTCTTTCCCGAAGCATCTTTGTTAAGATTCGCCTTGCCGAGATTTCGGTTTTGGATGCCGATGAGTTTTCCGTCCACGTCATAGTACGGAGTCTGTAGCCAACTGATGCCCTCCTTATCCGTCCATGATGTCAGTCGGCACCAGTTTACCACTCTCGCATCAATCCGTCTCTCCTCGAAGAGGAATCTACGTGCCGCCTCGTTGAGCCAAGGATGCTCGAAGAATCGGGCGTACTTGCTGGCATCAAAGGAGGGTGCTTTCGAGGTGGGTGCTTTCTCCGGAGAATATTTCTCCTTTCCATCTGCTATATAAACTTGATGCGCATCTGCCAGCCAACGGCAAGCCGAGAGAAAATCCTTGCCTGTATATTTCATCACAAGGTCGATGGTGCCGATGCTGTGGTCCATACATACGTAGCAGCGGCAATAGTTCTTCCTCGTGTTGAACGAGAAACTGGCGTGATGATCGTCGTGGAAAGGGCAGAGGCACTTGTGCTTCGACACCTGCATTCCCAGTCGCTCTGCGACCTCCTCTATTGGAAGGTCGCGGAGCTTTTGAATTTCATATTTTTCCATACAAAAGTCTTTTTTTACTTTTTTCAAGCAAAAGTCTTTTTTCAAGCAAAAGTCTTTTTTCAAACAAAAGTCTTTTTTCAAACAAAAGTCTTTTTTCAAACAAAAGTCTTTTTTCAAACAAAAGTCTTTTTTCAAACAAAAGTCTTTTTTCAAACAAAAGTCTTTTTTCAAGCAAAAGTCTTTTTTTACTTTTTCAGATACTCTTTCGTCTTGGTGTAAAGCCCAGTCTGGGCGCAGTAGGTGATAAACTCACGGTTCTTCCAAACCCTGAGCTGATGCTTGGTGCCCTCCTTGCTCTTGCCAAGGCTTAGGCGCAATGCCTCCAGCTGTTGCTCGTTGAAGGAATTATCCAGGCTGTCGAGCATATTCTTTGGTCCGCTCTTCTGAGTCTCCTCCTCGTTGGCTTCTGCGCCCTTAAACATGTCGCCGAATACCTTTACCTTCGACCACAGGTCATAGTAGCAAAACCATACCACGAAGTCGCCGATGCTTCGAGCCCACTGCTGATCGTTCAGAATCCACAGCACTGCCCCCTTCTTCCATGCCGAGAAGATGCTGCGGTGGGAGAGCTCCCAGAGCATGTCGTCGTCGGCTAGGTCGGCTAGCTTCGCCATCTCCTCTGCCAGCTGGTCAGCTATCTTGTTGAGCGGCTTCACGGTGAATGCGCCCTTGCAGTTGTCCAACCTGAGCAGATAGCTGTCCAGCTGTTCCATGAAGTCCTGCCCATAGGTGCCTTGGCGTGGAATCCTGCCCAGTCGCTCGCCGCGAGCCTTGTAGGCAAAGGGGATTCTGCCGAAGAAACCGTTGGTCAAGTCTTTCTTGTAGAAGAGGCGGGCGGCATCGGGGGTAGAGGTAAAGGTGAGGTTCACCCGCAGCGTAGGGTTACCCGTCACGCCATCAGCCGTGGCACGCAGGGCACCAGCTCGCTGACAGTCGTAGATGTTTCTCACCATCTGGCTCACCTGTCTGTGTCCGCCGCACATCTTGTCTGCCATCTCTACCTCGGGCAGGTTGAGGTATTGGGTTCGCTCGCCCAGCTTCTCCAGAGCCATGGCATTCTGTATGAAGGCAGGGTTGGTGATGTCGGCAGGTGGAAACCAGAAGCTCACGTCCGGACGCTCGGGTTTTTCCTTGTTGGCACCCTTGGTCTTCATCTGTCGTTGCCAGTCCACGAGTTTCTTATACTCTATCTCATCGTGTTTGCGAAAAGGCCGCATGATTGCCTCTACAAGATGGCTCAATTGCGCCTTTCCGATGCCCGAAGGACCTATCAAATGCCCCATTTGGCCGCACATTTCATAAAATTTGTTGTCGCAATACATGAATCTTACGTCCGTGAGATGGGCTGCCAAGGCAGGAATTGCCATCGGAATGAGCACTTCTCGCATGTCTTTTGAGGCTTGTGAGAGGGCAAGTTTCACAAATTCTGTGCCTTTGCCCGGTTTTGGCATCGCTGGAGCGGTGCTGCTAAAAATGTTGTAATTCATTGCTTTCTAGAGAATTAAATCAATTTTTGGTTTGTTACTTGGGGGGCTTAGCGTCTCAGTCTCAGTGTCTCAGTTGTTTTAAAAGGGGTATCCACTTCTATCTATATATTATATAACTAATTAATTATCAATAAGTTATAAGACATAAGAAAGGGGGTATGAAGTGGATTTGTGACTTTTTTCCTAACTGAGACTGAGACGCTGAGACGGTTTTGCTGCCTGCAAGCTGAGCTTGTCAAGCAGCTTTGGCCCCCGAAAATCATCTCTTCATCTGATAGTCCACGATGGCGTCCTTGGCGATGGCTGCTTCCTTGTAGATAGCCTCGGCGATGTTTTCGCCCTCGTCGCAATACACTTTGAGTGTGAGCTGTATGGCCTCATCTTTGGTCTTGCTCACTCTGCCGTGCGCCAGCTTCTTGATGAGCTGCGACTGCGGCTTAACCTTGGGCTTGGCCACGAAGTCGAAGGTGCCGTCGGTCATCTGCTGAGCGATGCCATGGCATCGGAATCGTGGCAACAGGCCTGCCACAGGCTCATCGGGCGAGAAGAGGAAGTATCTGCCACCGTCGTAAGAAGCCATGCCAGAGAGCAGTGTGTGCTGCTGGGCGGTTAAGAACTCGGAGTGCTGCTGGGCAGCGGTTAAGAACTCGGTGTGCTTCACACCATCCATCTTAAAATCATTGTTATACATAATCTTAACGTTTTACGAGTAGAAGAGAGCCTTTTCAAGAAAAGAAAGGTGTCGACACTTATTTCCCGGGAACTCTCCCTCTGATAGACTCGTATCAACTCAGATTCAACAATTAGTTTTGTCCTTTCGACGGGTGCAAAGGTAGTAATAGATGGTGGATGGTCAAAAGGTGGTAATAGGTACTTTCAAAAAAATAATTACCACCAAATTACCCGCTCACTTTCAGATAGTTAGCGAAAAAATGGTAATTTGTTGGTAATTTTCTGGGGTAATCTTTATTTCATGTTCATGGTGAGCCAGGCTTTTATCAGCTTTGCTTGCTCATCTGAGAGTTTGGTGGTTTTGCTCAATTCCTTGTGGCTCTGCGAGGAGTTCCAATTTTCCTTGATCAAGTCTGCAAGTCTTGAGCAGGATGCTACATCGTGGCCCAGGGTTTTTAAATGACTGTTCAGAAGTCCAGCCACATTGCACACCAGCGTGATGTTGATAGAAGTGTTGTTTGAGCTGCTTTTGGGATGCTTTCGGGAGATTTCCTCTACCAGCTCCTCCTTCTCCAGCAAGTACTTCCACAGCTCCTCCCATAGGGGCCAGCAAGCCTTGAAAGCCTCCTTTCTGTTCCAGCCCTTGGTGGCTTCCAGTATCCCGTAGAGCAGCGCCTCTTGCCGGGCCTCCGTCTTAGCCACCCCAGTGCTTCTGAATCGCTTTATTGGATCGCCACGGCGGTAGATGGTCTCCTTGCCGGTGGATGGGTCGAACTTGTTGGCCTCTATCTCTTGACAGAATTTCTCGAAGAGGGGCTTGGCTTCTGGGTTGCGGTCTTGTGAGCTCATGATGGCTATCCAGATGTCCTGATATTTCTCAAACACCTCGTCGCCGGCTGCCATCAATCTTGCGAAAGTCAGGGCAGCTGTCAGGGGAGGCAATTCCCTTTCCATTCCTATAGTTCTGCCTAGGCAGGCTGTTTCTATAAGCAAGTCGGTCACCGCATAGCTCGCATCATCCAGGTCTTCGGCGAATCGGGCTAAGTATCGTTCGGTTTCATCCCAAGTCAGGAGGTCTAGGTTGCGGAGTTTATCTGCCACATCGTCATTTGTTGTGTCAGAGGCTTTTTTTTCTCCCATTATTCGTAGGTATTGAGCCTGCTGTCTATAAATCGGTTCTTCTTTTCTGAGGTTCTTGCGCCTTCTGTCGTTTTGTGTCATGCTTTACCGTATGCTTTGTCCATGAATGATTGGGTGGATTGAATTGGGTCGCCATCAAAGAGCCCTATCTCGTGATTCACATCCTCGATGTTTTTACGTTCCGCATCAGTCATCTGTTGCGTCTTGGCAGTTTTTCCTCCAAGCGTGATAGGGCGGGCGCCTATTGGCGATACCTGGATGCTGTCGGCATTTTCTGCGCAAAGTTTCATGTATTCTCTCTGTTTCTCGTCTTCTTCGTTGAAACTGAGTTTTTCTCCCTCAGACGATTCTTGTATGATAACGAGATTGGAATGAAACATTTCACGATAGATGATATTGGCACGTCTCATAGCTTCGGTTACTTTTGGGTCGTTGATTTGTGGGAACTTTACACACAGTTTATTGAAACCACGTGGAAACTGCTTTCTGTCGCTCACTAAACTCCAGAAGTGCTTGTCATCGCGGATGGGCACCACTTTCACCAGGAGTCCATAGCGGGCAAAAGCCTTGCTCAGGGCACGGGCAAGTGAATCGGCCACGGTATCGGTCTTTTTGAATACGGAAGATTTCACTTCGATGGCTACACGCTGATAGGTGCCGCGGTTGTCTATGATGATGTGAAGTGACTCGTAGTCGTCTTCTATCACGGCTTTATCCAAAAAGGGTTTCGGACGATGGCTTATGCTTCTACAGCGGGCTAGTTCCAGGATGGCAAATCCATCCTTCGGTGCAGAAGTGTATTTGTGGTAGAGCTTTTTCTTTCTGCTGCTGGTGAAGGTTAGCGTTGGTTTTACGCTAGCCGAATCAAAGGGAAAGGCTAGCTCAGTTTTTGCGCTAGCCGGATTAACAGGAAAGGGACAACGCTCGGCAACCTGCTGATTTGGTTCGGCAGCCTGCTGATTTTGTTCGGCAAGGAGCATCTGATAGTCATTTTCCAGCAGATAGTTGAGCAGTTCGCTCTTTTTCTCGAACGCCTGTCTTGGGTTGAAACTCTCCGATAGCTCGGGGAATAGGTTTATGGAGGAGTCTTTCTTCTCTATGACCTCAAACTCGTATCTATATAAAGCGTATTCCATGGCTTTTTTTGATGATTTTGTTTTATTATTTTTTATTAATTTGTGTTTAATGCAGTATTGAAATGCCACATTTTAGCCAACAAAAGTAATAAAAAATACCGAAAGTGATTAATTATTTTACGTTCTTTAACTTAAAACTATTCAGCAATCTGATGAATCACATAGGTCACCACGCCCCAAACCATGAACCGGTTGGTTTCATCTACCCGGATAGGAGAGAAATCACTGTTCCATGGGATGAGCCAGCCAAAGGTTCCGCTTTCGTCCATTTTGAATTGTTTAATGGTGAATTCGCCATCCACGAAGGCGATGACGAAGTTGCCGTTAGAGGGTTCTATCTGCCGGTCAACCACAGCGAGGTCACCGTCAAAAATGCCTGCATCCTTCATGCTGTCGCCCGAAACACGCACGTAAAAAGTTGCCTCACGATGGCGAACCAGAATATCGTTGAGGTCTATTTCTCCCTCCATATAGTCTTGTGCCGGCGAAGGGAAGCCGGCTTTTACGCTTTGTTCAGCCAGCGGAATCGGCATTTTGGCTCCGAATTCCGCAGGATGAATCGTCAGTTTTATCTTGTCTTTATTCTCCATTTCGTTTATTTGCTCTTTACTTTCAGAATTTCATTGATGTCTGTAGTGAACCGTTTCGACATATATTCCCGCTTCAAGTCGAATCGGCAACCGTTTCCCTGTACGGCTTGACGGATGGTTCCATAGCCGTTCTTCCGGTTGATGGCATCGATGGCTTCCATCAGTGCCTTTTGCTTGCTTCGGTCGATAGGGTCGAAGAGGTCCTGCTGGCGAGGATTGTCGGGGGAGATTTGCCACAGGATAACGCCTGCTTTCTTGAAATTGAATGACATTCCTGGGCGGTCAGCTCTGCTGTCTGTCATTGGTTTCGGATATTTGGCGCGGAGAATAGTGAGGGCGGCACCCACAATCTCGTCCTGCGCATTGGTGGCGATGGGTAGGGTGAGGGAGTCGTGGATGGTATATTCGGGCACGTTCTCATTGAATCTGGAGGTCCATGCGAACACGGTAATACCCTGGCATACGCTACCTTGCCTCCTTAATTTTTCAGTACAGCGTACAGCGAAATTAGCCACGGCTTCTTCTATCACGTTCTTGTCAGTAATGCCCTCGTCGGCAAAACTCCTGCTGGTGCAGATGCTCTTCTTCTGCGGCAGTTCCTCGATGCTGATGCAACTCTCTCCGTTCAGTTCCTTCCAGGTCCTGACGGTGGTGATGTTGAAATGGCTGCGCACCCAACTTTCTTTCTTTTCCGCAAACTGGGCAGCAGTTCGGATTCCCATATAGTCGAGCTTCCGGGCTATCTGCCTGCCTATTCCCCATACGTCTTCTACGGGGAAGAGAGACAGCGCCTTGCGTCTCCGTTCGTCTGTGTCGATGAGACAACAGCCCTGATATCCCTTGTATTTCTTGGCGAATTTAGAACCGATTTTTGCCAGAGTCTTCGTTTCTGCGATTCCGATGGAGATAGGGATGCCCACGGCTCGGAGCACATCAGCCGAAATCCTGGCTCCATATCGGTGGAGGAGAGATTCGTGATCTGAAGATTCATAATCAGGAGAAGTAGAAGTTTTCTTCAGATATTCCCTGAAGAATGACTCTGCCATAGAACTGTCCACTTCGAAGAAACTCTCGTCGATGGAGTATTGGTCGATATGGGGTGAGTAGTGCGATAGCATCGACATCACGCGGTTGGATAGAGAACCATAGAGCGTATAGTTGCTGGAGAAGATAGCTACGCCTTCAGCCTCCAGCTTTTCCTTTACCTGATAGAATGGGTCGCCCATCTTGTAGCCTAAAGCCTTGGCTTCTTCAGAGCGTGCGATAATGCACCCGTCGTTGTTACTCAAGACAACCACGGGCTTCCCTATCAGGTCGGGGCGAAACACTCGTTCGCACGAACAGTAGAAGTTGTTGCAATCTGCTAATCCTATCATTTCCTTTAATATTAACAACGATTTCTTGTACAATCTGCAAAATTACGAAAAATAATCCGAAACCTATTATCTTTTATCCTTGTTTTTTGGTTGTTCCGTAATTTTTTCTTAACTTTGTGCCCATAATTTAGATTAGAATAATCGTAAAATCAGAACGATATGAAAGATATGTTATCATTGAGCCAGTCGAGATTCTCGGCTCGTAAGTTTACCTCTGAGGCTGTAAGCCAGGAGGATTTGGATTACATAATGGAGTGTGTGCGACTGGCTCCATCGGCAGTGAACAGACAGCCTTGGCATTGGCTCATCGTCCGTTCTGCAGAGGCTAAGGAGAAATTGCAGGAATGCTACGATCGTGAGTGGTTTAAAACAGCACCGATGTATATCGTGGGCATGAAAAACGTGAATGAAAACTGGGTTCGCAGATATGATGAGAAGTCTCATGGAGATATTGATGTAGCCATCGCTACAGAGCATCTTTGTCTGGCAGCCACCGAGCGTGGACTTGGAACCTGCTGGGTATGCAATTACGATACCGATAAGATGCAACAGCTTTTCCCTCGTGAGGGCTATGAGGCAGTTGTTATTATTCCTATCGGGCATATTGCAGAAGATTGTCCTCATGCCGAGAAGAAGCGCAAGGACATGAGCGAGATAGTAGAAGAAATCTAGGATAAAAATGGAAGCAAAATGGAAATGGCTTCCCTTTTCGCCATACATGCCGGGTACGCCATATTAACATGAATATGAAAAGAATAAGAAAGATATTAATAGGTGGAATCATGATGATTCCTGCCCCTGTATTTTCGCAGAATATGATGATAACCATGGGGCAGAATACAACGGTTCCTATAGAGCAGACTACCCATTACAAGCGCTATCATGGTGATGGAATCGATGATGTCCTGCGCCTGGTGCCAACGGCATCTGTCTTTGGATTGAAGATGTTGGGCGTGGAGGCTGAGAGTTCCTGGAAGCGAAGGATTGCTGTTTCGGTGCTCTCGTTCGGCGTCAATGCGGCTGTAACCTATTCGCTCAAGAAGTCGATACACAAGATGAGACCCGATGGGACTGATAACGAGTCGTTTCCTTCCGGACATACCTCTGTGGCTTTCTGCGGTGCCACCACATTGATGCACGAATATCGCAAGGTTTCACCCTGGATTGGTGTGGCGGGCTATGCGGTGGCTACGGGAGTGGCTGTGGATAGAGTGCGCCGCAATCGCCATCATTGGGAAGATGTCGTGGCGGGTGCTGCCATCGGTGTAGCCTCAGCAGAAGCCGGCTATCTGATAGGCGACTGGATTTTGGGAAAGAACAAGAAGAAAGGAAAGGAGAGTGATGGAGAGAAAGAGAAGGATATCAATGACAATATCAGTCTTTCGGTAGCTCCGACAGGTATTGATTTAGCTATCAGATTATAAAAAACAATCAGTTGTATAGAACGGAAAAATCAGCAGAAAAGAGTCTTCCTGCTGATTTTTCCGTTTTTATTATTTCTCCATTCCTCCTGTCTGGATTCCTTGTTGCTCTTCCTGGAAGTCATTCTTGATGTTTGACTTCGCCTGCTGGAATTGCTTCTTGGTGTTTCCGAACTTCCATGTCAGGGTAAGACTGATCTGGCGCAATGGCACTTTTACGGTCATGTTCTGTACGTAATCCGAACCCACGGTCTTCTGCTTGATGTTGAGCTTGTCGTCGGTAGGAGTGAGGAACATCAGACTCAGGTCAAGCTTATCCTTCACGATAGATTTGGAGAGGGTGGTATAGAAGAACGACATACCGCTCTGATAGCCCTGCAGATTATGCTGCTTGGTCTGGATGATGCTACCCACGGTCCATTGCAGTTCCCAAGGCAGGGTCTGTTGCAGGTTGATCATCGTGCTGCTGTTCCATCCGTTGTTCTTCCATCCCAGGGCATCGCTGCGCAAATCGTTGTAGCTCAAGCTCTCGTTCAGCATCAGTCTTGTTTTCTTGAACATCAGCCAATTGATGAATACATTCATGCTGGCGTTGCGGGTCTTCGAAACATTGCCGTAGGTGGTGTTGAGCAGGTTGTCGGCATCGAGGAAGGAATACTGCTCTATCTTGTTGTCGCAGAATCCGTAACCCAGGGTGGTGCTCAACATGAATCGCTGGTTATAGTAATTGAATACCATGTTCAGCTGATGCGACTTCACCACGTCGAGATCTGTATTGCCATAGGAGATGGCAGTAGGATTACTTCGGTCTATGTATGGATTCAGATAAGTGATGCCAGGACGGGTGATGCGCAGCTGATAGTTCAGTCCGATGTTCATGCCTGGAGCGATGTTGTAGGAAAGGCTGGCGCTAGGTACGAGATTGCCGTACTGTTTGTCGAAGTCATCGCCCTTGCCCTGTTCAAACTTCACCTTTTCCCAGGTCTGCTCGTAGCGGGTTCCCATCATCGTTCCCCATTTTCCGAAGTTTCCTTTCCATTCAGCGTATGCAGCCAGAATATTCTGGGTGTTCTTGTATTCCATGCTGTTGGCTGGGTTCAGAGTCTCGGTCTTATCGGCTGCTACATCATAGTAGCGGGAATCGCTCTTGTTGGTGCGGGCGATGTATTTGGCGCCGAAGTTCAAGCGCTGTGTCTCGCTGAGCGAGTGGGTGAAGTCTGCCTGGAAGGTATGCTCAGTGCCACGGGTTTTGCTCTTTGAGAGCAGGTCGTGGAGCTGAATTCCCGTTACCTGACTGATGTCATCGTAGAACGTATAGTTGTCGATATGGGTAGGGTTGGTGCTGAAGAGATAGCTGAGGATGAGGTAGTTGGTTCGCTCCTTGTTGAAGAATCTCTGATAGTCGATGCTTCCATTGAAAGAAGTGTTGTCCAGATCCTGCTTCATTTCGTTGCCATATTCGAAGCCCTTGCCATAGATGCCGCCAGACATCTGGGTAAGCGGATGACCGTTCAGCTTCTGACCGAAGGTGGTCAAGCCAGCCGTGGCGCTGATGTTGCTCAGCGAATCGAGTTCATAGCTGAGACTGATGTTACCCATCGAGAACGGCTGCTTCATGTCTGATTTCTGATAGTAGTTCATCAGGCTTCCGTCTTTCTGCGTACGGTCGAAGGAGATGGTTGTACCGTTCATCTTCTGATAGTTGTACATACCGTTGGCACTGTAGGTGAGTTTGCCCTGCTGACCGCTGATGAAGGCAGAGATACGCTGAGCCTGATTGCCGGTAGCGGCACTGATGTTGCCGTTATATCCATTGCTGAGGTCGCTGCTTCCAGCTCCGCCCAAGGTCTGCTTGTTGAGTACGATGTTGAGCACTCCGCCCGTTCCTTCTGCATCATATTTGGCTCCAGGGTTGGTAATCACTTCTATGTTCTTCACCATGTTGGCAGGCATCGCCTTGAATATCTGCGATGGGTTGGCAGAGAACATGGGATTCGGCTTTCCGTCTACGTATACCTTGAAGCTGGAAGAACCATTCACGGTGATGTTGTCCTGTCCGTCTACAGTTACCATCGGAACCTTGCGCAGCATATCGAGTACGGTAGAAGCCTTGGCATCGGCATCCTGCTCTACGTTGTAGGTCATCTTGTCGGTCTCCATCTTAACCAAAGGCTTGGAGGCAACCACGGTTACAGCATCCAGGTCCATATCCTTCCAGATGGAATCAGTAGCCTCAACCTGGTTCTGTGCGAAACTTTCGAGCGAACATACGAGCAAAGAGCTCAGTATTATCATATTTTTCTTGTTCATAACAATCTTTTTTTAGTTTTAATACTTCTTTCTTTTTCTGTTTGACGATGCAAAGGTAAATGGATTTTTTGGAATGACAATGAACGGAATAGGGGTTTAACCCAACTATAACTTTCTGAAAGCTCTTCTTAACGTTCAGATAACATAAAAACAGAATAATCCCGATAAAAAGCAAAAAATGTAAGCGAAAGTTTCGCTTATCTCAACTTTTATTTGTAATTTCGCAGAAAATTTAATATAATTGAAATAAATCATGATGAAAACAACAAGAAAGAGCCTCTTGGCTCTCACTTTCAGCGCAGCTCTCTGTGCTTCGCTTTCTGCCAATGCCGATACTATCGAGGTGCAGAAACTGAAGTATGTGGGTCCATTCCCTGTGTCTACTCCCTGGATGGCAGACAGCGTAAATGTGAAGGGAGAAAAGTTTGCAATGGAGGGGGTATTAGACTCTCCATTATCGTTCAACCTATTGAATAATGGCAAGGAAGTGGCTGCTTCTCAGCTCTTGGCTGATAATGCCAAGCAGAATGCACTCCATCTGGCTTCCTTCACCGTATATAACACCAGCCGTACCAAGGCTACTGTAGAGGTAAAGGGCTTGAAGCAATACCGCCTCTTCGTAGATGGCGAGCAGGTGAAGGTGAATGCTGACAAGGCTGAGACCGTCTTGCTGCCTTCTACCCATACTGTGGTCATCAAATATCTCACCGCATCTGATTCGTCTTCCGATAAGACTGCAGACAAGGATGCTGCCAAGGATTTCAAGGTGAGCGTTACTGCTGCCGATGGCAAGCAGCTGAGCGTGGGCGAGGCTTCTGCCAATACCAAGCGCACCCTTAATATATATGATGCAATCTGCATGCCAAACTATTCAAGTGTGGCACTTTCGCCAAATGGCAAGTTTATGATTGTGCGCAAGACTTGGGTAGACCGTCAGGGCAAGAAGCATAGCATCAACGAGCTGAGAAACAGCCAGACCAACAAGGTCGTTGCTTCCTTTGAGGAGAACGTAAGATGGATGCCTCGCACCAACAAGATGTATTTTACCGAGAAGGCGGGCGACAATGCCATCGCCGGAGAAGGAAAGGCAGACGGAGCCATGCAGCTTATCACCATCAATCCGCTGAATATGGAGCGCGAGGTGATGGCGGCTAATATTCCGGAAGGCTGGTTCCAGTTTACTCCTGATGAGAAATCGCTTATCTATACGCTTTATATGGAGGGTAGAAAGCAGGATGCTCAGGTGTTTGATGTAAAGGAGCCTGATGACCGCCAGCCTGGATGGAGAAACCGCAGCTATCTTGCCAAGTATGATTTGGCATCGGGCATTCTCCAGCCGCTTACTTTCGGCTATCACAATGTATATCTCAATGATATCTCTGCCGACTCCCGCTATCTGCTCATCGGCAAGAGCGAGGAGCGTCTTACCAAGCGTCCAACAACGCTCAATTCCCTCTATCGTCTCAATCTGAACGACATGAGCGTGGAGACTTTGGTAGAGAAGGGAGAATTCATCAATAGTGCCCAGTTCTCGCCAGACGGCAAGAGCATCCTCATAACCGGTTCGCCTGAGGCTTTCAATGGCATCGGAAAGAATGTAGAAGAGGGACAGACACCAAGCATGATAGATACACAGCTCTATCTGATGACTTTGGCAGACAAGAAGGTGAAACCGATGACCAGGGATTTCAACCCTAACGTGCAGAGCGTGGATTGGAGTAAGGCGGATGGAAACATCTATTTTACTGCCGAGGATAAAGACTGCATGCATCTCTTCCAGCTCAATCCTAAGACCGGAAAGTTCACTCTCCTGAAGACTCCGGAAGAGAATATCAAGAGCTTCTCCATTGCAGCGGCTGCTCCGGAAATGGCGTTCTCTGGTCAGAGTGCTTCCAATGCCGACCGTCTCTACAAGATGAATACCAAGGCACAGAAGGCTCTGCTGGTGGATGATCTCAGTGCCCGACTGCTGAAGGACATCGAGCTGGGCGAATGCAAGGCATGGAACTATGTGAACTCTCGTGGCGATACACTCTGCTGCCGTTACTATCTGCCTCCTCACTTCGATGCTTCGAAGAAATATCCTATGATTGTGAATTACTACGGCGGTTGCAGTCCTACCACCCGTATGTTCCAGAGTCGCTATCCTCATCATGTATATGCAGCGATGGGATATGTTGTTCTGGTGGTTAATCCTAGCGGTGCTACCGGTTTCGGTCAGAAGTTTTCTGCCCGCCATGTGGATACGGCAGGCGAGGGCGTGGCAGAAGACATCATTGCCAGCACACAGGCTTTCTGTAAGGAACATAACTTCGTGAACAGTAAGAAGATAGGATGTATCGGTGCAAGCTATGGTGGATTCATGACCCAGTACTTGCAGACCAAGACCGACCTCTTTGCTGCAGCCATCTCTCATGCCGGTATCAGCGATCATACCAGCTATTGGGGCGAGGGTTATTGGGGCTACAGCTATAGCGAAGTTTCCATGGCGAATGAGTATCCTTGGACCAACAAGCATCTCTTTGTTGATCAGAGTCCGCTCTACAATGCTGATAAGATTCATACACCATTGCTCTTTGTGCATGGTACTGCCGATAACAATGTACCGGTGGGCGAGAGTATCCAGCTCTATAATGCATTGAAGCTCCTCGGCCGTCCAACAGCGATGGTATTGGTAAAAGATCAGGACCATCACATCATAGACTATGAGAAGCGCCTCAAGTGGCAAGATACTATCTTCGCCTGGTTTGCCAAGTGGTTACAGGATGATGCCAGTTGGTGGAACGACATGTACGGCACCGAGAAGATGTAATTTCTCTTCTGCCTTCTTCACGCTTCCTGATTCCAGAATCAGCTGTTTCACTTCTTCGTAGTCCGTATATTGCGGATTGCGTTCCATGAAGATGCGGCAGGCACGGTCGATGAGTTTATGGTTGATGAGTTTGGCGTTCACCATCTTGTTGCCTTCCACCCGTCCTTGCCTGATCTGAAGGGAAGTGCTTATCATGTCCAGAATCATCTTCTGCGATGAGCCTGCTTTCATGCGAGTGCTTCCCGTTACAAATTCCGGTCCTGTGATGACTTCTACGGGATAATCGGCTGCTTGGGCGATGGGAGAGTGGGGATTGTTGACGATGCAACCCGTAGGAATGCCTTCTTTCTTGCAATGCTGCAAGATGGAAAGCACGAATGGGGTTGTGCCGCTGGCAGAAAAACCGAGTACGAAATCCTGCTTTGAGATATGTTTATCGCAGAGCTGGTGCCAACCATTCTCCAGGTCGTCTTCTCTTGATTCCCTGGTTTGCGTAAGGCAGCCGATGCCTCCAGGGAAGATGGCTTGTATCTGCGAACCGTCGATGCCATAGGTGTTCTGTACTTCTATGGTATCGAGGGTAGCCAGTCTTCCGCCCGTTCCGCAACCGGCATAGAAGAGTCTTCCGCCCTTCTTCAGCTGCCCTTCGATGGCGGAAATCAGTTGGTTGATGGCGTGTAATGCTTCTTCTATTGCCAGAGCCACCTTCTTGTTTTCTTCATTGATATGAGCGGTGAGTTCAGCTACGCTCATCTTTTCCAGATGTTCGTAGAGCGAGCTCTGCTCTGTTATTCTTTTTTCTTCTTTATTGGGCATATTATTTTATCTTTTGGTTGTAGATTACGAAAAGCTTGATTTCAGGCTATTTCCTATGGCTATAGCCGATAATCCTGATGCAGGTTTCTATTCTTCTGCCAGGAAATAAACCGGAGCATTGCGTGAACCTTCTTTAATCAGGAAACCGGATTTTTCCAGTTGCTTCAACCAGTTGAGTGCAGTCTGTTTGCGGATATGAAATTCCATTTCCAGGGTTCTGCGGTTGATGGAGCGATGGCTTTTCATATACTCTCTTATTTTCTCCTTCAAGGTATCTTCAGAGAAAGGGTAGGAGCGGGAAGTATATTGCGATTTCTCGAAATGAGTATGATGCTTCACCTGTTTCAGCAGGTCTTCATTGGGGCGGAACTTGATGCCCCTTACGCTAACGTAGTCGGCTCTCACCTTGCTGTCAGGCTTCAGTTCATCCATATCCAGATTTACCGAGAGTGAGAGGTATCCGATTTCCGGGATGTTGATACGCTTTCCATCCTGCAGGTCTTCTTCGATAATGTCACGCAGTTGCATGAAGACAGTAGCCACTTCTCCCTTTCCCAAACAGCTATGTTGGGCTATTCGTTCTATCATCTGCTTGTCTGTCATCGCAGGTTGCTCAAAGATATGGGCGAATCGGCGTGTCTCTTCATTTCCTCCAGCATTGGGAAGATAATGTATTTCATATTTTATAGCCATAGTTTTCTCAGTTTTATGTCAGCAAGAATAAAATGTTCTTGTTATCACCCATTATTGTCTGGTTGACGTCGCAAAGATAAACAATTATTCTGAGAATCAAGAAGAAAAGAGGAAAGAAATACAGATAGAATTTGGAAATACTGTGATTGGCGGTTTGAAATGACAGAAATAGTTGTTGGAAAAGATAGGATAAGTTGTCGTAAGAGATAGGATAAGTTGTTGGAAAAGATAGGAATAGTTGTCGAAAGAGATAGTATCGTCAGCCGCACAACAGCTGTTATGCAATCGCACATCAGCTGTTGTGCGGTTATCTGCCACGTGTTGTGCGCTCGTAAAGCGGCTGTTGTGCAGTAATTTTTGTAACTCCCTTTATCATATTGCAATCCCTTCCCTTGTTACATTATGATTAAATAAGGTATGACGGTTTTCTTCCCATTCTTTTTGTGAGAATAGGACAGGATTGATAGTTTCATCAATATCCCATCCTAATTCTCTTAGTGGATAGGAATACTTGTCGTAATCTTGCAGAGTGACCTTTGGCTTGTCGAGAAGAACAAGAATGTCCCAATCGCTTCCTTCGTGTTCTGTACCTCTGGCGCGAGAACCGAAAAGGATAGCCTTTGCGTGAGGGTCTATCTCATACAATTGTTGTGCATCGCTTCTATAATTTGGTTCTTCTTCATACGCAATCATTCACTATTTCACCGCAAATTTATATACTCATTTTATTCAAGTTTCGCAAGTGAGGGAATTGATTGAAGTTAAAGAAGTTGTCACTCCCTACGGTCGTTCGGGAAGTTAAGGGACAATTGTCTTCTAGCGTAAAACGTAGGACATTTGTCCCTTAACTTCCTTCTAACTTCCCTAACTTCACTTAACTTCCCCATATGCGAAAGTTCAGTCATTTTACGCCTTGTTGGCCAATGGCGCTGCCTGGGTATAGACTCTTGCGCCAAGCTCCTTGTCGAGCATGTATAGACCATAGCCGTTGTCCTTGATCATGCGAAGGTTGTCGATGATGTTCTGGGCGTTCTCCTCTTCCTCCACCTGCTCATCTACAAACCACTTGAGCATGCTCTGTGTGGCATAGTCATTCTCCTGGGTAGTGAGAGCGAAGAGGTTGTTGATGAGGGAGGTAACCTTCTGCTCGTGTGCCAAGGTTGACTCGAAGACATCCAATGGATTCTCCCATGTGGTAGGAACGGCATCTATAGCCTTCAATTCCACGTGACCGCCACGCTGGATGATGTAATTGAACATAATCTTGGCATGGTCTTGCTCCTCCTGAAACTGAACCTGGAACCAGTTACCCATACCTGGGTTGCCGTTGGCATGGCAATATGCCGCCATAGACAAATATAGGTAAGCTGACCACATCTCTGCATTAATCTGGGCGTTGAGCGCCTCTTCTACTTTCTTATTTAGCATGGTTTTCTAAATTTAATGGGTTAGACTTTTTGTTTGTACCATATATGAAGAATGGCAATTCTTTGCCTTTTCTTGCAAGCACATCGCAAAGTTACGGCTTTTATTTGAAATGACAAAAAATATTAAGAAAATTTTAATCTTGGAAGATTCAATTTCTGAAAGTATGGTTACTCAACTTTCGTACACGCGAAAGTTGAGTTAATTATCTATAATAAAACAATACCATAGAGCAATACTGCGTTAAATTAACATTTAATCGTCTGTAAATCAATAACTTATATTAAGAAATGCTTATGAAAACTTAACTATAAAAAGTTGGTCAAGTCGCTGATTTTCTGTAACTCATTAAGCGTTACCGCAAGGAACTTCTCAAACTCTCAACCCTCATTGTTGCAGATGCTTACTTCTCTACAAGTACATTTGTTAATGGGATAAAGAAAGAAGGGTTCTCTTTGATAAGCCGCTTTCGTGACAATGCTTGTCTCTTTTATGTCTATGCTGGTCCACGTACTGGAAAACGTGGTCGCCCCAAGACCAAGGATGGCAAGATTGATATGAAGAATCTTGACCTCACTCGAATGGAGAAGATGGAGATGAAAGATATAGAAGGAACAGCTTATACTTTGATAGCCTATTCCAAGGCACTCAGGTGTAAAGTTAGACTTGTCATCTGGCAGATGCCGAATGGCAAGAAGAAACTATTCTTCTCTACAGACACCTCACTTTCGGGTGAAGAGGTACTTCTTTATTATAGAACCAGGTTCCAGATCGAATTTTGCTTTCAATGCTTCGTTCACATCACTAATGTTGCCAAGGTAACTATGAAGGAGATGGGAATGGAATATTCTATGTCTTTATTCAAGTCACTGATGACCAACATTTATCTGGTGAAACGAATTTTTAAAGCAAGTGGGTACACCCCGAACCGAACTTTAATTAGCAAGATTTTCAAAGATCTCTCGTGCTTACAGCGTATAGCTGCTTAGCACATTATTGAATTATTAACGAACTATTGTTATTTGATATATGCAAATAATCAAGTGCTTTTATCTTCTTTGAAAACTGTTTTTATACAATCCCAAGAGGCTCGTGAGGATATCTTCAAGGCTGATTAATATGCCCCTAAAACCTTCCAGTCGTCTATGAGTTTGAACAATCGGGGCATGGCTGGCTTGTAGCTGTCGGGATAGGTGAGAGAATAGACGAAGAGTATTCTGCCACTTTTGATGAATTTATCGTAATGACTGTAGCCATCTACTCTTACTCCGTTTTCATAGACAGGACCGGAGAGGATGAATGCCTTATTCGATGCCTGCATCGTCCGCTCCGAATGAAGCTTCTGGGCTAGAGAATCTGCACAAGCCTGGAGGGTGTTGCTATTGTTGGGGGTAACGTAACTCTCCAGGATGATGTTGGCATGATTAGTGAATGAGAAGCGGGCATAGCCCTGGTATCCCGATACCGAAGTATCCTCCTGCTGGAAGAAGCAAGGATACTTGATAACGTAGCCGAAGTCAGGGTCATTGTATTCCTTCATGGGTGCCATCTCTACCTTGGTTTTGAAATCCGCCATCGGTGTATGCTGCTCTTTCGTAACCTCATGGTGATAGTTGATGATGAAGTTTATCATCATCAGCAAGACAACTGCTATCAAAAAAAACTTCTTCATATCTTTGCTTCTTTTGTATTTTAGCTGCAAAGGTATGAAGAAGATGGGAAACTGCCAAATAATAAGTATGACATTTGGCTGACATTTCTGAACTTATCTGATAATCAGTCGATAAGACTTGCCTCTTTCCGATTCAATCATGAGGTTGCTATTCTGCTCAATCACCGGTTTGATACGGCGAATCAAGGTATAGAGCGTTTCGCTGGCATCCGGTTTCTTGGGCCAAAGAGCATCACATATCTCCTGTTTGGAGAGTTGATGATGTGTATTGTTGAAGAAGAGTTGCATCAGCTGGTGCTGCATCGGAGTAAACTTGATGGCTTGTCCGTTTTCCTGATTGTAGAAGGAATCCTCGTCTTGAGAATAGCACATGGTGCCGAACATATCAGCCTCATGATTCCAGGGTTGTTTTCTGAGATGATAGTATAACGATGCAATAGCCCAAATCATAGCCATGAGAGTAAGCGTCAAAGGTGTCCGCTGGTTGCTCATGCAGAAAACATCTGCCATCGAACAGTTAGCATAACTTTGGATAGAATGCTCGTTGAGAAGCATCTCTTTGCTGCTGAGCTGGTTGGCGCTATTTACCAGTTGGGAATTGTTCTTGCCTCTTCTTCTGTCTTCCATCACATAGCAGAGATTACTGGTCGATTTCAGCAGGTCGATGCTGAGATGTGAGCGGTAGCTCTGGATGGTATCAGGCGTAATCCATTGATATTTATTTTCCTGAAGAGTCAGAGCCAAAGCTTTGTTCATATCTTGTACAATGGCATACTGTGCCTTGCGGTAGTTGCTTACGCTGGAGAATGCCGCAGACATCACAAGGATGGCAAAGATGAGGATGGAATGATATGCTTTCAGTTTCATATTATCTATTCTGTTTAAATGATATACTGTTTAAAGATTCAAATGCAAAAGTACAGAAATTCTATGAAAGATGGTATAAAACTAGATATAATATTCGTTAATTGATAAATGTCAGACTCATGTCAGCCATATTTTTCGCTTCGGTCTTCTCTTTTTGATACCTTTGCAGCAGAAAACAAGTTTTAGAAAAGTATATGATGACAATGAAGAAAAGTAAATTGTTAACAGCTATGGTGATGCTGTGGGCATTGATCTCTTGTGCAGAAATACGTGCCCAGGAGATCCAAAAGGTATCGAATGATTCTATAGCCTTGCAAGAGGTTGTTGTGAAGGCGGCACGAGTAGTCAACAAGGAAGATGGCAAGTTGATATTCCCAAGCGATATTCAGAAGCAGCGTTCTTTTTCTGGCTTTTCGCTTTTGGGAAAGTTGGCTTTGCCTCATATCAGGGTTGATGAGGCTGGCCGTTCCATTTCTGCTACCGATAATAAAGGAGAAGTGCAGATTCGTATCAATGGCATTCTCGCCAATATGCATGACATCCAGATGCTGGATGTAGCTTCTATTATGAGTGTAGATTATATCGATAGCCCTGGTGTAAGATATGGAAAGAATATTGCATACGTGATAGATATTCATACCCGCAGGGCTTCATCGGGTGGCAGTTTGGGCTTCAACCT
The DNA here is from genome assembly GCF_052118345.1 of Prevotella sp. LCP21S3_D2. Lineage (NCBI taxonomy): Bacteria > Pseudomonadati > Bacteroidota > Bacteroidia > Bacteroidales > Prevotellaceae > Prevotella > Prevotella sp. LCP21S3_D2. The sequence goes on along the minus strand of NZ_JBQKHJ010000009.1, from coordinate 84,405 downwards.
GACCAATGCGCTAACTACCAAGCTCGGTTCTAACGATGTCTATGCATCCGTCAATAGGGGCAAGAGTCAATTGAATATTTTATATGAGCAGACTTATGTGGATAATAAGGCATCCGAATATAATGAGGATGCTCAGTATCTTCTACATGATGGTTCTGAGTATCAGATATCTCGAAAAATCATGAATGGGGCAACTCAAAATTATGGTAATACATTGCAGTTGAAGTATAATCTGGCTGATTCTGCCTTATATGTATTCCAGACAACGCTTACCACGGATTTCAGCAATCAGCCTTATACATCGAATGAGATGTGGTTTTCTGAATCTGGAAAGCCTGCGTATCCTGTTTACAGAACCAGCAAGGGTAGGGATTTTACTCCTGCTCTCGATTTGTATTTCTATCATCAGTTGGGCAAGCATCAGTCTTTGTCGGCAGATGTTTTGGGCACTTATATCCACACCAAAGGAGCCTATTATGAAGGTGAGGGCGAACCCTATCAATATCAGGTAGATGGAAAGACCTATTCGCTCATAGCCGAGGCTATCTATGAAAACCGGTTGAAACCCTTTACTTTTTCTGCAGGAACCAACTTGAACTGGAAATATATGGATAATCAGTATTTGGGTGATGTGGTTAGCGAGAATGGTATCCGTTCATTGGGTATTTATGGTTTTGCACAAATCAAGGGAAGTTTGGGACAATTCAAGGAAGGAACATCCCGTTTAACTTATGTGGCTGGCTTCGGGTTGAGTAATCAGTCTTATCGACAGGGAGATGAGGAATTTAGCTTTTGGCTTTGTCGTCCGAAACTCACATTGGCTTATTCCTTGACATCTTCGTTTCAGATCCGCTTGGGAAGTGAATTATCACAGCATATTTCGCAGATAGCTATGATTTCGGATACCCGTATTCGAAAGAATAGTATGGAATGGACTGTGGGTAATCCTTCGCTTAAGCCTAACAGTAGATATGAGAACTGGGTGGTATTCTCTTTTAGTAAACCAAGGATAAATACTGATTTTACCTTGAATTATCGCATCAATCGTCATTGTAATTTGGCGAAATACACCCGCACGGAAGATGATCAGTTTCTTTATACCCAGGCGAATCAGCCCCATTGTAATATGTTGTATCTTACGAATGATACCCGGTTTGACATTATCCCCGACCACCTTATATTATCTGTGAACGCAGGTATTTACCGTTTTTTCAATAAGGGCGATGAGTACAGTCATTGTTATACCGCTTATAATTATGGTGGAACATTACAGGGATATTGGGGAAAATGGACAGTGATGCTGTATGCTGATAACGGTTGGAACTTTATGGAGGGAGAGAACATCGGGCATAATCCTCCTTCATTGGCAGCCTCAGCCAGTTATCATATAGGTGATTTCGATTTTACGCTCTATATGCATAATCCGTTTATGGCTCATCCGAAATCTTATTCAGCAGAAATCGTCAACGCCTTGCTCCGTAAGCAGGTTCGTGGTTATGACAATTCGGGAGGCAATTTGTTCCGTATCGGTGTTGCCTGGAATATCAATCGGGGAAAGGAATACCGTAAGATACAGCGGAATATCAACAATGAGGAGCGCGAAACGGGTATCTTGAAATAGTTGGCTTTGCTTTCTATATGGGTTGCATGGGCAACAGCCGGAATTTATTTCTTCCCTTTATTGATGATATAAATTCCGGCAGTAGCCAATGCGCCTGCTATCAGATACTTCCAGTAGAAGGTTTCGCCAAGACAGAGACAGGAGGTGATGGCTCCTACTACGGGGATGAGCGAATTGTATATCGCTACCTTTCCTACGGGATTGCAGCTCAATAGTTTGTTGTAGAGAGCGAAACTGATGGTTGAGATGGCAATGAGCAGCAGAAGGATGGTGATGCCCCAGAAGCTGATGACTGGCAGATATCCACCCATTAACAATGCAGGAATCACCAGCAAGGCTCCACCGATGCTCAACGAATAACCGGTTCCTACGAAAACATCCACCCTCTTGCTCAATCCTCGGGTCAGCAGGGAAGCACTGGCTCCACACAGGGCATTGAGGATAATCATACCATCGCCCAGGAATGTGAAACTTCCGCTTTCCTTTCCGCCAAGGTTCAAGGCAAGGATGCCCAGGAAGCCGATGATGCATCCCAATGCCTTTCGCCACGTCATCCTGTCGCTCTTGAAGAAGATGCAGGCAAAGATAACCACCGTGAAGACGCTCATCGAATTGAGTATCGCCGAACGTGCTCCTGCATTATGCGAGAGTCCGAAATAGAAGAAAGCATAATGAAGGGTGGTGTTGAGGAGTGCATAGAGGAGAAGGAACCAGACATTCTCTTGAACAGCATTCTTTTTGAATCCGAATTTACGATGCGAGCTTCTGGCGATGGCCAGGATGATGATGCCGGAAATGAAGAAGCGGATGCCTGCAAAAAGCATCTTGCTTCCGGTCATGTCTGCTGTAATCTGATATTCCTCCATTCCCATTTTAATCAATGGGTAAGCCCATCCCCACGAGATAGCAGCCGTAAGGGCGAACAGGCTTACCCATACCGGGCGCTGAAATATACTGAGTGTATTTGTTTCTTTCTTTTCCATTATAATTTAATTGGTATTCCCTTGCTTCTGTGTTTGCTAAATGGCAATCTACAAGTCCCCCAGATGTCTTTCTATAGGAATACCGCGGTTCTTGTCCTTGTCATTCTTGTTGATGTCTATCCAGTTGCGCAGGGTATCCATGGCGATGCGGGTGGCATGGCGAAGATGATCGCCATCCTTCAGTCTGCCCACGATGATGCTGGAGAAGATGTCGCCGGTGCCCGGGAACTGAACAGGGATTTCTTCGTAGGGCAGGAGGAAATACTCTTCTGTAAGATGATTGAAACCTACCACGGCATGCTGACCCTCTACGATGCACGAGGTGATGAGCACGGAGTGGGAACCGATGGCTCTCAGTTTATCTATCAGTTCATAGGCTTCCTTCTGCGAGATTCCCTCTTCCTTGTATTCCGAATCCGTCAGCAGGCAAGCCTCGGTATAGTTGGGAAAACAGAGATGCGATACGCTCAGCATCTCCTTCATGCATCTCACGGTACTCTCACTGGCTCCACCATAGAGCTTGCCGTAATCGCCCATCACGGGATCCACATAGATGTCGGTGCCCAGTGCTGCCTGTTCTCTGCAATAACGTGCCACCAGCTTAGCCTGACACTCCGAAGCCATGAAACCCGTGGTGATGGCATCGAAGTGAATGCCCAGTTCATTCCACTTCTGCAAGGCTTCCTCGATATACGAAGTGCATTCCAGAATGGCATACTTGCCGTATGGGAAGGTGTTGCTGATGAGCATGGTGGGCAGATTGAACACGTCGAGTCCCATATAAGAGAGGATAGGCATCTGAACTGCGGCAGATACCTTTCCGTAGCCACACATATCGCTGATAACAAGGATATTACTTTTCGCTTTCATTCTTTCTTTTTTCTACTTGCTTTTCTTTCTTATCCTGATTATCTCTTAATAGCTGGCTGTACACTTGATGCCCAGTGCCTCTACACGGTCCTTGATGGCATCGAGAACTACCTTTGGTGCCTTTTCCAGCAACTTGTCTGGTGTTTCGCGGGCGATGGTATAAACCATTACCTGCTGAGGCTGGATGTCTTTCACTGCCTCCAGCCAAGGAGCTACGAAATGCTCGCTGGTATTGTCCAAACCGTCACCTCTCAGGAACATGGTCTGGATGATGACGTGCCCCTTGAACATCTTCAGATATTTGATCACATCCTTCACGTCGTAGTTAGGCTGCTGAGGGCGGTCCAGCTTCTTGATGTAATCCATATCCACGGTATCCAGTTTCAGGATGTTGTTATCCACGAGCATCAGCGCCTCTCTCACTTCCTCCTTATATATATAGGTGGCGTTGCTGAGTACGGATACTTGTGCTTCAGGGAAATATTTCTTGCAGAGTTCCATCGTATCTTCCACGATTCCCTTGAAGTCTGGGTGTCCCGTAGGTTCACCGTTTCCTGCGAAGGTAATGTCGTCCAGAGGCTGGTTGTTGTCGTGGCGCTCTTTCAGAACCTTCTCCAATCCTTCTCTTACCTCCTCGCGGGTAGGGCGCTTCTTCTTAGGACGGAAGTCGGCGTTGAATCCGCATTCGCAATAAACGCAGTCGAATGAGCAGACCTTGCCATCAGATGGCATGAGGTTGATGCCCAGTGAAACTCCCAGACGGCGGGAGTTTACCGGACCGAATATCGGTGATGGATAAATAATCGTTGACATAATCTTATTCTCCTTTATCTAATCTATTCTTTACTTTGGTAATACCTATTTTTATACCAATCTTATTTACTTGTTCGTAATTTGGTGGGCAAAAGTACTAAAAAATGTTGGAATGAACAAATAAATCAACTGAAAATCGATTTATCCTTACCATTTGTCTTTTATCTCTGATAGATTGTGTACTTTTGCATTCCAATCCGGGGAGAATCTTGGTGATTTCGGTTCGGATTTAAAGGAAAAAACAAAAAAGTTGATGTTTTGCTTAGTTTTTCGCTTGGCTCAACTGTATAGATAGTATATGAACAGAAAAAAGGACATAGAACAGTTATTCCGTCAGCATTATGTGAAGATGTACAATCTGGCCAGATGCATTCTTTCGGATGATGACGAGAGCAAGGATGTGGTGAGTGAAGTATTCGCCCAGATTCTTGCCGATGATGTGGTTCTGGTGCCTGGGAGTGAGGATGGTTACTTGATGCGGAGCGTACGCAACCGCTGTCTCAACCTGATAGCTCATAAGAGCATGAAGGAAAGGGTGGCGAAGCTGCTGCTGGATGATGCCGACGTGATTCTCTCAGAAGAGACCGATGAACGGCTCGACCGGCTGATGCTTCTCATCGAAGACCTGGAACCGCCTATCCGGCAACTCATTTTCCGTCTGCGCTATCTTCAGGAGAAATCTTATCAGGAGGTGGCTGATGAAGTGGGAGTGAGCAAGGTGACGGTATTCAATCATCTCTCGAAGGCGATGGACTGGATTAAGGAACAATTTAAATGAGCAAGACAATGACAAACATGAGTAAAGAAGAAAAGCGGATGATGCTCTTTGACATGCAGGAGCATCCCGAGAAATATACCGACGAGCAGGTGGAGCACCTGCTTGCCGATGAGGAAGTGAAGGAGTTCTTCCATGAACTGGCGATGGCGAGAATGGCTGGCAAGAAAGCCAATCCGAAGGAGGTGGATGTGGATGAGGCTTGGAAGGAGTTTGTTCAGGCTCATCACGAGGATAAGATGTCGATAGATGCCGGCAAATCCAAGGGTGCTTATCGTAACCGGATGAAGATTGCTGCATCCATCGTCGGCATCATCTTCCTTTCGGGGGTAGCCTTGGCTGCGATTCACAATGGCTGGTTGGGGTTCCCGGCTTCTGATCAGACAGCGGATAACAAGGCTGCGACAGAACAGCTGGCAACAACCCAGGCGCTGACGAACGACAGTCTTCGTGCTGCAACAGCAGAGAACAAGGATTCGCTTGATATGAAGCCGGTGGTGTTTGATGATGCTGAATTGGGAACCATCCTGGCTCAGCTATCCGGTTTCTATCATGTCAAGGTGGAGTATGTGGATGCCGGTGCCCAGCACATCCGTCTCTTCTTCAACTGGAACAAGACGAAGACTTTGGAGCAGAACCTGGAGATTTTGAATGCTTTCGACCGCATACAGATAGAGTATATTGACGGTACATTGTTGGTGAAATAAGATAGGAGGATATATTTATGAGAGATTTTTGGAAACCAATGCCCGTTAGCGGCAAGCTTATCAGAGAGCTTCTTCTTCTCTTCCTGCTGTTTGGGGTTCAGCAGTCTTATGCCCAGCGCATTACCCGACAATATAATAATGTGTCGTTCTCTGCGGCGTTGAAGGATTTGAATGCCCGCCAGCATAAGTACACCATCAACTTCGTGTATGATGAACTGGAGGATTTCAGGGTAACCAAGAGCATCAGAAACCAGAGTGTTCCAGATGCCATCATGCAGCTGATAGGATTCTATCCCATCAGGATGACGCAGGTGGAGGATAATATCATGGTGGAGTGTATGCAGAAGACAACACTTCGTTATAAGGGACGTATTATAGATGAGAGTGGCAATGCTGCCGAATATGCAAATATAACCTTGTTGTCGCCCATTGATTCTACGATCGTAGGACATGGTGTGAGTAATGAGAATGGAAGTTTTGTCATTCCTTGTAATTCCCGGAAAGTCTTAGCCCGTATTACATACGTTGGTTATAAGACAATCAACCGTATATACGGCAATCCGGAAATGGGAATCATCAAATTGCAGCCTGAAACGATGATTATCAAGGGAGTTGTAGTGAAGGGTGAAAGACCTCAGTATAAAATGTCGCCTGGAGGAGTGGAGGTTGCCGTAGAGCATACCTTGCTTTCTAAGATGGCAAACACTTTTGATGTCCTGAACCTGTTGCCCCGTGTCTCTGTTGATGGACAAAAGATATCCGTGTTTGGAAAAGGCACACCGATTGTCTATATCAACAACAAGCGAGTGAATGACAATAATGAGATTGTAAACATCACTCCCGACAATATCAAGTCGATTTCCGTGATTACAAGTCCAGGTTCAGAATATGATGCCGAGGTGGAATCGGTAATTCGTATCCGTACCAAAGAGCGCCATGCCAATGGGTTCAGTTTACGCGCGGATGCTTTTGGGAAATACAACAAATGGATGTCGGATTACGAGCTTGTCAGCGCCCGGTATCAGACCAAGAAATTCGAGATAGCCAATAGTTTATGGATGAGGGGCTATCATATTGGTGAGGATAATCTTCTGAACACCGATATCAATTTGCCCGACAAGCATTATCACAACGACCAACATATTCATTCGGATACTAACAACCGCTTCTTGTCGGAATATCTCTCAGCCGACTATTCACTCAACGACAGCAATTCCATTGGTGGCTCTTATCGCTACTATGGCATGTTGAATGGCAGGACGAATAGTGCAAGCCAACAGGATGTGTTTCTGAACGGTGTGGCACAGGGTAGCATTCAGCAGAATGGGGTTATAAAACCTCATCTCGGTTCACATCAGGCGGACATCTATTATGTGGGAAAGATAGGGCAGGTAGGCATCGATTTCAATGCCACATACTATGCGGTTAATGACAGACGTAGTGATGAGAGTATTGAAAGCAGCAAGGAGTTGGGCAATCAGGAGGTACACTCAAGCAATCGTCAGAATAGCGATATGTGGGCAGGCAAGTTGGTTGTGAATATTCCTCTGTGGAAAGGAAATATGTCTGTAGGAACAGAGCTGTCGAAGACCGACTCTCATGGAACGTTCCTGAACGAAGAGCAGTTGGTGCCATCTACAGAGACGGATATCCATGAAAGAAATGTTGCTGGCTTTGCACAATATGAACTGTCCCTCAGCAAGTGGACCATTGGTTTGGGTATGCGCTACGAGAATATCATTCGCGACTATTTCTCTGGTGGAGTCAAGCAGGATGATGTGAGCAGAAGATACAGCAACTTCTTTCCTAACCTCAGCATATCATGGAACAAAGGTAACTGGAATTGGCAGTTGAATGTTAACGAGAAAATAAGTCGTCCAAGTTATCGACAGTTGGGCAACTTCATGCAGTTTGACAACCGTTTCCTTTATGAAGGCGGAAATCCTACCTTGCAACCGGAGAAGGTGTTCAATGCTGAGGCAATGATGATATATAAATGGCTGAATGTTTCCGCAGGTTATAAATACCTGAAGGATGTGATAGAGTGGACCAAGTATATCTATCCTGGAAAGGAATTTGCTTATAGTACGTCGTTGAATTTCGACCATAAGCAGCTGCTTTATGCTTCTGTCAATGTTTCGCCAAAGCTTGGCATCTTCCGTCCTACGTGGGGATTCTATTATAACCAGCAGTTTTTCGATACCAGGAAGTATGGCGCCAGCAAGGCATTAAGCAGACCTTTGCTGTTGTGCTCGCTCGACAATAATTTTGCTCTTTCAGAAACGATGAACGCGGCTATCAGCCTGAATGCAGCAACACCCAATGCAGATGGATTTCTTATGATGAAGAGTAATTACAGCGTCGATCTGCGGTTCGACAAGTCGTTTGCCAATCGCACATGGATCATTTATCTTTCTGCAAATGACATCTTCAAGACTACAAAGGAACGTTGGACGATGTATGGACAGGGTTCGGGTACCATGAAAGACTGCTACAACTATACTCGTAGCATCTCCCTGCAGGTTACGTATAATTTCAATGCCAAGCGCAGCAAGTACAAGGGTACTGGAGCTGGTAATGAAGAAAAGAGCCGCTTGTAGTTTTTGTTAGGAAGAAACTCTCTTAATAAACAATGAATATATGACAATCGGTCAAGCGAAGGCAAAAACATATTGGCTTGCTCTTTGCTTGACCGATAAAAAAATCATACACATATTTCTAAATCCTGATGGACGACATTTAATATAGGAGCTTGGAGAGCATCCTCAATAGATACAAGAGTGTCTATTGTAAAATTATGTGTTCCCCGCATCCATTTGCTTATTTCCGCTTCCCGTTTTCCGAGTAGAATGGCTAGGTCTTTCTGCTTCATCCCTTTAGAAACCAGAATGTCATGTATCCTATCTACGATTTGGAAAGACAAATCTACAGACTTGCGAATCTCAGGATCAACATGTTTGCGGCGTTCTTCTAAAATCTTACTTCTTTTCATTTCTTGTAAAGTTTAAATTTCCAATTATTTCTTTGTCAACTAATACAATTGTTCCATCTTTAATTCTCGATTGAATGAAACGACTTGTATCTATCAAGAGTTTTACATAGGGAGCTAGTGTTGTACTTTGTTGCCAACTTTTAGCATCTTTGACTCCTCCGTTTCCGAAAATCAGAATATTGTTAGATAATCTGATACAGTAGAGTTGAATCTTGTTACCAATATCTATTGGGATAACTCCAACACCATCTCCATAGTGGCCTTCCGGACGGAAATAACGTTCCAAAGCTCCTCGTTCGGAGATTTTGTCCAACCATGAAATGACAACATCTATTTCTTCATCGTAAGAACATCCTTCTGGAAATTTCTCAAAGAAATTTTCAAATTCAGAGAGTTCTTCTCCTTCAAGATGAATACTATAGAAGTTTATATCTTCATACTCTTCTATAAGCTCTATGTTGTACTTCTGTTCCATAAGCTTAACTTTTAAGTTATTTCGTTGCAAAGATAATACAATCTTCTTTAAGTTGTTTATAAATTAACTTAAAAATGAAGAGAAGATATGTTTTTTAACTATAATTTATTAGTCTTATAATGAAATTAGGATTATCTTTGCATAGGTTTTTCAAAAAAATAGAAGATTTCTTCATTTTAGGGGTAATTGATTTCAGAAAAGCTTGTATATAAGAGTAGAAACAAGAAGAAAATGACGTGATGACAGAAGAAAATGAACAGCGGATGGAACGGCTGTTCCACGACCATTACGAGCAGATGTATCGCTTCGCCTTTGCCTTGCTCCATGATAATGAGGAGGCGAGGGATGTGGTGAGTGATGTGTTCTCCAGATTGTGGGATAAACAGCTGGTTCCAGACCGGGCTTACCTGATGCGGAGCGTGAAGAATGCCTGCATCAATCTCATAGCCAGAAAGAAGAGAGATGAAAGACTGAAACGGCTTCTTCCTCTCTCGGAAGAGAAATTGACGGAGGAAGAACCTTCTCGTCTGGAAGAACGATGGCTGGCTGCCGTGGATTGCATCGACCATGACCTGACCGACCAGACTGCTTCCGTCATCCGATTGTGCTATCGGGAAGGAATGTCGTATAAGAATACGGCGGAGAAGCTGGGCATCAGTGTCTCGGCAGTGAACAAGCATATCGTAAAAGGTTTGCGAACGCTCAGAGAAAAGTTGAAAGGCAAATAATCCGCCAGTCGTTCCGACAAGATAGTCTTTGCCGCAAGAAAGTCTTCCGCCAGGTGTTCCGACGGATTTGCAATCCGTCGTTAAAAAAGGTTCGACCTCTTTATTTTGCGGATTTACAATCCGCTTATACAATAACCCTAAAATGAAGAAAGAAAAGAAAATGAAACATGAATTATCTGACATAAATCCTCAGAAGATGGATTCTCAGAAATGGGATATGCTCCTCGATCTCCTGGAGCATCCAGAAAAGTATTCCGAAACCCAAAAGGATGAACTTCTGGGCGATGAGGAAGTGAACGAACTCTATCAGCAGTTGGTAGAGACCCGACAGTCTCTGGATTTCGCCAAGTCGAAGGAAAAGATGAAGATGCCTTCGATTGATGCAGAATGGGAGAAGCTGAAAGATGAGATGAAGCTGAAAGAAAAGCAGCAGAAAGAAGAGATGAGTCAGAATGCAGAAACCCAGCAAACCGCCAAGCTGCTTCCTCTCTGGAGCCCGATGAGAAAGGTGGCTGCCGTTGCAGCCGTCCTTGTCGTCTCCGGCATCACTTTTGCTGCTATTCATCTGGTAACCCGTTCTCATCAGGCATCAGAAAAGAACAATACCGAACTCGTGGCATCCCAAAAGGATTCTATCCAGCAGGTTTCTGCTCCTCAGAAATCCAACATAGAAGAAAAGGCAGATTCTGCAAGTCTTGCCCAGCTCCCATTGGTTTACGAAAACGCTGAGCTTCAGAATATCCTGACTCCTATTGCCGGGCATTTCAATCTCCAGGTAACTTATCAGAACGAGTCGGCTCGCCATATCCGTCTCTTCCTGCAACTGGAGAAGAACATGAGTCTGGATGATATCATCGAACTGTTGAATCATTTCGAGAAAGTGAATATTCGTCATGAAGGTCAAACTTTAATCGTGGAATAAGATGAAAAGATTAAGATATATCATGCTGCTGGCAGGTCTGATGAGCCTTTCTCTTCAGACCATCTATGCCCAACGCATCACCCGCAGCTTCCGCAACACTTCTATGTCAGAAGCGCTCACCATCCTTGCCAAGAGCACCAAGGATTATCGTATCAACTTTATGTATGATGAACTGGAGGATTTCACGGTTACAACGAGTATTGTGAAGCGAACAGCTCCGGATGCCATCCGCCAGATCATGGGCTTCTATCCGATGAAGATGACGATAGATGGCGAGAACATCTTTGTGGAGTGTACGCAGAAGACTCCCACCAAGATGATAGGCCGCATCATCGACAATAAGAAACGCCCTGTAGATTTCGCCAATGTAGCCCTGCTGAATGTCCGTGACTCTTCTTTGATTAATGGCGGCGTGACGAATGAGAACGGCCAGTTCGTGATTCCCTGCGAGGCGAGAAAGGCGATAGTAAGAGTAAGTTGCGTGGGCTATATTACGGCAAGCAATACCTTTAATATAGGTAAGATAGGGACAATAACTCTGAAGGAGGCAACAATAAACCTGCAGAAAATTGTAGTGAAAGGACATCGACAGCCTTTCAGAATGACTTCTGAAGGATTGGTGGCTCAGGTAGAAGGAACCTCCTTGGAGAAAATGGGCTCGGCAGAAGATGTGTTGAAGCATCTTCCGAGAGTGATGCAGAAGAACGGTGATATAGAAGTCTTGGGCAAAGGTAAACCTTTGATTTATATCGATAACAAGAAAATCAAGGGAACCATTGACCTCGATAGATTGAGTTCTTCTGACATCAAACATGTAGAGGTGATAACCGAGCCGGGTGCTGAATACGATGCAACCTATCAGTCTGTCATCAGAATCAAGACGACAAGAAAAAAGGGAGAAGGTTTGGGATTGACTTATCGGCAGGTCTATCAGCGCAATCATCAGGACAATCATCGTGAAGTACTCGATTTGAACTATCGCTATCGGGGATTGGATATCTTCTCCAATTTGTATGGCGGTTTGTCTCAGGGCTATCAGGATCAGCATAATGATAACAGACTCTACGGCAAGACGCTCATGAGCATCGACGAAGATTTGATTATCAAAAACAAGAGTTACTATACCAGTGGAAGTCTTGGTTTTAATTATGTTTTCAATGATAGGCATTCTGTGGGTGCCACTTACGAGGTGAACATCAATCCTTATAGTCGGGGTGGATGGAATTCGCTGATGGATGTCTGGAAGAATGGCTCCAAGACAGAAAGCTATATAAATGATATGTATTGTCGTTTCAAAAGCCGACCTACGCAGGATATTACGGCTTATTATGCCGGACAGATAGGAAAGGTGAGCATAGAATGGAATGGGGAAATATATCTTCGTAAAACAGGACAGACTCAATATTCTGAAGAAACAGGAATGGAGGGCGGAGATTCTCGTACGATAGAATCTGATTTCACGGCTGATAGTTGGATGCATGCATCTAAGCTGGTACTGAGCTTTCCGGTATGGAAAGGTACTCTGAAGGTTGGTAATGAGTTTACCGAAAGTTGCCGTGCCAATCTTTATACTATAGATGAACAGGGAACTGACTTGCCAGGCAAGACGGACGATCAGGTGAAGGAAAGTAATCTTGCAGCCTTTGTTTCTTATGGATTGAGACTAAACAAGGTAGAACTGAATGCTGGCCTCAGATACGAACATGTTTCTTCCAATTACTATAATACAGGTGGTGATTATTGGAGCGAGGAGAATAAGGATTATTTCGTACCCGACCAGAGTCGTAAATACGACCATTTCTTTCCGAATGTGTCCTTGACCTTTCCTATCGGGAATGTGAAAATGAATATGGTTTATAAGGTGACGGTGAGTCGTCCTTCCTATAGTCAGTTAAGTAGTAATGTGCAATATAATAGTCGCTATTATTATCAGGGTGGAAATCCATTGCTCAAGCCAACCTTCGAACATGGCATAGGGATTAATCTGGGATATAAATGGTTCCAGTTTTTTGCCAACTGGCGTTATCTTGTAGATCCTTGCTATCAGGTGATAGAACCGTATCATGACAATGAGTTAATCAGTATGTACACCTTTCGTAATTTGAATCATACTCAGGTTTGTTACGTGGGACTGACAGCATCGCCGACGATAGGATGGTGGCATCCTACGTTGGACGCTGGTATTAGAAAGCAGTTCCTGACCATTGGTGGTAAGGCGTACAGCAAACCGATATTCATCGGCTCTTTCGTTAATGCGTTTTCGTTACCATGCGGTTGGACGCTTAATCTTGATATGAGTTGGAACACGCAGGGCCATTCTGCGCTTCCGCTTTATATGGCACAAGGAGGAGTGGACGTCTCTTTGCGTAGAAGTTTTCTTCACGACCGCCTGAATGTCATTTTGGCGGGCAATGACCTCTTTGCGACGATGCGCAATTCCACAAGATTGGTATATGGTACCAGCGATATCTATACCAGAAAATATACGGATACCCGAATGTTCATGTGCTCATTCAGCTATAAGTTTAATGTTAGTAGAAGCAAGTACAAGGGTACGGGTGCTGGTAATGCAGAAAAGAACAGATTATAAAAAAAACAGAAAGTATATGAAGCGTTGTTTATGGATGATATTCATGGTGGTTGGCATCTGTATGCTAACTGGCTGTAGTAGTGATGATGATAAGTTGGACAGCCTTCCTTGGAATGATAAGGAACTGTTCAACCAGTCTTTTGTTTTAAATCAGGACGGGTATTGCATCTTAGATGGAAAGGCTCCTGTCTGTGATATAGATAGGAATGTTCTGAATTCTTGGCTTGTAAGTTATGGCTGGCAACCTGTCGGCATCTATCAGATGAAGGAAAACGGTAAACTTGCGAAAACTGATTATCGTGAAGGCATCAAGGATTATAGTCCGAAGGTCTATGAATTCTTATCTGAGAATCAGTTGATGACTTATTATCGTGATGAGGATACACGTACATTCTGTTTCAAGAAGCAGGATTGGTCGTATGATGATGCGACGGGCATTGTCATCAAAACGAATAAGGCTGGTAAGGTAGATGATTATATGCAAATCCTGGATGTGAAGTTTCATGAAGATGAAGCTTACCTGTATGTGATGGAGAAGATTGGTTCGGTGACAGTAGCTGACAATCAGGAAAAAGCTGTTTATGGCTTGGTGGTATATCAGCGTTTATCTTCATTAGAACTGATTGATGTGCAGAATACTTATACTATTGATAAGAGTGATGAAGAAGACAAGCCAAATGAAACTGAAAAAGTACCGGATGATTGCCGTTATTATATTCGGTGTGTATATGCCAATTCTAAGGATTCCCATGGATTTGATGGACATAGTAAATTTCAGTCATTCAGACTTTTGAGTTTGGATTTGACAGATTATCTGAACAATAACTCATCAGCTAACCCTTATTATCATTATTATGATTCCATTGTATGGTCATGTAAGGGAATGCCAGATAGGGTAGTGAGTCTCAGAAATGAGAACAATTGTTATGCTGTGTCAATCAACCTTAGCACTTATCTTTTTCAGATCAGCCGTAATACTTCTATGACGGAGGAAGATAGAACATTGATTGTTGCTGATGGCTATAGGGGTGGACGTGTGGTTTATTCTTCCGGCATCTATCTCAATATCTATAATAATGGTTTCATGGGTTACGATTTCGGTTCTTCTGATTTGCTGAATCCATCTAATGATGACTATGATTTGTATTGCATCTTCGACCAAAGCAAGCGGTTCCGGATAGTCTCTCCTCGTTATTCTCCTGATTTTCCGGAAAAGCCATATTCTGAGTTGAAATACATTGTATCAGGGGTGCTGTTGGATTCTGAGAATCCGGAAAGCATGAAGAAGCATGAGGCTGTGTTGTCTGAGCAAAAGAGGATGCTGGTTGATCTGATGGATATGTATTATGGTCAGTATGGCAAGGGTGTTGTGGTAGATGATTCGAACAGAGAGAAGTACCGCAATCGTTTCAAGGCTTTGCCATCCGATGCAGACCTTGTGATGTATTGGAAGGGCTATACGCCTGTGCAATGGAACTCTGATTATGGGGGATGTTTAGTTGCTTTAATCTTGAAAAAGAATAAGGAAAATCCCTTAAAGAGTTACTATTGTATCCATGCTGAGCCGATTAAATAGATTTCTCTCTTAATACAACAATGAATATATGACAATCGATCAAGCGAAGGCAAAACCATATTGGCTTGCTCTTTGCTTGACCGATGTTTTTATTTTTCTTCAGTTAGATACTCCTTTATTTGTTGCTCTAATATCGGAAGGTCGTTTGTAATCACATCCCAAACAACGTTGTTATCAACTTGGAAATATTCATGAACGATATAGTTCCTCATGCCGTTCACTTGTTTCCAAGGAGTCTTAGGATGCGCTTGCCGAAATTCTTCAGTTAGCATATTCGATGCTTCTCCAAGAATTTCGATGTTCTTGACTACTGCGTAATACATCATGTCGTCTGCGATAAAATCCTCAAAGTTTTTACTTTTTGTATATCGGCAGATTCTTTCTATCGCCTGGAGCATGTGCTCTAGGCGGTTTTTATCTCTACTTCGTTCTCATATATACTAAGATTTTATCACGTTCTACTGATTCCTGTGCAAAAGGAAGTAAGTTTCCTTTTGAGACCAAATCAACTTTTCTTCCTAAGAGTTCTTCCAAATCACTCCACATGCCGAAGAATTTTAAACCTATAGGTTTACTCTTGTCCAAAGAAACCATAATATCGACATCGCTATCCTTCGTTTCTTCCCCTCTGGAGAAAGAACCGAACAGCCAGGCTTTCAGTACGGGTTGGGTGCTGAAATAATGGCGTAAAGCTTCTATGATGGCTCGTTTACCCATAATATAATGATGTTGTTTCTTGGTGCAAAGATACACTTTTTATTCGAAAGAGCAAGCTTTTTTCTAGTTTTTTATTACCTTTGCATAGGTTTTCCGAAAATAATCTATGTTTTGCTTAGTTTTTCGCTTGGCTCAACTGTATAGATAATAAGAAACAGAAAAAAGAAAAACTGATGTATATGAAAATACTTTTTCGTGTGCGTATAAGCTCGATGTTAAATCAAAAAAGAATCTGATATGAAACCTTATAGATACCCCCAAAAATTACGTCCCGATGTAGACTTTACCACATGGCGACGTAATCTTTCCTACATCACGACACAGATATTCCTGCGTCGCCATGTAATTTCAAGGGCATCGGGAGAGATTACACGGATTCTTTATGAGATTATAATCGCTTCATGTAGCTTTTTCCAGAAAGAAACTCTCTTAAAACAATGAATATATGACAATCGGTCAAGCGAAGGCAAAACCATATTGGCTTGCTCTTTGCTTGACCGATGTTTTTATTAAGCCACTTTTTTCCCTTGTTTGTACAGGAAATCTGGGGCAAAATCAATTCCATTGTACCATTCCAAAGTCCAATGGGTAAGTCCAAATTGAATAAACTTATTCATGTCTTTAAGTTCTTCTCGCTTATTGCCTTTTAGTAATGGGAGAAAGTCAATGCGTCTTGTTTCGCCATTACTGAACTTTAAGTCCATGGTATAATCCTTAATGTAATCAACATCAACGATTCTTATTAAATCAATGTCAACCATAATTCAACTTATTTAAGAGGTTCAATTTTTATTATTTCCTTGCCTTCCTGTAATCGCTTCCAATTCATTTCAAGTTCGTTTTGATGAATCTCCATCCACTTGAATACGTCTTTAAGTACCTTTTTAGGCAATTCTCCTTTTACGATTCCATCTTGTATGGTAATAATGGCTTCGTAGTCTCCATATCTCACATGAAAATGTGGAGGATTGTGATCATCTCCAAACATGGCAATGATAATTCCGAAAAAACGACTTAGTTCTGGCATAATCTTTATTATTTTTTGGCAAAGATAAAAAAAACTATTGAATGTTCCAAATCTTTTTATTACTTTTGCATTGCTTTTCCAAAAAAAGTAGAAGATTTCTTCATTTTAGGGGTAATTGATTTCAGGAAAGCTTGTATATAAGAGTAGAAACAAGAAGAAAATGACGTGATGACAGAAGAAAATGAACAGCGGATGGAACGGCTGTTCCACGACCATTACGAGCAGATGTATCGCTTCGCCTTGCTCCATGATAATGAGGAGGCGAGGGATGTGGTGAGCGACGTGTTCTCCAGATTGTGGGATAAACAGCTGGTTCCAGACCGGGCTTACTTGATGCGGAGCGTGAAGAATGCCTGCATCAATCTTATAGCCAGAAAGAAGAGAGATGAAAGACTGAAACGGCTTCTCCCTCTCTCGGAAGAGAAATTGACGGAGGAAGAACCTTCTCGTCTGGAAGAACGATGGCTGGCTGCCGTGGATTGCATCGACCATGACCTGACCGACCAGACTGCTTCCGTCATCCGATTGTGCTATCGGGAAGGAATGTCGTATAAGAATACGGCGGAGAAGCTGGGCATCAGTGTCTCGGCAGTGAACAAGCATATCGTAAAAGGTTTGCGAACGCTCAGAGAAAAGTTGAAAGGAAAATAATCCGTTAGGCATTCAGACAAGATAGTCTTTGCCGTAAGAAAGTCCTCCGCCAGGTGTTCCGACGGATTTGCAATCCGTCGTTAAAAAAGGTTCGACCTCTTTATTTTGCGGATTTGCAATCCGCTTATACAATAACCCTAAAATGAAGAAAGGAAAAGAAAATGAAACATGAATTATCTGACATAAATCCTCAGAAGATGGATTCTCAGAAATGGGATTTGCTCCTCGATCTCCTCGATCTCCTGGAGCATCCCGAAAAGTATTCCGAAACCCAGAAGGATGAACTTCTGGGCGATGAGGAAGTGAACGAATTCTATCAGCAGTTGGTAGAGACCCGACAATCTCTGGATTTCGCCAAGTCGAAGGAAGAAATGAAGATGCCTTCGATTGATGCAGAATGGGAGAAGCTGAAAGACGAGATGAAGCTGAAAGATGAGATGAGTCAGAATGCAGAAACCCAACAAACCGCCAAGTTGTTTCCTCTCTGGAGTCCGATGAGAAAGGTGGCTGCCGTTGCAGCCGTCCTTGTCGTCTCCGGCATCACCTTTGCTGCCATTCATCTGGTAACCCGTTCTCATCAGGCATCAGATAAGAACAATACCGAACTCGTGGCATCCCAAAAGGATTCTATCCAGCAGGTTTCTGCTCCTCAGAAATCCAACATAGAAGAAAAGGCAGATTCTGCAAGTCTTGCCCAGCTCCCATTGGTTTACGAAAACGCTGAGCTTCAGAATATCCTGACTCCTGTTGCCGGGCATTTTCATCTCCAGGTAACTTATCAGAACGAGTCGGCTCGCCACATCCGTCTCTTCCTGCAACTGGAGAAGGACATGAGTCTGGATGATATCATCGAACTGTTGAATCATTTCGAGAAAGTGAATATTCGTCATGAAGGTCAAACTTTAATCGTGGAATAAGATGAAAAGATTAAGATATATCATGCTGCTGGCAGGTCTGATGAGCCTTTCTCTTCAGACCATCTATGCCCAACGCATCACCCGCAGCTTCCGCAACACTTCTATGTCAGAAGCGCTCACCATCCTTGCCAAGAGCACCAAGGATTATCGTATCAACTTTATGTATGATGAACTGGAAGATTTCACGGTTACCACAAGTATCGTGAAGCGAACAGCTCCGGATGCCATCCGCCAGATCATGGGTTTCTATCCGATGAAGATGACGATAGATGGCGAAAACATCTTTGTGGAGTGTACGCAGAAGACTCCCACCAAGATGATAGGTCGCATCATCGACAATAAGAAACGCCCTGTAGATTTCGCCAATGTAGCCCTGCTGAATGTTCGTGATTCTTCATTGATAAATGGCGGCGTGACGAATGAGAACGGCCAGTTCGTGATTCCCTGCGGAGCCAGAAAGGCGATAGTAAGAGTTAGTTGCGTGGGCTATCATACCGCTGTTGATACTTATAATACAGGTAAGATAGGTTCAATTACTCTGAAGGAGGCAACGATGAACCTGCAAAAGGTGATAGTAAAGGCGGTTCGCCCCAAGACAAAACTGACTCGCGAGGGATTCCAGACCCAGGTGCAGGGTACAATACTGAGTGATGCAGGTATGGTTGCCGACTTGTTGAAGCAGGTTCCAAGAGTGCGTGTGGATAATGATGGAAACTGTTCGGTGTTTGGAAAAGGCACACCGGAGATTTATGTCAATGGCAGAAAGCTGACCGACAAAAATGAATTGCAAACCATATCTTCAAAGGATGTGAAGAACGTGACGGTTATCACGACTCCTGGTGCGCAGTATGATGCCCAGGTCAATTCGGTGATTCGTATTACTACGGTCAAGAAGCAAGGTAATGGATGGAGTGGTAATTTTCAGGCAAAATATGGTTTTGCCATGAAGAATGCCTGGCAAGAGCAGGCTAATCTCAATTACCGTGTGGGTGGACTGGATGTATTCGGTGGATTGATGTGGTCAGATTCGTATTTCTATGATAAGTTGGGATTGGATGAATATATCAATGGAAATCAGCATCAGATATATCAAAAATCTGCAGGGCGCATAGATGCTAGAGATTATGGACCTGATGCCAATCTGGGTTTCAATTATGAATTCAACGAAAATCATACCATCGGTCTGAAATATAAGTTTGGTTCTGGCTATACCAAGTATTTTACTGATCAGAATAACTATTCCATCTTTCAGGATGGAGTTCACCAGGGAGATGTAAATTATCTCAACGATGAGTCAGATTCCAAGCAGACTCCTATTCATCAGGCTGACTTTTATTATGATGGTAAGATAGGCAAGTGGAGTATAGACCTGAATGCATCAGCGTTGTGGCGGACGAAAGACCAGATACAGAAAGCCACCGAAACCAGTTCTGAGTTGGGCGACCAGATTGTATGTTCAGATAGCCATACCAAAGGAAAGTTGCTTGCCGGTAAATTGGTTGTTTCTTATCCTTTGACCGATCAGTTGAACATAGACTTTGGTTCGGAATACACAAATTCTGATAGTCATACCAACAACCAGAACGAGGGTGGTGTGGCTGCATCCAATGATTCCAGAATCAAGGAACAGAACATTGCCACCTTTGCTGAGGCTGCATGGTCGTTGGGAGATTATTTCCTGAATGCCGGTGTGAGATATGAGCATGTAAAATCAGACTATTATGCCGAAGGAGTGCTCAACCCAGATATGAGCAGAAAATATGATAATGTATTTCCTAATGTATCCTTGGGATATGACAAGGGCAAGTGGCATTCTTCGTTGAGTTTCACGGCGAAGACCTATCGACCAAGTTACTTCCGTCTTTCCGGTTATACCCGATATACGAGTCGTCATTCCTATGAAAGCGGTAATCCTAACTTGCGACCAAAGGATGCCTATCATCTGGAATGGGATGCGCAATATTCCTGGCTGAGTTTTTCTGCTGAATATATCTACAACAAGAATGCCTCGGTATATATGATGAAGCCGTTCCAGGGCAATAAGGATATAGCTCTGTCATATTACGAGAATGTAGATAAGATTCAGAACCTGAAGTTCTATCTTGAGGCTACTCCGGTGATAGGCTTATGGCATCTTGACTATACGGTAGGTCTGGTCAATCAGTTCTTTGATGCCAGCAAATACGTCAGCGACTATAATGCCAACCGTCCTTCTCTCTATCTGGATTTGGAGAATACCTGGGTATTGCCACATCATTGGAAGGCTAGATTGGAATACGCTTACCAGTCGCGTAATTATCGCGAATTGGGTGTCAATTATGCATGGAATTCCCTGGATGCGTCTATTTCCAAGTCGTTCCTGAATAACCGACTGGTTGTAAGATTGGAAGCAGAGGATTTGCTTCATGGTCAGAACGAGAGTTGGAAATATAATAATTCGTATGCGCACTTCACCAGAACCGGTATAGATAATACCCGCATGTTCTTGGTCAATGTAACTTATAACTTCAATGCCACCAAGAGCAAGTATAAGGGTACGGGTGCTGGTAATGCAGAAAAGAGCAGATTATAGCTATTTTTTAAAACACGGACAAATTCAATTTGTCCGTGTTATTTTTTTCTGTGGTTTTGGAGTCAAAATCAGGCTTTTTCAGCTTTGTTTCCTATAGCTTTTCTCCCCGTAACTCTATGACTTTTGGATGTTAACTCTATGAGTTAGATTCGTTAAGAGATGATGTATGACAAAAAACGGGAATACATTCTGGCTAGGAGGGATGAAGAACTGGATGGAATTGGTAATTTGATGCAGTTATACAAATTTAACGGAAGAGATGTAATGGCTTTGGATAATAATGTGTACTTTTGTACTAGATAATGATGAAATAAAAACATATATAAAACAAAAGATATAGGAACGGATGAAAATGTTAGATTTTAAAGTAAAAAGATTTGTTGGTATTATATTTCATTTGATTTTAGCTCAAATCTGTTTAGCTCAAACTGGTATCGCTAACCAAAATTTTGGAAAGGATACTCTGCAATTAAGGGAGGTTGTTGTTAGAGCAACCCGCCCTTTGGCAAAGTTGAACAGCGAAGGCTTTGTGACAGAAGTCAAAGGTACCGTTTTGGAAAAACTTGGTTTTGCAAAAGACGTTATGGGTATGTTGCCTGGTGTACTGAATAATAATGGTTCCATTGAAGTTTTTGGCAAGGGAAAACCAGTCTTCTATATCAATGGACATATTGTCCGCAATAATATAGAAGTTGAGCAATTGAAGGCTAACCAAATAGATAAGATAACAGTTATAACGAATCCAAGTTCACGTTATGCTTCAACCGTAGGTTCCATCATAAAGATAACAACCATTAAAAAGGTTGGGGATGGTTTCTCCTTTGATAACATCGCTACTTTTGGTTATCGTAATTATATGTATGGCAAAGACAATTTGGACTTGAACTATAGAATTGACAATTTGGATGTTTTTGGAACGTTGGGATTTGAGAAAGGCAAGGATACGAACTCTAGTAAAAATGTTCAGAATTCATGGCTCTCGTCACATCATCAGCAGAATACGGCTATGAAATCGACACAGCACTCAAACTTGATTGATGGTAAATGGGGATTTGATTTTTCCTCATCTCCAAAACTCTCATTTGGCGCATTTTACCAAGTATCTTATGCTCCAATAAAGACCAATTCGAGCATTATGTCATCATTATATTCTGATGATGTAATTGAAAGTGAAACTTCTGCATACAAGGATATCAAATTAAGAGATTTGGAACATTTGTTAGATGGATATTGCCATGGGGTTTGGGGAAAATGGAATTTGGAAATGACTTTTGATTTAATGTGGAAAAAAACACGTGAAAATCAAAACGTTATAGAGCAAACCGGCATCAATCAGGATTTCGGAATAAAAGATGTTGGGCATGCTAGGTTAATGGCAACGGAATTATATGCGTCACACCCATTTCTTAAAGGTAATTTTAGCTTTGGAGTAGATTTCACCAATAGTAGCCGTGAGGAAAATTCAGAAAGTGAAAATAGCATTATGGCAGGCGAGAACAATAAAATACAGGAGCTGAATATGGCATATTACGTTGAAACTATGCAGCATTTAGGCAATGTAACATTCCGTATCGGTGGCAGGTATGAGCATGTGAACAGTGAATATTTTATAGGTGGCAGAAAAAATCACGAACAGTCACATGTTTATGATAAGTTTTTCCCGACTGCTTCATTGTCTCTGCCCATTGGAAAAACTATGGTGCAGCTGAGCTATTCTAAGCAATGCTATCGTCCATTGTACTCTCAGTTGAGCAACACGGTTCACTATGTTAACAAATATCTCTATCAAAGTGGAAATCCGTATTTGCAACCATCCTATAGCGACAACATCTCTTTAAATTTGAGGTATCGCTGGCTGGCATTAACTGCTAATTATAAAAAGGTGCAAAACCAAATAATAACATCATATACATATTATGATGATGCGAAGACTATTGCTTTGCTCAAAAAGGAAAATTCTAGAAACAGTCTGTCTAACTTACAGATAATGGCTTCTTTTATGCCCGGATTCCTTTGGAAATGCTATTATCCCGTATTGGCATGTGGTGTTGTCTCGCAATTTTACAAGATTGATTACAGAGGAGATATAAAGCACGTGGACAATCCTTTGGTTGTAGTTAAGTTCAATAATATTTTCAAATTCCATAACAACTATATGGCGACAGTAAATTACAGTTGGCGTAGTGAGGGAAATAGTGAGAATATTAAGATGGGGAGTGTTGGACAGATAAATCTTTCTTTGGCTAAGGACTTATCTGAAAAATGGAATGTCAAGTTGTCTGCAAATGACATCTTTAATACTGCCCGCAAAAATACTTTTACCATTTTCAGCGGAATGAATGATGTCTATATTGAAAAGACTGCGTCTGTAAGGGCAGTGGAATGTATCGTAAGATATAAGTTTAATACAGTTAAAACAAAATATAAAGGTAAAGGGGCAGGGAAAAAGGAAATGGATAGATTGTAACTGTTTAAACTCTATCCTTTCTGGGATATGCTTATCGATTGTTTGTCGTAGTTCATATACCCTTATAAATGCAGCTTTATGCTTCAATTTAACAGGATTTTTTCCGCCGTTTCTTTGCTAATTCCATCTTTTTCCTTAATTTTGCAGTGGAAACTCTATAATAGATGTTTTTAATAGCAAAAAGAATGAAGATGAAACAGAAAAAGATGAGAAAGATAGGCATCGCTTCGGCTCTGGGCTTGGTGGTGCTCGTGATGCTGGGACTGTATGGTGCCAGCAACTATATGCTCAATTATTCGCTCAACTATCCGAAGGAGGAGAGAATGACGGCTGAGCATTGGAAGAACAGAATGAAGAACGAGTGCCCCTGGATGATTGGCTGGATGGACTCTGTGTATCAGCACCATTGCGTGAGGGATACCTTTGTCACGATGCCGTCGGGCTACAAGGCCCATGCCATCTATCTCTATGCACCGAAAACTACGGAAAAGACTGCCGTGGTGGTGCATGGCTATCAGGTGCGCTCCGAGGGAATGCTGCACATCGCCTATCTCTATAATCACGATATGGGGTATAATGTGCTCCTGCCAGATCTGTATGGACATGGAGAGAACGAGGGCGACCATATCCAGATGGGATGGAAGGATAGATGGGATGTAATCAGATGGTCGGAAATCGCCAATGAGATTTTTAGAGTGAAGGGTGAAGGACAGAGAGCGAAGGGTGAAGACCGAAGAGCGAAGAATACCCGTCAGGTGATTCACGGTATTTCGATGGGTGCGGCAACCACGATGGCAGTATCGGGAGAGAAGACTCCCGATTACGTGAAGTGCTTTGTGGAGGACTGCGGCTATACCAGCGTGTGGGATGAGTTTTCCGCTCAGCTCAAAGACCAGTTTGGCTTGCCTGCCTTCCCGCTGATGAATACCACTTCCGCCCTTTGCCAGTATCGCTACGGCTGGTCGTTTGCCGAGGCGCAGCAGATAGAGCAGGTTCGCAAGAGTACCAAACCGATGCTCTTTATCCATGGCGACAAGGATGCCTTCGTGCCCTACGCCATGCTGCATCCTCTTTACGAGGCAAAGACGAAGGGCCGTAAAGCCATCTTCATCGCCAAAGGCTCCGTTCATGCTATGGCATATCACGATCATCACGAGGAATATACCCGCATCGTAAAAGACTTTGTTTCGAAAGAGGAATAGGCTATTCTCCGATATGTTGTCCCACCACATACCCCGTGGTCCAGGCAGCCTGCAGATTGAAGCCGCCGGTGATGGCATCGATGTCGAGCACTTCGCCGGCAAAGAAGAGGTGAGGGCACACCTTGCTCTCCAGGGTATGCAGGTCGATGTTGCTGAGGCTGATGCCGCCGCAGGTAACAAACTCCTCCTTGAAGGCTCCCTTTCCGTTCACCTGATAGAGGTCGTTGGTGAGGGTTTCTATCAGCAGGTTGCAACCCTTCTTTCCCATTTCGCTCCATTTCTTCTCGGGTGCATATCCCATCTTCTGAATCAGGAAGAGCCAGAGGCGGGATGGCAGATTGTAAGGACGGATGCTAGCCAGCTGCTTCTGTGGGTTGGCGATGATGATGCCCTGGATGTTCTCTTCCACCAGCGAGCGGTTGCTCTCGTGTACCCAGTTTACGGAAATCTTAATCTGATAGTTGTTCTCGTGCATATAGCGGGCTGCATGGGATGAGAGCTTCAGCACGGCAGGACCGCTCATGCCCCAATGGGTGATGAGGAGCGGACCCTCAGCCTTCAGCTTGGTGCCCGGAATGCTGGTATATACAGGCTCAACCACCGTGCCCATCAGATTCTTGAAAGCCTTGTCGGCAATGTTGAAGGTGAAGAGCGATGGGATAGGCTGCTCTATCGCATGTCCCAGGTGTGAGAGATGCTTGAAGCTCTCCAGCTTGGGATGACCGCCCGTGGTGATGGCTACCCGGTGGAAGGCAATCTGCCTGATTCCGGAAACGGGATGAGAGGCAGAAGATGCACCCGATAGATTTCCCTTTTCTTTTGAAACCTTGAAATCCAGGAGCAGGCGCTCATCCTCCAGTTCGGTGATGGCGGTGAGCTGGTGGTTGCATTGTATCTTCACGCCCAGTCGCTTGGCGGTATTCACCAGACAGTCGATGATGCTGTGCGAATCCTGCGATTGCGGAAACACGCACTGGTCTTCCTGCGTAACCAGTGGCACGCCGTTCTCCTCAAACCAGTCGAAGGCATGCTGGTAGTCGAATCTCTTGAAGAGTCGCTTCATCAGTTTATGTCCGCGAGGGTACGCCTGTTTCAGGTCGGAAATCTCCTCAAAGGAATTGGTAAGATTGCATCTTCCTCCTCCCGTGATTTCCACCTTGGCGAGAACCTTCGAATTCTTCTCGAAAATCGTGATGTCGGCGTGAGGGAAGTTGCGCTTGGCCTCTATCGCCGCAAAGAATCCTGCGGCACCCCCACCAATAATTGCAATATGTAGTGATTGTGGCATATCGTATTTTTTTGGATGATTAGGGTGCAAAGGTACTGCTTTTCTTTGATAAAAGAAGAAAAGTTCCTCTTTTTCTTTTGCAGATACGATAGATTTTTGTAACTTTGCGTAAAAATCATAGTATATCAAGTATCAAATAGATTTATGGCAAAAAGAGAATATGTTGAGGCCAACAAGCGTTGGCTGGAGGAAAAGGCAAAGGAGGAGGGCGTTATGGCGCTGCCTCGTGGTATATATTATAAGGTGTTGAAGCAGGGCGACCCGAAGGGAGCACAGCCTAGCCGACGCAGCATCGTGACGGCTCATTACACCGGTTGGACCATCAACGGCAAGAAGTTTGATTCCAGCCGTGGCGGTACGCCGTTCGCCATGCGATTGAGCGACCTGATAGATGGCTGGATTGTTGCCATGCAGCAGATGCACGTGGGCGACCAGTGGGAACTTTACATCCCAGCCGAGATGGGCTACGGCAAGTTCTCGCAGCCGGGCATCCCAGGCGGTTCTACCCTGATATTCGAAGTAGAACTGCTGGGAGTGGGATAACCCGGATACTTGAAATTATAAAGATCATTAAGATAAGAGTGTCTTGTCCGACTATAGTCGGTTCAATTCATCTTCCGCACTGTTCATGCCGTTGTATCTTCCCTTGCGCTTGTTGAATTTCCAGGTTACGGTCAACTTGTAGCTCCATAGCTTGTAATCCTCAGTCTGGGAGAAGTCAACGGCATGCTCGTGGATTCGCTCCTTGAAGAGCTGCTGATGGAAGAGGTCGTTGGCACTGAAGGCAACCTGTAATCTGCCGTCCATCCACGATTTGTTGGCACCAAGACTCCAGTTCTGAGTGGGGCTGAACTTCGTTTTGCCCACTTGTCCTCCGTTGTCAAAACTGTAGGAGAGCGACAGCTGATAGTTGTTTGGTAGCGTGAAGTAATTGTCAAACGATGCATTCCAAGTTGCTCCGTTATAGCTGATTAGCTCTCCATGATCATTTACGGAGAAGCGCTGGTAAGTGATGTTCGCATTTACATTTGGGCGCCAGCAGCCGAAGACGTGACCCCAGTTGAGATATGCCATGTATTTCTGAATCTTGTTGAAGTTCATGAATGTACTCACGTATCTTACGGGCTTGTCTTCCGGTACTTTATGCACATACATGATGGAGTGGTCGGTACGGGTGTATCTCAGCATTCCCATGAAATCTTTCCACTGCACCGAGTAGGTCAGACGATAGGTGTTGACAGGCTGTAGCTTCGGATTGCTGATCTGATACTGAAAGCGCGAGATATAGTAGATGTTCCCACTGAGCTGACTGAAAGAAGGTCGGGCGGTGGTAGTGCGGAAGCTGAGCGAGTGATGCCACGACGGTTCTTTGAGAGTGATACCGAACGATGGAAACCACTGGTCGTAATGGCGCTCCATATTGTCGGGAGATTCCTCCGACAGATTGGTGTATCGGGATGTGAGATGCTCGTATCGGATGCCTGCCCACCAGCTCCATCTGCCAGCTTCACCCTGATATTGCAGGTAAGCAGCCGTCTTGGTATCGTGGTTTTTGTATTCCGTAGTTCCAAGCATATCGGCAGAACTTTCGGTTCTACCCTTGCCTTCCATCAGGCTCCATTCGCCACCATAGTTGATGGAATGTTTATCAGAGATGAGTTGCTTGACTTCGATTCTTCCACTATAGATATCGTAGTTGGAATTAGAGCGGTTGAGGGTTTCCTGCATCTCGCTACCTTCTTTCTCCGTGATAGGCTGGCTGTCAGAATCCTTGTTCCTGGCATAGTCCAGATAAATCTGTGATGAGAGATGTTTCGACCATTTAGCCAGATGGAAGAGATTGAAGTGGTGGCTGCGCTGGTGTCCCCATTGCTGGCTCTCCGCATTAAAATACTTCATTTCGCCATCCGCATCAGAAAGCTTCATCTCTCTATTTGTATCTTCTCCTGCTGGGTTAGGATAGCGATAGTACTGCTGCTGTTTCTCGCTTCTGCCGCCATTCAGCCAAAGCCCTTCCCATTGTATTCCCACTTCGTGTTGCTTGCTGAGCAACCAGTCGAAGTTGAGTTCTGTAGCGTTATAATTTGCCTTGTTCTTGCCATGGCGGTCGGTTCCGAAGAGATATTCGCCATCTTTGGCTCTTACGAGCGCTTCCTGTGGCTGATGCACATTGTATCGGTTGTCTGTGTAGCCGTAAAATCCTGTGAGCGAAATCTTCTTCGTTACCCAACCCAGGGTCAATTCCTCGTGGTTGGTGTTCACCTCGCTCAATTTATCATACACCTGCATCTTGCCGAATATACCCTCGTCTGTTCTTCTCGTCAGGATTCTCAGTACGGCTCCCGTCGTTGCATCATATTTTGCACCAGGAGTGGTAATGAGTTCTATTTCATCTATCAGCTTCACATCGAGATGAGCGAGTTCGGCTGAAGTCGCCTTCTTGTCGTTGAGATAGATGATGGGTGCTCCCAGCCCGTTTACTTCCAGAGTTCCATCGGAGGTTTGTTTCATGCCGGGGATGTGCTTCAATACATCATCCAGCGTTGGCTCCTTTGCCAAAGGAGTATTACGGACACGGGTAACCAAGGCATCGTTTCTCATCTTGTACATCGGGCGATGACCTGTTACGGTTACGGCTTGAATCTCGGCTTCCTTATCAGCTTTTGTCTCAGCCTCCTTATCAGCATAGATCTCAGTCTCCTTATCAGCTTTGATCGAATCTTTTTCAGTCTGTACCGAGTCTGCGGAAACTCCGGATGTCGGGAATTTCCCGTTTTGTGCTGTTGCACAGGTGGCGGTGGCTAGCATCGCGCATAAAACTGTTTCTTTCTTCATATTCTTCCTTGTTTTTTGTTTTCGTTTGCAAAGGAACAGCTTTTCGGGCTCAAAATCGCAAATAATCATTACTGAAACATTACGCTGGCAAAATAATCTTGCTTCACCTTATTATATATAGTGAAATCTTCGTACCTTTGCATCGAAAAAAGAAAAATGATATGAATAGAAGAATCAAACAAGTCTGGCTGCTCGCCATCCTTTCCTCTTTCCTGCTGATAGGCTTGCAGACCTATTGGCTCTATAATAGCGTGACCTATTCGATGGGAGAGATGGGGAAGAAAAATGCCGAAAAGGCGGAACAGGCAATAGTCACTTATCAGACAAATATCGGAGAGGCGGTAAAAGAAAAATCACATATCGGTTATGTCGTCACGGCATATTTTTCAGACTACAAGCGTCCCGTTACAACGGTTTGCTCTCCGCTGGATACGGATACAATCATAGGTGGAGTGGTGTATAGCAAGCCGGGATTCAGCAACGTGATGCAGAAGAGAGATACTTTCGATTTGCGTGAGACGGATTCCAACAATTCTTTTGATTGTCTGAATACTTACATCACTTACCAGCTTACCCACTTTGACAAGGCGCATTTTGACCGTTTCATCAGTAAGAAACTGGGTAATGATTTCATCGGGGCAGAGATGAAGACGGGAAAGCATCGTCTGTGGCAGACAAGAATCGTAGAGCCTCCTACCTTGTTTCGTCACGAAATGCTGGTGGAAGTGCCTTTTAATCCTATCCAGTATCAGTCGATGCAGATGAGAATGCAGGTGCCGATGCTGCCCATCCTGAAGGGAATGATGTGGCAGATAATAGGAAGTCTGCTGGTTACCATCATGCTTCTCCTGAGCATAGCATATCTCATCAAGGTGATGCTCCTGCAGAAGAAGGTGGATAAGATGCGAAGCGACTTCGTGCATACGATGATTCACGAGCTGAAACGCCCCGTGCAGACGCTGAAGATGTGTGTATCTGTATTCTCTGCTCAAAAGACAGATGAGAAGGATGAGAATGCACTCATCATGGAGACGGTTAGAGAGGAGAGCGATAACCTGACAGCCTATCTCGCCAAACTCCGGGAAGTAATCAGGGCAGAGGAACATATCCCGCTCCTGATAACGTCTTTCGATATCCATGCCGCCTTGCAGAATCTGGTGGCTGTGTATCGAAAGAACAGACAGAAGGAGGTGAATGTTTCGCTCGATTACCAGCGCACTTCCAACCGGATGATGGGAGATAGAGAGCAGCTTCTGAATGTGGTCAGCAATCTGATGGAGAACTCGGTGAAGTATTCCGGCGATATTGTCAATATCCATGTTGCCTGCCGAGATACCGAGAAGGAGGAAGTCATGATTTCTGTATCAGATAATGGCATCGGAATTTCGCCCGACGAGCAGCAGAGAGTCTGGACGAAGTTCTATCGCAGCAATGCTTACCCGGATATGATGCAGCCGGGCATCGGCTTGGGTTTGAGTTTTGTGGATATAATTGTGAAGGCCCATGGGGGTAGAAAAATGATGCAGAGCGAAGTGGGCAAGGGAACCAGGATTTCAATCGTCATCCCGCAGCACTCCTGATGCATCCGGTTTAACGCTATAAACAACAGAAAAAATGATCAAGATATTATTTGCAGACGATGACTTGAAGTATTCCATGTTGCTGAAGAGTTTCCTTCAGCAGCATGGCTACGATGTGACTTATGCCGGCAATGGCAAAAAGGCATGGGAGCAGTTCCCGGAGGTGAAGCCCGACCTGGTATTGCTCGACATCAATATGCCGGAGATGGATGGCTATGAGGTGGCTGATCGCATCAGAGCCATCGACCCGAAGGTACTAATCTTCTTTCTCACCGACCGTACGGAGAAGAACGATCGACTGAAAGGTTTCTCCCTGAAGGCAAACGATTATCTTGCCAAACCCTTCTATCCGGAAGAGTTGCTGGCAAGAATAGAGGAGCGGTTCTCTATGAATGAGAGTGAGACGATAGAAGAGGAGGTGTATCATTTCGGTGAAACCACCTTCAGCTATAACAACAATGAGCTTCGTACCCGTTCCTCTCGTGTGCTCATCACCAGCCGACAAGCCGACATCCTCCGTCTGCTGGCGAAGAATATCGGTAATGTAGTAAGCAAGGAGATGATACAGGAGGCGGTGTGGGGAACCGTGAGCTATGCCAACTCCTTGGCTGTGAATGTGCAGATGACGTA
This sequence comes from Prevotella sp. LCP21S3_D2, assembly GCF_052118345.1. Lineage (NCBI taxonomy): Bacteria > Pseudomonadati > Bacteroidota > Bacteroidia > Bacteroidales > Prevotellaceae > Prevotella > Prevotella sp. LCP21S3_D2. Next base: position 53,467 of record NZ_JBQKHJ010000009.1, on the reverse strand, counting down.
TCTCCGTCATGCTCTTCAGCATGATGCGACCGTTAAGATTGAGTCGCTGAAGAAAAAGGGATATGTTTTGTCTGTTATTTCACCAGAGTAATGATGATGTAGCTTCTGCCATCGTCTTTCAGACCTCTTTCCTGAATGGCTTTGGTGCCCTCTTTCAAGATCTCGATGGCTTTGATTTTGCTGGGAGAAATCTTGTTGAATTCCTCTTTAGTCAGCTCCTGCTCTCTGCCCTTGATCAGATAGTGAGGGTCTGGCTTGGGGGCAGGAGGTGTGGTAGTGGTGATGATATGAATCTCTATCACATCGCTTTTGGGTGCCGGCAAGACGGTGGTGTTTACCCGGTAATTCTTGATGGTTTTACCGATAAGCTCCTTGCCGGTGAAATTTGGGATGCGCTCACCGTCAATGCTGTAGATACGCAGGGTATCTGCCTTCGATGCCATACTGCTGGTTATGCCCAGCAGAGCAAATGCAATGGTGAAAATATACTTTTTCATAAGCGTAGAGAGTTTTATAAATCGTTTAACTGTGCCTGTGGAAGTAGTTGATAACTACCATCTTGTGTCTCTGATGCATTGATGGTGTAATGCTGCATGTTGCCTTCGTTGTCCAGGGTTGAGATAACGATGTTATTGCCTTGGCGGTTGATGGTCAGCTGCTCGGCAGAAGGCAGGGCGGCAGAGGCTACTTCATAAAACTGAGTGAAATCTTCATGAATGCTTCTTTCTGCTTCAGATGAAGTCTTCCCGGCATTGCCGGAAGTCTTTTCATTTCTTCTTGAAGTCTTCTCCGTATTTTCTGCAGTCTTCTCCGTATTGCCAGAAGAGGTCTCTTCTGTATTTTCTGCAGTCTTCCCTGCATGTTTCTCGCTTCTTTCTGCGATATTCTTTCTTTTGGCAAGGGCCATCTTGCTTGACTTCATTTCCTGCGGGGTCACGATATCCTGGGTTGCAGCCAGGAAGAGGGAGTCGGCACGTTCCATCTTTTCGTATGCGTTCAGGTTCCCGTCTTCATCCTTGGAAGATGGCTGCGAGCGAACTACCTGCTCTGTAGGAACCAGATTGGCAAGGCTAGGTTGTTGTTCAGAAGAGGATGAGAAATAATCCTTGATAGGGAAGAGCAGGAAGATGAGGCCTGCCAGCATCGCCGTAGCGAGAAGAATGGCAGAGAGGCGTACCCATCTTGTTTTGTGCTTCTTAGAAGCTGCAAGGGACATCTCTTTCATTTGCGGCTGTCCATCAGCTTCTTTTTTTCTGTCCAGTTCTTTCATCTCTTCTTTTCCGTCCAATTCTTCCATCATTTCCATTTCTGTTTGATGGAAATTCGGAGTATAGTTCTCCATCCCCAGCATCAGGTTTCTGATGTCGAGATCCTCATCCGTTAAATCCTTATTCTCGCAATGGCGATAGAAATCAGCCAATGCCTGTTCTTCCTCCACGCTGGTATCAGCATCGAGGTAGCGCTCTATCAGCCCGTGGCGATAGGTTATATCTTCTAGTTTCTTCATTTCTTTCCTTTTTAGAGTTCCTTTTTTAGAATTCAATTTGAAGTTTAATTTAGAGCTCAATTTGAGCACCAGCCTTTTATGACTTCATCATTTTCAGCAATGATCTTCTTGCTGCAGAAATCATCGTCTTGGTGCTCGTCTTGTTGGCTCCGCAGATTTCGGCAATCTCATCGAGGCTCTTTCCCTCGCTTCTCAATAGCAGCATTCTTCTCTGCGTATCCGGAAGCCTGTCCATCGCCCTGTTGAGTCGCCTTTGCGTATCCTCGCCGATGATGGTCTGGTCGGTACGCTCGGTTGCCGTACAGATTTCTGCGGGATGCTTCATCTGTTCCAGCGATGCCGTCTGGGCTTTGTTGCGTCTCAGATGGTCGATGCAGAGATTCCTGGCTATCGTCATACCTAAGGCCTCGATGCTCTGGTATTCAGAGAGCCTGTCGCGCATCTTCCAGAGCTTCACCAGGGTTTCCTGCACGATGTCATCGGCTTCTTCGGCAAGGGTTCCTGCCGAGAGATAACGTTGACAATGTGCCGTCAACCTGGGGCGCATTTCCTGGACGATATGTTCAAATTCTGTTTCTTCCATTTGTTTCTTTTTATGTGTATGACGCAAGAAGAGGCGGAAGGTAAACAAAAAAATGCTACCTTCGTACATTTCCGTGCAAAGATAGCATAAAAATTTGAGATATAGACATATCTTTTATTTTATTTGTGGATGAAGTGGTTATTCCTCTGTTTTTGCCATCATTACAATGATATTACAGGTGCAGAAAATCAGTGATGTAACAGCTTTGTAATACTTATGTTTTACGGTAGAAATATCTTCTCTTTACCTTTGCAGTCAAAATGAAGAAGATGTCTTTCCGCATCATCGGAAAAGATTTCATTCGGAATAAAGAAAATCAGATTTACGTGTATATATAATAAGGTAAGAAATGAAGAAGAAGACGTATTTGTTGATGGCACTCATGATGGTGTCGATGGGAATGAATGCCCAGAATTCTGGAAACAGCTCTTTGGAGAAGGGCATCGGGGAATTCACCAAGACCATGAAAATTGGTGGAACCATCCGCTCTAAGTATGAGTACCAGACCGAAGAGGGGGAGGGTCGATTCGAGGTGCGTACAGCCCGCATCAACGTGACAGGCAATGTAACACCTCAGGTAAGCTACAAGGCAGAAATCGACCTCTGCGACGAGGGTAAGATCAAGATGCTCGATGCCTATACACGCATCAAGCCTTGGAAGACCCTGCAGTTCACCATCGGTCAGGAGCGTGTGCCATTCACCATCGATGCTCACCGTTCTCCTCATCAGCAGTACTTTGCCAACCGTTCGTTCATCGCCAAGCAGGTAGGTAACGTTCGCGACGTGGGTGCAGAAATAGGATATACCTGGAATGTTGGTTTCCCTATCGTGGTGAATGCCGGTATCTTCAACGGTTCGGGCTTGACCAACCAGAAGGATTACTGGACCAAGGGCGTTAACTATTCTGCCAAGGCACAGTTCCTCTTCCCGAATGTGAACCTGGTGTTGAGCACCCAGAAGATCAAGCCATCTGATATCACGGTAACGATGTATGATGGTGGTATCACCTTCCACAAAGGTGGTTTCATTGCTGAGGCTGAGTATCTTTACAAGCATTACAGCAAGGATGCTTTCCACGATGTGCATGCTTTCGATGGCTTCATCTGCTATGACATTCCGGTCATCAATCAGAAGAGCATCATCAGGAAGGTTTCGCCTTTGGCAAGATATGATTTCATGAGCGACCACAGCGATGGTACTCGATATGGCGGTTCTGATACTGAGCTTGATGCCTTGAAGATAAACGATTACAAGCGCCATCGTGTTACGGGCGGTGTAACCCTGAGCCTTGCCAAGCCATTCATCTCGGATATCCGTATCAACTACGAGAAGTATTTCTATCGCAAGGGTGGCATTGCCAAGACTTCAGAAAAGGATAAGATTGTTGTGGAGTTCATGACAAAGTTTTAATTTTTTTAGGCACGGATTATACGGATTTTTTTGACTTGCGTAACTTAAAAAACTCATAGCGCCAGCCTCTGTGTAATCCGTGTAATCCGTGCCTAAAAGTTACAGCATTCCCTTAGAGCTAGGAAGCTCGAAGTGGTAGATGTCTCTCTTTACCGCCATTTTCAGCGAACGGGCAAGCGCCTTAAATATGCCTTCTATCTTGTGATGCTCGTTCTCGCCCTCAGCCTTGATGTTGAGGTTCATCTTTGCCGCATCACTCAGACTCTTGAAGAAATGCTTGAACATCTCGGTTGGCATTTCGCCCACCTTCTCTCTATGGAACTCGGCATCCCAAATCAACCATGGACGGCCACCGAAATCCAATGCCACCTGACAGAGACAATCATCCATCGGCAGACTGTAGCCGTATCTTTCGATGCCACGCTTGTTGCCCAGCGCCTGCAGCAGGCATTCGCCCAGGGCAATACCCGTATCTTCAATGGTGTGATGCTCATCCACATAGAGGTCGCCCTTAGTGTGGATGGTGAGGTCCATCATGCCGTGCTTGCCTATCTGCTCCAGCATGTGATCGAAGAAACCAAGACCGGTAGAAATGTCGCATTTCCCTGAACCATCGAGATTTACCTTGATGTAGATATCCGTTTCCTTGGTGGTGCGCTTCACCTCGGCAATGCGGTCGCCGGCAAAGAGAATCTCAGCAATCTTATCCCAGTCCATACCGTCTTTTCCGAGAATCAGACTCTTGCAGCCTAGGTTTTCGGCAAGCTGGGCATCCGTCTCACGGTCGCCGATTACATAACTGTTTGCCATATCGTATGCTGGGTTGTCGATATATTCGGTCAGCATGCCTGTGCCTGGCTTTCTCATTGGTGAGTTATCCTCAGGGAAGTGGCGGTCGATGTGCTGCTTGGCGAAGTGGATGCCCTCGCTCTCCAGGGTCTGGATGATGAAGTTGTGTACAGGCCAGAAGGTATCTTCCGGAAAGGAGTCGGTGCCCAAGCCGTCCTGGTTGCTCACCATCACCAGCTCGTAGTCAGTGTGCTGGGCAATGAAGGCGAGGTTGCGGAACACGCCCTTGGTAAATACCAACTTCTCGAAGCTGTCAATCTGCTCATCCTCTGGTTCCTGAATCAGGGTTCCATCGCGGTCGATGAAGAGTAATCTTGTCTGTTTCATTTTCTCTTAGTGTTTTATGCTAATATGATTAATACTTTTTTATTTCTGTGGTTGTCATCTGTTGGCTGTCCTTCTGTTTCTGCTTTTCTTCATCTGTTACCTTGTACGAACCATAAAGGTAGGCCAAGGATATGCCAAGCCAGCTCAGTGCATAGATGATAAGGAGGCTGGTGATGGTGAAGACGAGGAAGAGGAGTGGGGTGAAGTACCCTGGTACTCCCAGTGGGTCGCCATCAAGAGCGCCTAGCTGTGAGTAGAACTGGGCGATGATGAGGATGATGGAAGGCAAGGCTGCGATAAAGGTGGCAATGCCTACAATCATGATGCCGAGGAAGCAAGTCATGAAGAAACCTCCGAAATGACGGAGGATACGGAGCAAAGACTTGCCAACCTTGCCCTTTTCGCCCTTTGCACACAGTTGCTTTCGTGGCATGAGGTGCCAGAACGAAATGACTGCCATGACGATGGTGGCTAAGTAAATGATGGTTTGCAGAATGAATGATGCCATCGGATTTACTACTCCCCAATCGTGAAGCGACTTGTTGGGGAGGAGAAAGTAGAGTACGATAGCCAACAATACCGCAAACGGAACATTTGTAGCCCAAGTTTGCTTGACAAACGATTTAATGTCGCTCGTCACTGTATTGTAGGATGCTTTCATACAAGCAGTTATGCTGCGCTGCTTAAATAATTCATTTACTTCCATAACTATCTTGTTTTAATTTCTAATTATCGCTTTTGTATTTTTTTACCCTTTTACTTTTTTACCTTTAAAAGTTTTTTACCTTTTTACTTTTTTACCCTTTTACCCTTAAAAGTTTCTTCTGAATTCAGAACAGGTAATGGCTGTTGCGATAGCCACGTTCAGGCTATCAGCAGTGGCTCTTCCTTCTGGGAAGTTTGGGATAAGCAATTTGTGGTTCACCTTTTTTGCCAGGGCAGGCGAAATACCTTTTCCTTCGTTTCCCATCACGATGAGTCCTCGGTTTTCGAGCGTTTGCTGATAGATGTTGTCACCGTCCAATAAGGTTCCGTATACGGGAACATCATCTGGAAGAGATTCTACCAGACCCAGCAAATCGCCATATTCTACCTTTACTCTTGCAATGCTGCCCATTGTAGCCTGCACCACCTTTGGGTTGTATACATCGGCAGTATCCTGACTGCAATAGATATGTGTGATGCCAAACCAGTCGGCAATGCGGATGATGGTACCCAGGTTGCCTGGGTCTTGTACGCCATCAAGAGCCAGATTCAGTTCATTGGTGTTGATGCTGTAATCTCCTGATGTTGCCTGTTTGAAAACGGCAAGAACCTGTTGCGGATGTTGCAGGAAACTTACTTTCTTCAGCTCCTCTTCAGTAACCTCAATCACTTCTGTTTGTGCTGGGAAATGCTTGCCTTTGAGCCATTCACCTGTAGCCACGATGAGGTCGGCAGGTTGCAGAACGAGTAAGTCGTCTACCACCTTATGACCTTCGGCAACAAACTTGCCTTCCTTATTACGAATCTTCTTCAGTTCAAGTGAACGAATGTATTTTATCTTATTCTTGCTAATCATTATGCGTGCAAAGATACAGCAAAAAGCAGACAATACAAAATAAATTAAGATTTCTTTTCGCATTTAATTTTGTATTGTCTGTGATTTGCATTATCTTTGCAGTCTAAAATGGATATTTACATTGTCTTATTAGGCAAATAACGAATAAGATTAGTGAAGAAACAAACGATTTTCATCCTTTCTTTGCCGTTGCTCTTGGGGGCTTGTTCTTCCAGCAAATACGTGCCAGAGGGAGAGTATATATTAAATAAGGTAGAGATGGAGAGCGACTCAGATGATTATGATGCTGGGGCGCTCAAGCAGTATGTGCGCCAGAAAGAGAAGCCGAAACTCTTTTCGCTCTTTAAGAACCCTTTCAGCAGGAAGCCGGTCATCTACGATACCTTGCAGGCTCGGCTTACTTGTCAGGACCTTGTCAAGGCAATGCAGAACCAGGGATTCATGCATGCTGGCGTTTCGCTCAATACCACCACTGAAGGCAAGAAACTGGATGCAAAGTATATTTTGCATCCCGGCATTCCGTATGTCTTGGGTAAGGTGGAGTATGATGTTGAGGATGAGAACATACAGAACATTCTGCATCTCGATGACCCCGACAACCAGAACCTCAAGCCGGGTATGCGCTTCTCGGTAGAGGCGCTTGATAATGAGCGCAAACGCATTGCCAACCTGCTGATGGATGACGGTTATTTTAGGTTTAACAAAGACTTTATCTATTTTAGTGCCGATACGATAGCAGGACAGAATGATATTGCTTTAACCTTGCATCTTACGAAGTATAAGGCTAGCAGTAATGCACCCGAAACAGATCATCCCCGTTATCAGATTCGCAATATCAATTATCTCAGCAATGATAGTGACCGTATTCACCTTCGCCGTCAGGTATTGCTCAATGCTACAGCCTTGAAGGAGGGAAGACCTTATAGTGCCTCTGCTTTGCAGCGCACCTATAATAATTTTGCCCGTCTGCAAGCGGTGAAGTATACCAATATCCGATTTACGGAAGTGCCTGATAGTGATAGGATAGCTTATTTCGGAAAAAATCTGAATGCTGGTGATGATGACTTCAACCGTCTGCTGGATTGTAATATTCAGGTTAGCACTAATAAGCCTTCTACTATTTCTTTCCAGCCGGAAGGAACCAATACGGCAGGCGATTTTGGTGCAGCTGCATCGCTCACTTATACCAACAGAAATCTATTCCGTGGCAGTGAACAGCTGAGCATCGAACTCCGTGGCGCTTACGAGGCAATAACTGGTCTGGAGGGATACCAGGACCAGAACTATACCGAGTATTCGGTAGAGGGAAAGTTGGTGTTCCCACGATTCGTGGCACCTTTCCTTTCCAAGAATTTCCGTCGTAGACAAACGGCTAATAGCGAGTTGTCTGTAAGCTGGGATTTACAGAACCGTCCGGAGTTCCATCGCCGTGTCTTCTCAACGGCATGGCGTTATCGCTGGGCTGAACCACGTCATCATCTGGCTTGGCGTTTCGACCTGCTCGATCTCAACTATGTATATATGCCTTGGATTTCGGAGACATTCAAGAAGGATTATCTCGACAATGTTGATAATAGAAATGCCATCTTGCGCTATAATTACGAAGATATCTTTATCATGAAGATGGGATTTGGACTGACCTATAGCAATGGGGTAGATGCTTTCCGATTGAATGTGGAGTCGGCAGGCAATCTGCTCGATGGTTTCTCTAAGACCCTGGGATTCAGAACCAATTCGCAGGGACAGCATACGTTCCTGAACATCGCATACGCTCAGTATGCCAAGTTTGATTTCGACTATACCCATCTCCTGCAGTTGGATAAGCGCAATGCCCTGGCGCTGCATGCCGGTCTTGGTGTGGCCTATCCGTATGGCAACAGTACCGTGCTGCCTTTCGAGAAGCGATACTTCTCAGGTGGTGCCAACTCGGTGAGAGGATGGGGAGTCAGAGAATTGGGTCCTGGTAAATATAAAGGAAATGATGGCAGAATCGACTTCATCAACCAGACGGGAGATTTGAAGCTGGATTTGAATGCAGAGTATCGTACTGCTCTTTTCTGGAAGTTTGAAGGAGCGCTGTTCCTGGATGCCGGTAATATCTGGACGCTCCGCAATTATGCCGAACAGCCAGGAGGACAGTTCAAGATAAATGAGTTCTATAAGCAGATAGCTGCAGCGTATGGTTTGGGACTCCGATTGAATTTTGATTATTTCATCTTACGTCTGGATATGGGTATGAAGGCGATTAATCCTGCTTATGAGAGTGGAGATGAGCATTGGGCGATTATTCATCCAAAGCTTAGTCGTGATTTTTCTTTCCACTTTGCGGTAGGCTTGCCATTCTAACCTTCCATACCCCATTTTCCATACACATTGGCAACAGGAAGTCGGCCTCTTCTACGAGGTGTGCTTCCTCGCCAATGCTGTCCATCTGCAGGAAGTTCCGCACGGTGATATCAGCAATGGCGCTTACTTCGTCATCACCGAAATCGATGTCGTTGATTTCTACCGTGGCATCCTCTGCCTTGTTCCTTAAAAGTTCCACATCTGCTTCATGTACATTGCTGGCAGCATACTTCAGCCATGGTTCTGAACTGGCAGTACAGAACTTGACAGCCTTTGGAAATTGCCAGTTATAATAATAGGTGGCAAAAGAATCTAGGTCGTTTTCCAACTGTTCTTCGTTACCTTCGTGTGCCTGACATCCTGTAAGGGTGTAAAGGCTTGTAGTTATGGCTACTACAGCCATTCCTATGGCAATTATATGTTTTTTTATCATGATTCCTATTTCTTAAAATATCTATTTATTTGCTTTTTTTGTGCACAAAGATAGTAAAAAACTTTGTAATAAGAATCTTTTTTGCTAACTTTGCAGTAAAATAACAATTAAAATGCTAAGATTTATATCCTTTGGCAGTGGAAGTAGTGGCAACAGCTACTATCTTTACACTGATACGGATTCGATATTGATAGACGTTGGAGTAGGAATCAGAACACTGAAGAAGCACTTCCATAACTATGGATTACGCTTCGAGGATGTACATCACATCCTCATCACTCATGACCACGCCGACCATGTAAAGTCGGTGGGCAGCTTGAGTACTGATTATAAACTACCAGTATATACAACCCGTAAAGTTCATGTAGGTATCGAGCGCAATTATTGCGTCCGAAAGAAAATTGCGCCCAATCATGTGCATGTCATCGAGAAAAGCGTACCTTTCAATGTGGGGGAGTTTAAGGTGACTCCTTTTGGGGTGCCTCATGACAGTACTGATAATGTGGGCTATTTTGTAGAGTGTGGAGGCGTAACCTTCTGTCTTATTACTGATGTGGGGCATATCACTGAGGAGATGCACGATTTTATCAGTCGTTCCAACTATCTGGTGATAGAGGCCAACCATAGTGTAGAGATGCTTCAGCAGGGACCTTATCCTCAGTATCTGAAGGATCGAATTCTGGGACCTAACGGTCATCTCAGCAATGATGACTGTGCTAATGCATTGGCCGATTATGCCACACCCCTCCTTCGCCATGTCTGGCTCTGCCATCTCAGTGAGGAGAACAATCATCCCGAACTGGCGAGAAAGACCGTGGAGCAGATTCTGCGAAGCAAAGGAATAGTTGCAGGAAAGGACTTCGAACTGGAAGTGCTGAAGCGGAAGACGCCTAGTGAGATTTATAAACTGGAGTAAATAAAAAGGAAGGTGTGGCATAAAGTCTTTCCTTTGCAGTTTTTAGGCACGGATTACACGGATTACACGGATTTTTTATGAGAGATGATAATCGCTTAACTTATATTGGCACCATAAATCCGTGTAATCCGTGCCTTATCTATATCCTGAGAAGTTTATGCCACCCTCTTCTTCTAAATTTTATCCAATGCCTGCTTGATATCATCCAGAATATCTTCGACATCCTCGATACCTACTGACAAACGAATCAAATCTGGGGCAACACCTGCCTCTTTCAACTGCTCGTCTGAAAGCTGACGGTGGGTATGGCTGGCTGGATGGAGCACGCAAGTACGGGCATCAGCCACATGAGTCACGATATTAATCATATCGAGCGAATCCATGAACTTGATTGCTGTTTCGCGGTCACCCTTCAATCCGAATGCGATAACACCGCAGGTGCCGTTTGGCATGTACTTCTGGGCAAGATTATAATATTCATCGCCCTTCAGTCCGCTATAGTGAACCCAAGCCACACGCTCATCGTTCTGCAGGAATTCTGCTACCTTCTGTGCATTCTCGCAATGCTGACGCATACGGAGATGGAGACTCTGAAGACCTAAGTTCAGGATGAACGAATTCATTGGTGCAGGGATAGAACCCAGGTCACGCATCAGCTGAGCCACCAGTTTGGTTGTATATCCCATCTTGCCGAATGCCTTTACGTAGGTCAATCCGTGGTAGCTCTCATCCGGTGTGCAGAGACCAGGGAACTTCTCGGCATTCGCCATCCAGTCGAAGTTGCCGCTATCCACAACAACGCCACCTACCTGAGAGGCTGTACCATCCATATATTTAGTGGTAGAGTGGGTAACGATGTCGGCTCCCCATTCAAATGGACGACAGTTGATAGGTGTGGCGAAGGTGTTGTCTACGATGAGAGGTACACCGTTCTTATGAGCGATGCGTGCAAACTTCTCGATATCGAGTACTGCACAGCCAGGATTGCTGATGGTTTCACCAAAAACTACCTTGGTATTTGGACGGAAAGCCTTCTGGATTTCCTCCTCGCTGTCGTTAGGATTTACGAAGGTGCACTCGATACCGAGTTTCTTCAAGGTTACACCGAAGAGATTGAAGGTGCCACCGTAAATCTCGTTAGAGGTGACGATGTGGTCGCCTGCCTCGCAGATGTTGAACACAGCGTAGAAGTTGGCAGCCTGACCGCTGGAAGTCAACACTGCGCCCACGCCACCCTCAAGCTGAGCAATCTTCTTGGCCACAACATCATTAGTTGGGTTCTGGAGTCGGGTATAGAAATATCCCTCTTTCTTCAAATCGAAGAGCATCGCCATCTCCTCAGAATTGTCATATTTAAATGTCGTACTCTGATAGATTGGCACCTCAATCGGCTCGCCGTTCTTTGGTTCATAGCCTCCCTGTACGCAGAGGGAAGCAACACGCAATTTCTTTTCCATTGTCGGTTATGTTTTTTATGTTGTTATTGTATTATATGTTTATTTCATAAATACGAAATATACTGCCGCTATCAGGCAGATGAATGCAGCCAGGTGATTCCAATGCAATCCCTGTCCCTGGAAGAGGATGTTGGCAATGATGGCAAAGACGATAAGCGATACGCATTCTTGTATCACTTTCAGCTGTACCAGATTGAAAGGACCGCCATTGTCTATGAATCCGATGCGGTTGGCTGGTACCTGACAGCAATATTCAAAGAAGGCTATGGCCCAACTGAAGGCGATGACTCCTATCAGAGGCCAGTTGCTGCTCACCCCTGTCTGCTGAAGTTTGAGATGCCCGTACCAAGCCAATGTCATGAAAATATTGCTCAGTACCAATAATAATATAGTATATATACCATTCATAACAATAATTGTTTAATGTGTGCAAAGGTACTACAAAACATCGAAAATACGAAGGATTTGTCCGAAAACATCGTGTTTTAGATGAAAAAAAGTCTGTTTTGAGTGCTTTTTACCACTTTTTTGCATAATAAGTGAAAATAATTGAGAAAAAATTTGGTAGTTTCAAAAAATAGTAGTACCTTTGCACTCGCTTTTACGAAATGGATGCACCCTTAGCTCAGTTGGTAGAGCAACTGACTCTTAATCAGTGGGTCTAGGGTTCGAATCCCTAAGGGTGTACAAACAGAAAACTCCGAGGAACTTTTGTTCTTCGGAGTTTTTTTGCTTTCTGTTTTTAGGCACGGATTACACGGATTTTTCTATGAGATTATAAATGCGCTTTATTTACATGAGCGCTATAAATCCGTGTAATCCGTGCCTTATCTATACTATGAACTATACTCTAGTCTAGATGCTTCTGCCACAGCCTTTCTTCCTACATTCAGGGCATTCCCCCTTGATGACGAAAGAAACAGAGTGGGGGAAGAAACCTTCGGGCAACTGGAAACTCGGAATATGAATGTCTTCCATACAGAAAGAACGCTGGCAGGATTCACAATAAAAATGAATATGACCATCGTGATGATCACATGCGCCGTCCTCTTCGCATATCTCATAATTCAGGATACCTCGTCCGTCCTCAAAAGCATGAACCACGTCATGCTCCAGAAAAAGCGTAAGCACACGGAAGATGCTCGACTTGTCCATCGTCATCATCTTTCGTTCCAGCATGCTGAGGCTCTGGGGATGAGAGTCGCTCTTCAAAGCTTTCATCACGAGTATACGGTTGGCTGTCGGTTTAATACCCTTTGCCTCCAATTTTTGGATAATATCTTCTGTTTCCACCTTATTATATATATGTATTTGTTATTATTTTATCTATCTAGGTGCAAAGATACGAAATATAATAAGATATTTGCGCTTTTTTATTATAAATATTTGCTTTTTTCTTCTTCATGTTCTCTATTCTCTATTTTTTGAAGTACCTTTGCACTTCAGAACGCTGAATAAGAATTTATAAAAGAGATAAGAATGAATCAGAAAACTTTTAGAAACCGAATGAGCAGCGTGAAGTCTGCCTTCGGACTAATGCTGCTTTTGTTGATTCTGCCTTTGCAGATATTGGCGGCAGAATTAGGAGAGGCTGGTAAGCGATTGGCAGCTTTGCCAGGAGTAAGTGATGTGGAAACACTGAAGAGTACACATTTCCCGGAGAAATATGTGTTCTTCATCAAGCAGCAATTGGATGGCAAGGATGCTTCCAAGGGTAGCTTTGAGCAGAGAGTGGTTCTGTGCCATCGTGGATTCGACCGTCCTACCGTTCTCGTGACAGAAGGATATGATGCCAACTATGCCTTGCATGAGGGATATATCGAGGAACTTTCCAAACTCTTCGATACCAATATCATCACCGTGGAGTATCGCTATTTCGATAAGTCGATGCCTAATCCTTGTAACTGGGATTACCTTACCGTAGAAAATTCGCTTTATGACCTGCATCATGTGAACAAAACTTTGCATGCGATGTATAAGGGCAAGTGGATTGCTACCGGTATCAGCAAGGGTGGACAGACAACAATGTTTTATCGTTCTTATTTTCCTGATGATGTAGATATCTCAGTACCATACGTAGCACCGCTCAATAAGGGTGTAGAGGATGGCAGACATGAAAAGTTCCTGCAGTATCAGGTATCCACAAAGGAGAACAGACTGAAGGTGCTCAATTTCCAGTTGCTTCTCTTTAAGCGCAAGGCAGCCTTGTTGCCAATGTTCGAGAAGTATTGCAATGAGAAGAAGTATGTCTTTAATGCTCCATTGCCAGAAATTTTCGACTTCTCGGTATTTGAATATGCTTTTGCTTTCTGGCAGTGGGGCGAGGATATCAATCAGATTCCTGCAAGTGATACGGATGACAAAAAAGTGTTTGATTACTGGATCAATATGTGTGAGCCAAGCTATTTCACCAATTATAATGCTACCGCTTCGTTTGACGTGCAGGCTGCAAGAGAGTTGGGATATTATGGCTATTATACCAAACCGTTCAAGAAATATCTCAGCATCAAGACGGCTAAGGGATATCTGAAGCGATTGATGGTACCAAAGGGTGCTGAGAATGTGAAGTTCTCGCCAGCGCTTTACAATCATACTGTCGACTTCCTGACCAAGAACGATCCGAAGATGGTATATATCTATGGTGACATTGACCCATGGGGAGCATCCGGTATCTATGGTTTGCCGTTCACCAAGAACAAGAAGAACCTGCATGTATATATGTGTCCTGGTGGTTCGCACAAGGCTCGCATCCTTTCATTCCCTGAGCCAACAAGACAGGAAATCATCAACCTGATTAGTGGATGGTTAAAGGAATAAGTTTTACGCGAAAAAGTTTTTTCTCGAAAAAAGTCTCAAAGTCTCATTTTTCTGTTGAAAATATTGACTTAAAGACTTGATGGATAGAGAGATAACAAAATGATACTTCTCGGTTTTAGAGCCGAGAAGTATCATTAAAGTATCATAGAAGTGTCATGATTTTTACTTTTTCTTTACAAGGTACTTCGTTTTTTATTCGTTTTTTATTCGTTTTTAATGTTTAAAATCAAAATAACAATCAATCAACTCACCGGCATTGAGTGCCCAAATTTAGGCTCTCAATTTGGGCACTCGATGCCCGCGGTACGGGCAATCAGTGCCCGTTACTTGTTCTCTCGATGCCCACCACTTGGTCTCTGAGTGCCCGTCTGATGGGCACAGATAGACCGCTTAACGGGCTGTGACAGATCTCCTTATGGTCATTATTCCTAGTCCTACTTGTCAGTTTTTTACCTTATTCCTAGTTTGTATTGACATACTTTATAAACTGGAAAAGTAGACACTATCAGTTTTATAAAACTGAAATACTAGACACTTCTAGAAAGGTTAGATTTTAGTGAAGTCAATCTCATCAGAGAAGTGCTCGAACTCAACATCCTTATATCCGTATCGAGCGAAGAGTTGCTTGATATATTTCTGCTGTTCCGGCAAGAGTTTGAGTTGTCCCAGTTTGTATCGATAGTATTGTCCTTTGCTGCCGAGGTAGTCTCTCATTTCAGCGCGCAAGGAAGGAGCGTCTTTTACTTTCATTTCAGCAAAGAGTTTGTCGAATCCCCATGCCATTTTCACGACACGGAGTGGTGCGAAGTACTTGCATTTCCCGTTTTTGAGAGCATTAGGGAAGATGGCGTCTCCTCTATCAGTCTCCTCGTTTTTGTAGAGTGCAGAGAGATAGTGTATGCATTTGTCTTTCATCGGACATGGTTCGGTGAAGCAATAGGTGATGTTGCTAGGTACGTTTCCGTACTTAAAAGCCTTTTTCAATAATTCCTTTTCATCCATGTTTCGTAAGTATTTAAATAAATAACTTTCTCTCTTAACGCAGAAAAAGTGTATTTATTGCCTTGAGCATGAGTGTTTTATCTATTTTCTATTTCCCATGAGCATAAGTATTTTATCTTTTTCCCCATGAGCATGAGTATTTTATCTTTTTTATGCTTATTTTAAACACATTTTGGCATATTTTTCTAGCACCAAGCCCGATTTTGATGATACTTCTCCTTGATTTATGATACTTCGATGATACTTCTCCCTCCATTTTTTAGAGAAGTCTCATTTTGCTAAAGTGTTGAATATTAATGATATAATCCTATATTTGAGTCGAATAATGATACTTTGAGACTTTTTTCGAGAAAAAACTTTTTTGCGTGAGCATGTTTGATGTTGCCATTTATCGCCTTGTTGACAGGATTCTTCTGGTTTTATATTATCATTAGTAGTTGCACCAAAGTTTTGAATATGCCCTTGTCTTTCTCTTCTTTGAATACTTTTAGAACTTTTTCCTTTATGATATAGTCCTTTAGTCTATCTCGATAAGTAGGATGAGAGAGTAGTATCCAAAGCTCTTGATCAATGTAGGCATATTGGGTATTTCTATCTAGCCACGCTTTTGAAGGAGATTCCGTTTTTACTTCAGCATTTGTCCAGACTAAATGCCAGAACTTATCTGATTTCAAGAAATAATACGGATAATGTAAGGGGGTAAGGTTCTCTTGATGAGCTTTTAAGAAAAACTTCCCGAAAATGCCTTGGTATATAGGTGCAATCTCTTCATAAGTGAAATGGTTGACCGTTTTTCCGTTTTCCATCAGCTCTATGATGGATAGGATAAGTGTTGGTTTGGCGATGATGCGTGTATGATTATTCTTGTTAGTACATTGTAGCATCTTATCGATGAGCTCGCAATAGTAATCGAAGGCTTCATCGTAGTCAAAGAATCTGAGATATGTAGTCATAATCTGCTATATTTTTATGGGTTTGATAACTTTTTCTGCAAATATACTAAAATAATTCGAGATAAGCGCACGTTTTTCGGAAATTATTGTTATTTTTGCAATTGCATTCTACCGCAGAAAGCCCGTAGGGCTGAGCGGGTGGGTGTGACTTTTATGAAATAGAGCGTTTACTAACGTTCGTCTGCGACTACTCGTAAACTTCGCAACTTTACCTTTAGTTGGACGTAGATGTGACAATGGTGAATGCTCACGGAGGGTGTATAGTATCCTGCTGCGATTTGTCGTATACATACCATAACTGTATGTTTTGGTATCGTGTATGACTATATGTTCGTACATGGAATCATCATATACCATAACGTGGGCTTTCTGCATTGTCCGTCTCTTTCAACTAGGGCAATGCGAAGGCCTTCGAGTGGTGGGATGGGCAAGGAGAATCCCACGTTTCCGTTTTATAGAGGCCTAACAGAATACTAACACAACTCACGATACCGGGATTCTATCGCTTTGAAGAAGATAGATGTACAACAAATATACACTCTCTGGACATGAATCTTTTCCTTGCAAAACCTTATGGCTCACCAAGGGATATAACTTTATGATAGATGGAGGAAACTTCAATGCTTCTGATGCTGTAATAGCTTTGGGAGTGGGAAAAAACATGGTTTCTTCTATCCGATATTGGCTCAAGGTGTTTGGTATTTCCAATCAGGATAAGCCAAGCAGAATAGCAGTTTATTTATTCGATGAATCAGAAGGCGTAGATAAGTACATTGAAAGTTTGGGAACTTTGTGGTTGCTTCACTACCTTCTGGTCAGTTTGAAAGAAGCAACGCTTTATCATATTACTTTTGTGCAATTCCAAAAAGAACGCAAGGTCTTTGAAAGGGAGCAATTGGTAAACTTCGTGAAAAGACTGATGATAGAGGATGGAAAGGACAAAATCTTTAATGTGAATACCACCAAGAAAGATGTGGGTGTACTGTTGCAGAACTATGCCCAGCCTTATAAAGCCAAGTCGTTTGAGGATTATTCTTCTCTTTTGATTGATTTGGATCTGATAAGAACTGAAGATAATGGTAAGACGTTCGCCTTCAATATCGAAGGTAAGCGCAGGGTTCCGATGGAGATTTTCTTATATGCCATTCTTCAGGAAAAAGGTAAAGATAAGTCTGTATCATATGATACATTGCAGGAAATAGGCTTAATGTTCTGCATGACAGATGCAGAGGTCATAGATATGGCCCAGTCTATAGGTGAGCATTATTTAGAGTATGTACAGTATAGTGATAATGCAGGTATCCGTCAGTTATTGTTTAAGGAAGGTTCTTCTTTGAAGGACATTGATGTTTTAGATAAGTATTATAAGAATGCGACAGTTTAGTTTATCAGCAAACATAGAGGAAGGCTTTGCTAGTGAGGCCAAATATATCGTAACTCCTAATGCTCGCCAAGTGGCAGAGGGTATTGCGAATGGATTTCGATCGGGAGTTCATTCTTATACCATCATTGGCTCTTATGGAACAGGTAAGTCAAGTTTCTTATTGGCTTTGGAAAGAGACTTGATGGGAGGTAAGCAATATGATTTGTTGAATCCTTCTGAACTTTCAGAGAAGAAGTTTGAAGTTCTTAAAATTGTTGGCGACTATAAGGAACTGTCTGTCTTGTTGAGTCAAAAACTCTCTGTTGATGGCACTGCTGATAGCATTCTGGATGAACTCAAAACCAAATATAACAAACTGAAGAGCCAGGGAAAATTCCTGGTTATCTTCATTGATGAGTTTGGCAAGGTGCTGGAGCATGCTGCCAAGAATAATCCGGAGCGTGAACTTTACTTCATGCAGAAATTGGCTGAGTTCGTGAATGTGCCATCCAGAAATATCCTTCTTCTGACTACGCTTCATCAGAATTTCAACGCCTACTCCCGTAAGTTGAATGAAGTACAGAAAGAAGAGTGGACGAAAGTAAAGGGGCGTTTCCAGGAGTTGGTATTCGTAGAACCGATAGAGCAACTTCTCTATCTGGCTTCTACGCAGATTGATGCCAGTAGAACCATGCAAAATGATGATTCTTTGATTGATTCACTGGCTTCGTTGGCAAAGAAAACTGGCTTTGTTTCTCAAAACTTTTCAGAAGCAACTGCACAGGCATTGGCTCCGCTGGAACCATTTGCTGCATACGTCATTACACAGGCCATTCAGAGATATGGACAGAATGAGCGTTCTTTGTTCTCTTTCTTGAATGCAAGGGGACGTAACTCTTTGTCTGAATATGAGGGAAAGATATATCAGCTTCAGTGCTGCTATGATTATATCTACTATAATTTCTACTCTTACCTGAAGGAGGCGAATGCCGACTCCATGCAATGGAGTTCAATGCAGGTTGCCATCGAGAGAGTGGAAGGTCAACTATGGGAAACCAAGACAGACCTTGTAGATGCCATCAAGCTGGTGAAAGCCATCGGATTACAGAATCTTTTCGGCAATGCTTCATTTAAGATGAACCGTGAAGATACTGCTCTGTATGCCAAGACTGCTTTGAATATAGAAAACCCAACGGGGCTTTTAAAGAAGTTGGAGCAATTCAAGATTATCCGATATGCCAGCTATAAGTTCCGCTACATTCTTTTTGATGGCACAGATATCAATATAGAAGATGAAATCCGCAAGGCTGGTTTGGTGGTTAGCCGTCCTGTAAACTTTGTGGATGATATCAGAAACTATTGTTTCAAGAAGGTGGCTCCTGTCAAGGCTTGCTATTTCCAGAAAGGTACTCCAAGATACTTTGAGTATGAAGTGCTGGGTGAAGGAGTGGACAAGACTCCTACTGGCGATACTGATGGATATATTCAGTTGATCTTCTCTTCCCGTAAGAAAGTGTTGGAGGAGATTTGCGAGCTGAGTGAAAAGAGTGAGAATGCCATCATCTTTGTTTGTTTCAGAAATACAGACGAGTTGGTGTCTCACCTCTATCTGATAGAAAAGTACAAATATATATTGAGCAAGGTGTTGGTAGATAAATCTGATAAGGTTGCTATCAACGAAATCAATAATCTGATGGAGTATGAGAAAGTGGTTCTCAATAAATCTATCAGTGATAGCTTGTTTGCATATAATGGAGATGTTACTTGGATTTTCATGGGAGAGGAAAGAGAGGTTTGCTCCTTAAGAGACTTCAACCAGTTGCTGTCAGTGGTATGCGATGAGATTTATTCTCAGACTCCTGTGATGAACAATGAATTGTTCAACAAGCATAAGTTGAGTGGTTCAATCTCTAGTGCGAAAGGTAAGTACCTGGCTGCATTGCTGAACCAGAGCAATGAACAGGACTTAGGATTCCCTGGCGACAAGTTCCCACCGGAGAAAACCATCTATTATTCTCTCTTGAAGAGTACGGGACTTCATGTGAATGGAGAGTTTGCTGATGTGCCATCCAATGAAGGAATCATGCCTTTGTGGGATGCATGTGAGGAATTCCTGAAATCTACGACTTTCAAACCTCGTAAGATTTCTGAGCTGATTAAGAAGTTGTCAGCAAAACCATATAAGTTGAAGCAGGGATTCCTGGATTTCTGGATTCCCACCTATTTATATATAAAGAAGCAGGATTTCTCTCTGTATGGAACCAATGGAGCATATATCCCAAATATCAACATGGAGTTCTTCGAGTTATTGCAGAAGCATCCGGGAGAATATCTGGTCAAGGCATTCGACGTGACAGGTGTGAAGGTGCAGATATTCAATCAGTACCGCAAGTTCCTGAATGTAGAAGCCATGGGAAGTATCAAGAGCGATGATTTCATTGAAACCATCAAGCCATTCTTTTTCTTCTATAACAAGAGATTGAATGATTATGCCAAGCATACCCGTAAGTTCAACCATGAGCAGACGGTAAGATTCCGTGATACTCTGGCTAGGGCAAAGGACCCGGAGAAGACATTCTTTGAGGATTTGCCTGAGGCTCTGGGCTACGACAAGGAAGCTTTGCAGAATCCTGATAAAGTACAAGAGTTCTGTTATGTCATTAATCGGGCAGTCAAGGAACTTCGTTCTTGCTATTCTGATATGATAGACCGTGTGGAAGGTCGCTTGTTGGAAACATTGGGCATCGAGTCATACGATTATTCTGAATATGTGGTAGAGATCAGAAAGCGTTTGGCTCATGTTAAGGAATATCTCCTGACAGATAGACTAAAGGAATTCTATCAGCATGTGATGGCTGAGTTTGATAATCGTAATGAGTGGTATCAGTCTATTTGCTATACGGCATTGGAGCAACCATTAGAGCGATTGCGCGACGATCAAGAAGAAAAACTGATTGACAGTTTGCTTATGCTCTTCCATGAATGTGAGAAATATTCTGACATATCCAAGGTGGCAGAGGATGAATCAGATGAGATTTATTCGTTGGATTTGGTTTCAACGAAGGGCAGCAGTATCCATTCTCAGACTTTCAGATTGCCAGAAAGCGAGATGCAGAAGGCTGAGGAATTGGAAAAGAGCATCGACAAGCTACTTGATGGCATTGGAAATGACAATGTATCGGTATGTACATTGTTGAAAATATTGAATAAGAAGTTGGGTTAAAGCCTCTTCCGTAAAATGAATAGAGCAAAATGAAAGTAAGAAATATTTTAGGAATATCTGGCGGAAAGGATAGTGCGGCTTTGGCCATCTATCTCAAGCAGAAATACCCAAACTTAAAGATTGAGTATTATAATTCTGATACAGGCTGTGAATTGGCTGAGACGGAATTGCTGATTGATAGATTGAGCGCTTATCTGGGAAACATCAAAAGACTTAGGGCTGCTGAAGACAGTCCTGAGCCTACACCCTTTGAGCATTTTCTGAAGGCTACAGGTGGATTCTTGCCTTCGCCACAAGCTCGATGGTGTACCAAGAAGATGAAACTTGATGAGTTTGAAAGATATGTTGGTGATGACTATGCAGTATCATATGTTGGTATTCGAGGTGATGAAGACCGTGACGGTTATGTGTCTTCTAAACCTAATATTCAGTCTGTCTTTCCTTTTAGAAGAAATATCTGGAGCGTGGATGTCATCAATAAGTTTTTGCACAAAGAAAACCAGGAGCAGATTATTGACATCTACAATAAGTTATGCCCTGAGGGATTGATGAAGGAAGACTTGATAGATGTGTTGAAGAAACCGATTACCAAGCAATTCTACTATTCCAAAAAGCTGAATGCATTGTTGGATATAGACGTGAAGATGTTTAACCATGCCGTCTTTGAATACTTGAAGACTACGGATTATCCTGTTGGTCATCTGGATTCATTCCCTTTGATAGATAACGACGAGGTGCTTGTAAAGGAAGATATCTTCAGACTGCTGAGGGATAGTGGAGTAGGAGTACCATCTTATTATGAGGAAATTCCTTTCGAGGTGGATGGTAAGACGGGAACCTATTGTAGAAGCCGAAGCGGATGCTATTTCTGTTTCTTCCAGCAGAAAATAGAATGGATTTGGCTCTATGAGCAGCATCCTGACTTATACAAAAAAGCAATGTCGTTTGAGAAGGATGGTTATACCTGGATTCAGAATGAGAGTCTGGCAGACTTGATAAAACCAGAGCGTATTCGCCAGGTGAAACTGGATATCATCAAGCGACAGGAAACAAACAAAAATAAGAATAAAGGCACTAGTCTTGCCGAACTCTTCGGTGATGAATATGTTTGTGCCAACTGTTTTATTTAAGACTTTATAACTAGAATATAATCGGAGGGACGTCTATGTTGAAAGATGTAGAATGGGCTAAGGATGGAACCTATATACCTGGAGAAGAATTTTCTCCAGAAAGGTTTTTTAATGATGGATTGAAGAACAGTTGCAGTTTCGATCTGCAACTGGGCTATTTCAGTTCTGCCACTATTAGTGTA
This sequence comes from Prevotella sp. LCP21S3_D2, assembly GCF_052118345.1. Classification (NCBI taxonomy): domain Bacteria; kingdom Pseudomonadati; phylum Bacteroidota; class Bacteroidia; order Bacteroidales; family Prevotellaceae; genus Prevotella; species Prevotella sp. LCP21S3_D2. Next base: position 31,407 of record NZ_JBQKHJ010000009.1, on the reverse strand, counting down.
TTGGCAGAAGGCTTTGCTACGTTTATTGCAAAAGGCGGAGTTATGCGTCTTATCATCAACCAGATTGTATCTGAAGAAGATAAGGAAGCTATCCAGAAAGGAGTCTTTGGTGAAGTGGTAGATTGTATGGATCTGTCTGATTTTGAGTCTCTTCGAAAGACATTTGATGAGTATCAGAATCAGTTTTTCAGATGCTTGGCGTATCTGATTTCTCAAAATAGAATTCAAATCAAAATCATTAAGCCAAAGAAACATAAGGGAATTGCTCATACTAAGACTGGGCAATTCCGTGATGATGATACCATTACTTCGTTCACTGGTTCAGCCAATTTTACAATTAATGGCTTGCTTTATAACATAGAGGAAATCAAGATAGACCGAAGCGATTCTCCTGATGAGATGACTCAGAATAGAATCAAATCTCAAAGAGCAAAGTTTGAGCTTATCATGAATGAGCAGGAAAGCGATATAGAGTATCTGTCTCCAAGTCAGTTGGAGACGGCAGTATCGTCATGTTATCAGGACACGACCATAGAAGAGCTGCTAGATGTAGAAAAGAAGTTGGATAGAATTCGCCAGGAACGAAAAGCTCAAAAGGCATTTATGGGTGGAGATATGGTTAGGGAGGACATTTGTCTGGAAGAGATAACTCCACGTTTTCCATATCCATCAGGTCCAAGAGAATACCAGCAGCAGGCTTTTGAAAACTGGAAAAACAATAAGCAGAAAGGTCTTTTTGCCATGGCCACAGGAACGGGTAAGACAATCACCTCGCTGAATTGCTTGTTGGAGATTTATAAGCGCAATAGATACTATAAGGCGATAATTCTGGTACCAACGATTACTTTGGTAAATCAGTGGGAGCAAGAATGTCATAAGTTTAATTTTATGAATGTCATAAAGGTTTATTCTAGGAATCCTTTATGGAAAGAGGATGTTGAGTCGATTCATTTTAATGAGGAATATCGTTTGAAGAATGAGCGTGAGACCTCTTATGTGATTATATCTACTTATGCATCTTATACTCGTGAAAAAGTATTTAATACATTGAATGGCTTCAGCAAAAAACAGTTGTTGTTGATTGCTGATGAATGCCATAATATGGCTTCGGGTAGTATGTTGAAACGATTAGCCTATATTCCTTATCTGCGTAGAATAGGCTTATCGGCAACACCTGATCGTCAATACGATGATGAAGGTAACAGGAACTTGCGTAAATTCTTTGGTGCAGAGAATCATTATACTTATGAGTATAGTATGGAAGAAGCTATCAGAAAAGGTGTGCTTTGTAAGTATCTGTATTATCCACATATAGTACGGCTGACCACGGAAGAACTAGAAGCTTATGTTGAACTGTCTGAAAGAATAGCTAAGTATTTCAATGATGATACCTGCTCTTTTGCAAAAATGGATGAGGGACTTAAAATGCTCTTGTTGGCAAGAAAGCGAATTGTTCATAAGGCTGCAAACAAACTTAAAGCTTTTGAGGACATCATCAAGAAGCGGTATCAAGAAAAAGGAAATTTGAAATATTCTCTGATATATGTCCCTGAAGGAAATGAACCTAATTATCTTGAAGTTGAAGATGATACGCTTAATCAAGATGAGGATTCTGAGCATCTTATAGATTTATATACAAAGTCGATATTGAAGCTGGATGATAAAATAACGGTGCGTAAGTTTGTATCAGGGCAAAAGGATAGAGATGAAATTCTTGAAGAATTTGCCAGTGGTAAACTTCAAGTGCTGACTTCTATGAAATGTTTGGATGAGGGTGTTGATGTTCCAAGAAGTGAATTGGCAATCTTTTGTTCAAGTACAGGAAATCCACGTCAGTTCATTCAGCGACGAGGACGTGTGTTGAGAACACATCCTGAGAAGAAGATAGCGGTGTTGCATGATTTGGTTGTTGCTCCTGAGATTAATCCAAATAGTAGTAGTTATCGAATGGAGCGTGCCATGCTGAAGAGTGAACTGATTAGAGTGAACAACTTCGCATTGCTATCAGAGAATCCTTCTTACTCAGAATTGGAACTGAGAGAGGTGATGGAACATTATGGTTTGAATTTATATAATAATGATAATATACAATGACAAATAAAGAAAGAATGCTTCACATGGTTCTCGATGACACAAAGTTGCAAGAACTCTATGATTACGACCAGTCTGAATATGAGGACTTATATACAGCCTTGAATTCAGATAATGTGGTTGTGGCTTCTGTTGCTCGCATCATAAAGGAGCTTGATGGTTCTACTGATGAGAGTGTTCAGAAGAAAGTGTACATGACAGTGTTTAATTACATAAATGAAAACTTGATAATATGATAATAAAGAAGATTGAAATAAATAATTTCCGTAGCTATTACAAGTTTAATGTTTTTGAACTTGATAACGGATTGAATCTGATTATCGGCTCAAATGGTGATGGTAAGACAACTTTTTTTGAAGCTTTAGAGTGGCTGTTTCGAACTGACGGAACAAGTAAAATGGACACAAAGCTTATCTCAAAGAAAAGATGCGAGGAACTAATGGCTGATGAGTCTGACGATGTTCGTGTTTCAATGACATACGAACATAAAGGTTATGTCAAGACTTTGGAAAAGAGTTTTCGTTTTACGAAATCTTTCGATGGAGAAATCACCATGTCTAATTTTTCTTTCTCTTTAATAGAGGAGAATGGAGTGGAACGCATGGTTCGAGATGGCATTAAATTTGATTATGATTTGCCTTCGGAGATTCGTAAATACACTATGTTCAAAGGCGAAAGTGATTTAGATGTTTTTCAAAATTCAAATGCATTAAAAATGTTAGTAGAAACTTTTAGTGACGTTAAGGATTTTGAAGCTTATTTCTCGTTTATGGAATTTGCTACCAAAAAAGCAGAACAGGCTCGTGATAATGCCCAAAAGTCAGATCGTAAGAATAGTGAGAAAATTAATCAATTGAGACGTACCATTGAGCAGGAAACGGGAATGTTGGATGATATAGAGAAAGAAATTGGACGTAAAGAAGATGAAGCTTCTAATTTTTCTAATCTATTGAAGAGTATCGAGCAGAGTAAAGAAGCATCAAAATTGCTGATAATGGTAAATCGTAGAATTGAAACTTTATCTAAAAAACGTGCTCAAACTCAGGCTCTTATCAAGGAAGAATATACGACAAGTCTTCTTGATGACATGTGGATTTTAATGGGCTTTGGTGATATTGCAGAGGAATATTCAAAGAAGGTTAATGATGTGGATCTGAAACGCAGAAAACTGGAAAAGGCATATTTGCTTTCTGCGGGAGCAGAAAAAGCTATCAAGAAGATGCAAACTGACTTTGTGCCACTTCCGGTTCATATTCCTGGACAAAAAATTATGCAGGAAATGTTGGATGAAGAAGTTTGTAAAATATGTGGTCGTCCAGCAAAGAAGCATAGTGATGCATGGAATTTTATGCTTCATCGTTTAGAAGAGTATCAAAAGTCTTTGGAAGTAAATGAAGATGAGGAAGTTGAGCCTTTTTATAAGAACAATTATATTGTTGAGCTTCAAAAAAGAGATACTTCTCTGAATGATAATCTTGCAGAGATTACTAAACTCCGTCATAAGATTCAGGAGGTTATTTCTTATAACAATCGTTTGCATGATGAGGTAAAGAAGATTGAGGCAAATCTGAATGTAGAGATTGAGCAGAAAAAACGTATTCTTGCTCAAACTGACGGTTTGTCTGAAGAGCAGTTGTTATCTAATTATGAGAATATTTCTAATTGGATGAATCAAAAGATTGGTGCAGAGAATCGCATAGCAAAATTGAAGGAACAGAGAGCAAAACATCGTAAGACTCTTGAGGAATCTCAGGATGCGTTGGGTAAGTTGGCTGAAGGTACTTCTGCGGCAGTATTTGCCAAGGCTGCATCAATTATTCGTCAAATATCGGAAGCATTCAAGTCTGCAAAGGAAACCAACAAGAAACGTCTTCTTCATTCAATTGAAGATGAGGCGAATGTCTTCTTGGAAAGTTTGAATACCAATGATTTCAAGGGTACCATCCGTATTTTGGAAAAGGCTAATGGACAAGGAGAGGCTGTTCTTATGAATAGTGATAATACAAGAATCTTCAATCCTAATACAGCTTTAAGAACAACTTACTTGATGTCGGTATTGTTTGCTATAGGCAAGTTAGCCACTCAAAGAAGTGAAACGGAGTTTCCTTTGATATTCGATGCTCCAACTTCTTCCTTTACTGATGCTAAGGAGACGGAGTTCTTCAATGTGATTAGCAATTTGGACAAGCAGGTTGTTATCGTGACTAAGAGCTTCTTAAAGGAAAGTTATGAGGGTAATTTGGTTCTTGATCAGAACAAAGTAAATGAAGTCTCTGGTAGAGTGTTCCGTATTGAAAAGAAAAAGCCTTTCGATGATAAGGATCTGGCTACAATTCAAACAGTTATAACAAAAATAAAGTAACTATGACAGAGGATATGAATAATATAGAGGAACTCGTTGATAAAAATGAGAAGCTTATAGATATATGGGGGCGTAGAACTCCAAAATTTGAAAAGAAATATGAGCAAACCGTTATGAGAGTAATCTCGGATTATGGGGTTGGAGCATCAGAGAATACAGGTGCAAAAGGAAAGGTGTTGGGTGCAGGTTATGAACCTTACATCATGGCTTTCTTTATCGGCCTATATGCAGGTAAGAAACTTCCATTATCAGAAGATTCCGATGATTTGAAGGTTTTGGGACAGCCTTTGCAATTTTGGGGCAATCTTGATTCGAAGAAAACTCGAAAAGCTTATCCTGCGTTGCGTTCTTATATATTTATGGCTCTCGTGGCAAAGACAGATATTGATTGGATTGCCTTGGATAAAGGTGATATAAAGGCAAATACTGTAGTTTTACAATTGATAACTACAATGGAAGAGTATGCTAATTATGGCTTCTCTGTTATGGAGGATAAATTAAAAGAAGATAAGGGATATTTCTTTTCTCATCGTTCCTTCTTGGATATGTTTTTACAGTTAACCTCCAAAAAGGTTGATGAAGAACATGATGAAGAGGAGCCAGAAGAATTATAAAGTAATATAGAAAGGGAAAATATGGACTATGTAGAGGCTTTTGAAAATTTAAAGCCGAATGAGAAATATGGCCGTAAAACTCCACATAAGGCGGTTCTTTTGCTTACCATTATAGAAATGTGTGAATCGGATGAGATTTATTCTAATGAAATTAGATATAATCAGCAGCTGATAGATACTTTTCATAAGGTATGGAAAAGAACCCTGCCTGATGATGATTCTTTATTTGTGGATGCGTATTTCCCATTCTGGACTATGCAAAATGAAGATTTTTGGCATCTTGTTCCCTATCGTGGCAAAGAAGAGAACTTGACTCTGCTGAAAGAAAGACAGGTTAGACCTTCTGAGAGTAAAATCAAGGAATGTGTTGATTACGTGGAACTTGATGAGGATCTGTTTTTTCTTATGACTTTACCGTCAGGACGTTCTTCTTTGAAGCGTGCTCTATTAGAGAACTATTCAGCTCTTACTGAAGAGAAAATAGGTGAATTGGCAACAAGTAAAGACAATGCCATAGATAAGTCTATAGAGGCTTTGGCGGAGTATCAAAAGATTTTGTCATCTGAAAATGAACCCAAACATAATCTTGTGGCAGAGTCGTGTGATGAGGAAAAGCAAAACCTTTTTTATGCTTTAGATGAAGATGTACAAATTCAATTAAACATAGAATACTATACTTTCCTCAAGGAACATAAGGCTGAGAGAGAAATGTTTAGATCATTATGTCCAACGGTCTTTGATTTATATGATAAAATCTCGGCTCATCCAGTAAAGCAGGAAGATGTAACAAGTTCTTTGCTGTATCTTTATGAGAACTTCTTGATGGATTTAAAAGTAAATCTTTTAGGTGTGGATGCTACATTAAGTTTGGTAGATTGTATTGAAAATGCTATCAACCAGCTTCATGCTCATGAGCATCAAGAGGATGTGTTCAACTCGTCGAATATTGGAATAGAAGATGATACTGTAAAAAAAGAAAACTCTTCTGGAGATTCAACGCTTTCAGATGATTCTATATCTTCTGCCGATGACGAATCTTCTGTCGTGAATTATAGAAGAAAGGATTTGCCATGGACCGAGAATGAAGAAGAATTACTTTTACTTTGTTATGAAAAGGGAAAAAACATAGAGGATATTGCTAGTATTCTAGGGAGACCACAGAACTCAATTAAGTTGCGTCTCGCCAATTTAGGAAAGATAAAGTATGATTTTACACAAAGTGAAAATACTGAAGGTTCTAAAAATACTGATCAGGAATTGGCAACTCTTGATTTTTATGTTGAGAACATGGAGAGGCTGTGCTTTATCTTGAACAGAAATGGTGAACGTGTCTATTCTACAGATGGAAAATTAAAGATTCTGCATGGTAAGCTCTATCGTTTCAATTACAAAGATGATATTTGTTTCACAGTTAAGGACATGGTGTGTACAAATGGAGTTTGGGATAAGGGCGAGAAGACAATAGTTGCTTATATGCAAACTGATTTGTTCCCGTTATTGGATAGAACCTATTATCTGGACCAAATTGAGGATATTAAAGAAGGTAGTTGTATGCAGCAAAATCAAATTCGTGTCGATGGAAAATGGTATGATTTTGATGGTAATTTAATAGGTAGAGCAACAGAACAACTCCCTGATATATTGGGCAATGTTGAATGTGAAGGAATCCAGGTTCGAAATGCAGGGAAAGATTTTGTGCTCAAAGGAGGACTTGAATTTATCACCACAAAGTTATGCAGTTCTTACGATTATCTTTGGTTGATGGCCATTGTTGATTTGGTGAATGTTCACCAACATGCCTGTGTGTTCGATTTCGATGAAATAGCATGTATGATGATAGCTGAGGCTTGGAGGCTGTTGGACAAATATCCTCATCTTAAGATGAATAACGAGTCTTTGGTAGAGTGTATTGAGTTCTTGATCAATGAATCTGAGGATAATATGGAGCAAAAACTAGGTTGGACTACTCCAAGTTTCGAAGTGTATAGTTCTATCAAAGAATATCCAATGAGTGGTATTTTTGAGGATTTAGTAGATGAGCTTGTTGAGGAATCTCCTGCTAATGTTCTAAGATTATGGTTGGACGATAAGGATGAGCGAGATTTGGTATTGCATTCTGCTAATTATGTAAATAGATGCTTATACTCTTTGCATCTCAAAAAATTTGATTCTTTTATAGAGGTTAATCCTATTTGGAAAAAGTATTTGAGGGTTGAACAAACTAATTTGTTAACTTTTATGCAAGATAGTTTAGTTGCTTTTCTCAATCGATAACTACCGATAAGAAGAACGCAGAATAGATACTAATTCGAAGGGTAAACCTTAAATTCCGTACCGCCAAAGTACTCCTGTTATCATGTACTTTGGCGGTATATTATAATTCCAACCAGTCGGTATCTATGTCGAATAATTCAAATAATCTTCTGCAGGATTTGATTGGCACGGATTCTTCGGCTTGACCGATGAAGTCATCTTCATGGCTTCTGATATAAGCATCCATATCTTCCTCCTTAACAAGGATTGGACCTTTGATGTTTGTAAAGATGAAAGGGTAGCAGTCATCCTGGGTATAAAGCTCGTCTTTGTTTTCCAAGAAAGGCTCGCACTCCATGCCTGTTGCCACCAACATCATGAGGTATAGCTTGAAGTCACGTTGAAGAAAACTGCGTATCTTAGGGATTAATGTGAATGTAGAAGAATTGTAAAATGTGAGACAATGTTCCGCAAATTATGAAAAGGTGAGACGCTGTCTCACTTATAATAGGAATTTTGGGGACGTGTCCCCAAAAACTGATAACAATGATATAGAATAATGGCAAACAACAATGTAAACATGAGTGAATTAAAACATTCATTTACAGGCTCATTTATCGGCTCATTTTGTATATGCAACGTTAATTTAGCTGACGATAGCGCAGTATCGGTACCATGCTATTGTCACATTTTATACTGGAACAAAATTCCCCAACCCGCTAGAGTAAGTAGGTTGGGGTATATTTTTGTTATGTTTTACCTCTGAGATATTATCTTATTTCAATTTATCGAGTTGTTCCTGGGTTAGTCCGGAATACTTCATGATCAGATTGATGTCAACACCATCTGCCAGCATATTCCTGGCAATATCCAGGGCTTTCTGGTTCTTGCCTTTTTCCACACCTAATTCCATACCCTCAGCAAGTCCTTCTTGCTTAGCCGTATCAATGGAGTTCTTGATATCCCGGTATGCCATCTTACTTGCTTCATACTCCCTCATTTCCTGTGGAGTAAACTTGGCTATTTCGGCTTCCTCAAAGAGACGGTCGAAAACCTTGTCGCACAACTCCTTCGGACGCTGGGTAAGCTTATAGAGGTTCTTCAAGGCATAGAGCCACTTCTCGTAGAGTGTCTCCAGTTCTCCTAAGGTCTTATTGAACTTGGCAATCTCTACATAGATAAACTCCAGCTTATCGTAGAAAATCTTGTGGGTAGCGGTATCGCACAATTGTACATGATGGCGAATCTTCTCCTTGTCGAAGGCATCCTCATTCATGTAGAAGTTGAGCAGCGCAACAGTATAGACATGATTGAGCTTGAAATCCCATTCACTCCCCTTTGGTGCCTGCTCGCGGATAGGGAAAGTGGAGTAGAAGAGGGAGCGGTCCTTGAAATACGTCTGGTAGGCATTCTGCATTTCTACGATGAACTTCTCGCCGTTTTCTCCTTCGCAATACACGTCGAAGATTGCTTTGCGGTCGGTATAAACATCACCGACGTGCTCCGGGTTCAGATACGACACGTCCTTCACAACCTGTCTGCCATTAAACAAGCTGTTGAGGAAGCAAATGAGCAAATCCTTGTTCATTGCCGTTCCAAAAATGCGCTTGAAGCCAAAATCGGTCAGCAAGTTGATGTATCGTTCTTCTACCTGTTTCATACGATTTATATTATATGCAAAGATAAACTTAATATTTGTAACATCCAAACTTTTAGGCTGTTTTTTAAGAAAATATAGTTTAAATTGTTTCTGTGGACAAGAGGCCCTCTGTTTTTTGCTTTTATTGAAGAAATTGTCAAGGAATCCTCGGTTTGCCCTGAAGTCATCTTCATATCTGAAGCTGCAATAGCTTTATTGGAAAATTTGTATAAAATAGTTTAATTTATAACGGTTATTGCAACATTTAATGTATATTTGCAATAAAATTCGGCGAATTTATGAAACTAAACAAGATTAATGATGTCTTAAGCAATAATAGGGTTATGGCAAATGAAATCATAAAGACCTCCGATAGCATAGAGGACTTATTTAGTAAGTGCGGTTTGGGGTGGGTTGGTCATATCCTAATCTCCGCAATATTAGGCAGTTCTATATAGTATATGCCAAAAGGCTAAATAGTGGTTATCCTTTTGATGTCAAAAATGCTAACCAGTGGTTAGCAAATTCAAAAAGAACTATTATGTAGATTTGGTTTTCTATAATAGATTGCTACAGTGCTATGTTCTTATTAATTTGAAGACAGATAAGCTTTCTCATCAAGACCTAGGACAGATGCAGATGTATGTCAACTATTACGACCGCTTTGTAAAACAGGATTTTGAAAAGCCAACCATTGGCATATTACTTTGTGAGAGCAAGAATGATGCACTTGTAGAATTGACTTTGCCAAAAGACTCTCATGTCTATGCTTCGGCATATCAATTATACTTGCCAGATAAAGCTTTGTTGCAAGCTAAGGTTAGGGAATGGATTGCAGAGTTTGAGGAAAACAACATCGAATAATATTTTTAATTTGTGAGACAGCGTCTCACAAATTTGCCACTAAGTTTGTAAAGAATTAAAGAATCTACAAAATTTAAGGAGTTATTTGATGAGTGCAGCAAGATAATTTAAGCCTGAATAGGGTTGATAGAAAGAAATCATCCTATCCAGGCTTAATTTTTATCTTCTTCTTCCTCTGCCTTCGTTTCTTCCCTGATTTCCACGATTGCCTCCACGCTCGTTCTTGTCACCGCTGTTATAACGGTTCTTGCGATTGTGGTTGTCGTTATCGAAATTAGGATTGAAACTCTTTTTCTTCTTATCCTTGAAGAAACCGGCATTTGGGTCTTTCTGATTACGGAGTTCGGCTCTTGCTGCTGCTACCGCATCGCGGATGTTTGCATTCGTGGGTTTGCCTGACTTGAGAGATTTTCCATTGTTAAGGTATTTCTCTTCGTCATAGCAACCCACGTTGCCGTAACCCTTTGGGGCAAAGCGGTCTGAAGTATTTCTTCCACGACCTCTGCCAGCGTTTGCTTCTGGAACATTTCTGCCGGCTCCACGCTTGCCTTTAGCTCCTCTGCCAACCCCCGGATTATCATAGGTAGATCCAATAGCCTTGTCATCGTAATTGGTTTTCTTTCCCTTGAATCCGCGGTCAAAACTCTTCTTGTCGTAGAGTTTGTCGATGAGGTCGGCTCTGCCGATGCGGCGAAGTTCACTTTCGATGGCACGGCGCTCCTCTGGCTTATACCAGAAGAAGAACATGCGCTGGGCAAGCTTTTCCTTCTGCGTCTTGGCACTGAATACTGGTTCCAATGTATATGGATCATATCCCGTGTACCAGGTTTCCGTAGATATCGTCATTGGGGTAGGAGTGAAGTCCTGCACCTGCTCGAGATGGAAGTCGAGACCCTTGGTGATGACCGCCAGTTCCGCCATATCCTCTTCATGACAGCCCGGATGCGAACTGATGAAGTATGGGATGATCTGCTGGTTGAGTCCTTCTTCCTTGTTGATCTTGTCGAAGATGCGCTTGAACTCGTAGAACAGGTCGAACGATGGTTTGCGCATGAACTTCAGAACCTCTGGACTGGTATGTTCCGGTGCTACCTTCAATCGGCCGCTCACGTGCTTGGTAATCAGTTCGCGGGTATATTCCCTTGCTGCCTGGTTTACCTTCTCGTCCTTGCTCTTGTGCAGGAGCAAGTCGTAGCGCACACCACTACCGATGAAGCTCTTCTTGATGCCTGGCAGGGCATCTACGGCATGGTAAATCTCCAGCAGCTTGCTGTGGTCGGTATTCAGGTTCGGACAAATCTGTGGGTTCACACATGATGGTCGCTTGCATACCTCGCAAGCTTTCTGGTTCTTGCCGTGCATGCCATACATATTGGCCGAAGGACCGCCCAGGTCGCTCAGATATCCCTTGAAATCTGGCATTTCGATGATTTTCTTTACCTCTTTCAGGATACTCTCCTTGCTTCGGCAAACCACGAACTTGCCCTGATGCGCTGAAATGGTACAGAACGAGCAACCGCCGAAGCAGCCGCGATGCAGGTTTACGGAGAACTTGATCATCTCGTATGCCGGAATGGTCTTGCCTTTGTACTTAGGATGAGGCAGACGGGTATAAGGCAGGTCGAAGGCGGCATCCAGTTCCTCGGTGGTCATCAGCGGGAACGGTGGATTCACCACCACATACTTGCCGTCGGTCTCCTGAATCATGCGCTGAGCATGCATCTTGTTGGCTTCTTCCTCCAGATGGCGCACGTTCTCTGCCTGTCCCTTCTTGTTGTGAAGGCACTCCTCATGACTGTGCAGGATGATGTCATCGTCCTTGAATCCGCCCGGAATGTCCTTCTCCTTGCAGTAGAAAGCCACCTGCGGCATCTCGTGAATCTGGTCCATGGTCTTGCCTTCGGCGAAGGCGTTGGCAAGTTCCACGATAGAGCGTTCGCCCATGCCGTAGAGAATGAGGTCGGCACCCGAATCGCAGAGGATGCACTTGCGCAGCTCATCCTTCCAGTAGTCGTAGTGGCTGATGCGGCGCAACGAAGCCTCAATACCGCCCAGTGCCACAGGTACATCGGGATAGAGTTTCTTTAGTATCTGGGTATAGACGATAGACGGATAGTCGGGGCGCATGTCGTGACGGGAGTCGGGGCTGAAAGCATCTTCGCTGCGCATTCGGCGGTTTGCCGTGTAGCGATTCACCATCGAGTCCATAGCTCCCGGAGATACACCGAAGAAGAGGCGAGGACGACCGAGCTTCTTGAAGTCACGGAAGTCGCCATGCCAGTCGGGCTGTGGAACGATGGCTACACGATAGCCGTTTGCCTCCAGAATTCTTCCGAGGATAGCAGCCCCGAAGGATGGGTGGTCTACGTAGGCATCTCCCGAAAAGAGGATGACGTCCAGTTCATCCCATCCTCTGAGTTCGCACTCCTTCTTGGTGGTTGGCAGGAAGTCTGTTAACTTATAATCCATTCAAAATTATTTAATCATTTACTGCATCAGGTTCTGCTCCTGCAGCTTCTTCTGCTGCCTTCTTGTCCTTCCAGTCTACGTAGAGCAATACGAGATTGTGGAGACCGAGAGCCTTCATGTTCTGATGGTAGATTACGTCGAGGCAGAGGTCGAGCAATGCCTTGTCCTTGATGTCGCTGCTCTCCAGGAGAGAACGAACATTGAACTTCAACTTGTCGAGCACTTCCTCGTCGATGATACCATTGCTATCTACGAGGTTGCGGAGCAACTGATACTTGTCAATAGTCTCTAAATGCTGGGCGCTCACTTCGATAGAGCGTGTGCCAGACTGGTTTGCTTGAATTTTATACATATCTTTTTTTACTTTGAACATTGAACCTTGAACTTTGAACTTTATGATTTGCAAAGTTTGCTCAAATTGTTATTATTATGTTTATTCTTTTATTCTCCTATTCCGTTAAGACTTTGATTATTCTGTCAGGAACTTGAGGATTCCCAGCATGATGCCGTTGCGGGTTTTCTCATCGATGATACATTCCAATGGAAATCCCATGACGAAGGTTCGATAGCTGGAACTCTTGTATGCTACGGCTGCACTGGCACCTGAAGTATATTGCATCGCTGTGAAGGCTTTCTGCACTGCAGGATTTAATATCTCAGGATGGGTGGTGGCGTAGTGGCGATCGTTCAACTGACTGTAATAGTTGAACTCCATCCCCATGCCTGCCACACTATCCGTAGTATACACGATACTATCTCGTTCCGTGATGGTGGAATCTTCCGGGTTGATGTCCTGTACGATGAATCTGGTGCCCGTAGGCTCATAATTCACCTTGAGAATGTCATTCATGAAGGTTTGCTCCTCTTCAGTCTGCATGTCGCTTCCGTTATACGAACCGCTGATAAGCATCTTGCCTCCACTGAGTGCATAATAGGTGATGCGTTTCTGCAGGGCAGGGGTGAATGTCTTGTAATATTCACGGGTATAACCATCATTTCGCTCCAGACCGTTGATAAGGTCTACTGCCTGATAGTTTTCCATCCTAACCTTGCCATTGGCGACTGCTTCGCTGGAACAGCTGGCAATGTTGTATTTGTTTGCCAAAGCGATGCTCCGTGCATGGCTTACTACATAGTTGAAATCATTGCCTGCCACAAACTTTCCTATCATCTCATTGCCGCAATAACCTAGTCCGTTGGTGGTTTCCTGTCCCATCCTGTTAATATCGAAGCTGGTCTGCTTTCCGCTCCATCCGGCTGTGAGTCCATAGCTGACACCTGGGTCTTTGTCGAAGTCGAAACCTTGGATAGAATCATTGTCTTCTACTTGTGGTGAAGCGAGACGATGGAAGTTGTTGACAACCAATACCGACTTCGTAGCTGTTGGATTGTAGAGTGCCGAGAGCGTTTCGGTTGGGAAGCTCTCGCCACCAGCGTTAAGGGCAGCCACCTTGAAACTATATAGTTTGCCTGGTTCCATCTTGATTTGACAGTTGGGACGTCTTACAACGGTTCCGTTGTCAAAACCTCCCTTGCCTTCAGCCTTATATACGATATATCGGGTAGGGCGTGCAGAAGGTTCGATGGAATCGAGCTGTGGAGTCCAGGAAAGATTTGCAAAATTATCATCCAGTTCTACGCTGAAGTTCTTGGGAGCCAGTGGCTGAACCACGTATGGCTTGTCATGATTGCTGTTTATATATCTCAAGATGGTCTTGTAGATAGACCGGGCTATGGCAAATTTTCCCATTGGGTCCTGTGCGATACGCATGTCCGGGAAACTCTGATGAGAGAGCATCTCAAGGATGGCTGAAGGAACCTCGGGCAGGCGAGTCTCCGAATAGTTGCGGTCCCATAGATAGCGCTTGCCAAACTCGCCATAGATAGCGCTGATATCTGTTACCAGATTATCACGTAGTGCTCTGGCAAAATCCTTGGAAGCCATTCTGGATACACCGCTGTTCAGCATACCATCGTTGAAATCGGTGGTGCAGATAGAGAGTGTGCCCCAGGTTGACTTACCGTCCCTGTTATATCCAGCATCGCTATGTAGTGCCAGCGAGAGTTCGATAGGAACATTTTTTCCTTCCAAAGCAGGCATGTATACACTGCCGCCACCCAGCCAGTTGGTCATCAGAGAGCGGGTGTTGATGTCATCTGCATAGTCGTTCTTGCCTTCTCTTCCACTGTAAACCTTGTAGGGTGCTCCGGCCCACTGAGCGTAATATCTCGCTCCTTCCAGGCAGCGGGGCAGTTCGCTCAGATTGCCTTCGCGTTCTATATTGCCCATACCGCCACCAAAGCGTACGGCATCTGTGGTTACAATGCCTCTCTTGGAAGACTGGTTGGTACATACCACCCGGTTGAACTCATTGCATCCACGGTCGAAATCGAAGGTGCCGAGGTATACCCAGGTTCCACCACCCATCTTCTGGTTGACGGTGAATTCTGTTTTTTCTCCCTTATGATAGACGATGTATCTTGCATCGCTCACGCTCTTGGGTACCGTCTGGTAACTGACATAAACCGCATATTTTCCTTCTTCAGGGAAACGGGGCTGATAGATGACCTGGCTGAATTTCTTCCGCTTGGTAGCTTTGGCTTTTCTTGCCGTACCCATGCGGAAAGGATTCTCGCCATCGCTGTATACGTTCTGCTTGTTGGCAAAGCCTACAGAGTCGCAATTGGTCCATTTCCTGCCGGTAGCCAATTCCTTGTAGCATACTGATTTTTCTGCATCATCGTTGTCTACAATGATTTCGTTCTTTTGCCAGTCTCTTTCGCGGGGCGTAAATACCACGGCACCTGCATTTTGCAACATTGGGATGAGATAAGGCACCACAATGGTTTGGGTGAAGAGGTCTTCCGTTGTACAAAAGAGGTTGGGGCGTTGCCATTTCCAACGGCGGAGATCATTGCAATAATAGCGGCCGTGGGAAGCCCATAAAGAGATATGCCGGTTGGACAGACCTGCTGTTGGGAAATAAGGACGGGAGGCATTGAATACCCATGGGTCGTCATCGTAATCTATACCTTCCCAAGCCAGGCTGTTGCCTTCATCGTAGGTAGCAAAAGACGATTTGCCGTTAGCTTGGAATATAATTCCGGTAGCCAACAGCAAACTGCTTACTAAACAATATGTTATATGTTGATGTTTCACTTTTCTTTTTAACCCTCTTTTTTTAGTCTACTTCGCCAATGGTGAACTTCTCAGGCTTCTTGCCTTTAAAGTCCTTGAAGTAGAGTTTTATCTCGCGCATGTCTTTATCTACATCTCCAGAAGGAATGACGACTTTGTTGCACTGGATAAGGCGACGCTGGAAGTCAACCCCGTAGAGATAGATAGGCAGACCAGCCTTGAGGGCAATGAAGTAAAAGCCCTTTTTCCAGTCTGGATTCAGTGAGCGGGTGCCCTCTGGAGTAATGCAAAGTCCAAAGCTTTCGCGCTTCTTGGCTTCTTCTGCAAGGTTGTCGGTCATGCTGGTGTGCTTGCTGCGCCAAACCGGAATGCCTCCCATTCTGCGGAAGATGGGACCTAGAGGCCAGAAAAACCATTCTTTCTTCATGAGGAAATTGCACTTCATACCCTCTGCGTGTTCGAACAGCTGACCGAGAATCAAATCCCAGTTGCTGGTATGAGGAGCTAAGCAGATGATATACTTTTCAGGAAGTTCGAAGGCTACATCCTTTTTCCATCCCAAACGCTTGTACAATACCCACTGACAGATGTTTCTTATCATTATTTTTTATGTTATATATAAAAATAGGTGAAAAGAGGATTCTTGGAAAGAAACTCCTCTTATTCCCTTATTTCTTTTAATTCTTTTCTCTTTCTGACGTGTCGCTATCCCAAATTAGCGATTTGATTCACCACTTCGCTTACCTGCTTGTTGAAATCCTTAATCAAGTTCTGATAATAGACGCCAGCCTTGATGCCAGGTTCCGGGTGAGAAACTCGGCTGATGAAATCGTTGTTAATCATCACCACTGAAGACAGAATTTCATCTACGTCTTCCTGACTCGGTTTGCCGTTATACAAGGAGGCAGCTACAGTCTCAGCGAAAAGCTCGCTGGTGATGTAGTTAATAGTGCGTTTTAAATCTCTTTTGTTAGCCATATTATAATCTTTTAGTTAATAAATGATTCGAAATATTGGTCAAAGATAATCATTTTCTTTGTAAATCCAATATTTTTTCAGAAAAAATCTTCTTATTAACGCATTTTTAGCATTTTTCTTTCCGTATCTCGCAGAAAAACCTTAAATTTGCAGTGTTTTTGAAGTTTCAACTAATTAAATATTAATAAAAGAATTATGGAAAAAAGTGCATTGCAGATTGCAAGAGCTGCTTATCAGCCGAAGTTGCCAAAGGCGCTTCAGGGTCCTGTTAAGGCAGTTGAGGGTGCAGCAACTCAGTCAGTAGGTAACCAGGAAGAAATCAAGGCTCTCTTCCCTAACACATACGGTATGCCTGTTATTACTTTCGAGGCTGGCGAGGCTCAGGAACTCCCTGCTTTCAACGTAGGTGTTATCCTTTCTGGCGGTCAGGCTCCTGGCGGTCACAACGTTATCTCTGGTCTCTTCGACGGCGTGAAGTCTCTCAACCCAGCTAACAAGCTCTATGGCTTCATCCTCGGTCCTGGTGGTCTCGTTGATCACAAGTATATGGAGATTACTTCTGAGCTCATGGACGAGTACCGCAACACTGGTGGTTTCGATATCATCGGTTCTGGCCGTACCAAGTTGGAGAAGGAAGACCAGTTTGAGAAGGGTATCGAGATTCTCCGTGAACTCGGTATCAAGGCGCTCGTTATCATCGGTGGTGACGATTCTAACACCAATGCTTGCGTTCTCGCTGAGTACTATGCTGCCAAGAAGTATGGCGTTCAGGTAATCGGTTGTCCTAAGACTATCGACGGTGACTTGAAGAACGAGCAGATTGAGACTTCTTTCGGTTTCGATACAGCATGTAAGACATATTCTGAGCTCATCGGTAACATCGAGCGCGACTGTAACTCTGCACGCAAGTACTGGCACTTCATCAAGTTGATGGGTCGTTCAGCTTCTCACATCGCTCTTGAGTGCGCACTCCAGACTCAGCCAAACATCTGTTTGATTTCTGAGGAGATAGAGGCTAAGGAAATGTCACTCGATGATGTTGTTACTTATATTGCAACTGCAGTAGCTAACCGTGCTGCTGAGGGCAACAACTTCGGTACTGTTCTCATCCCAGAGGGCTTGATCGAGTTCATCCCAGCTATCAAGAAGCTTATCGCAGAATTGAACGAGGTTCTTACAGACCCTGCAACAGGCGAGAGCCGTGAGTTTGCAAGTGCTGAGGAGCAGATTGCATTCGTTAAGGGTGCCATCGCTAAGGACAACCTCGCTGTATTGGAGTCATTGCCAGCTGACGTAGCTCGCCAGCTCTGCCTCGACCGTGACCCTCACGGAAACGTACAGGTTTCTCTCATCGAGACAGAGAAGTTGCTCTCTCGTATGGTAGCTGAGAAGTTGGCTGCTTGGAAGAAGGAGGGTAAGTTCGTAGGTAAGTTCTCAGCTCAGCACCACTTCTTCGGTTACGAGGGACGTTGCGCAGCTCCTTCTAACTACGATGCAGACTACTGCTACTCACTCGGTTTCAACGCATCTCGCCTCATCGCTAACGGCAAGACTGGTTACATGTCAATCATCAAGAACACAACAGCTCCTGCTGCTGAGTGGATTGCTGGTGGTGTGCCTATCACAATGATGATGAACATCGAGCGTCGTAACGGTGCCAACAAGCCAGTAATCCGCAAGGCTCTCGTAGAGCTCGACGGTGCTCCATTCAAGTTCTTCGCTTCTAAGCGTGAGCAGTGGGCTAAGGAGACAGCTTTTGTATATCCAGGTCCTATCCAGTACTGGGGTCCATCTGAGGTTTGCGACCAGACCACAAAGACTCTCCAGTTGGAGCAGGCTAAGTAAGAAATATGTTTCTGATGATTCAGGAATAAACATTCTTATATAGGTGCTAGATTCTTCTAGCCGACCTTTAGGGAGGGGATGTCTTGCCGTAGGCTGTATAGCCATGCATGCACCTCCTCCCTCTTTTTTATATATAATTCATTATCATGGTAAACAAACAAACTAGCAACAACAACAAATGTGGTGGAGCGAAGAAAACTTCTTCTTCCCCGGTCAGAACCACGGCGAAGCGACCTGCCCGTAGACGTAGGTCCAGACGTTCGTCGGGGCTTTGGAGCCGTTATCCCCGTTGGGCTTGGTGGATTGGCGGAATAGCAGTTGTTGTACTGTATGTTTTTTTGTTTTACCATTTCTTCGTAGGTCCTACCGGTTTTAGATGGCGTGCGCTTTATGGTGATGAGGTATATCCTGAAGGATATGAAATTCATGGCATAGATATCTCTCATTATCAGGGAGATATAGATTGGGAGCAGCTTAAGAATGCAATGATTAAGGGATGCCCTGTGCGTTTTGTCATCATTAAGAGCACTGAGGGCTCCAGCAGGTTGGATGAGAATTTCCGTTCTAATTTCAATCAGGCTCGCGATTTTGGTTTTATCCGTGGTGTATATCATTTCTGGAGCAATAAATCTACGGCTCGTGAACAGGCTTATTATTTCCTGCAGCAAGTGCATCTTACCGATGGAGATTTGCCGCCGGTGCTTGACATCGAGCACAAACCGGATGATAAGAGCGTGGAGGATTTTCAGCGTGATGTACTTACGTGGTTGCATATCGTAGAAGACAGGTATCATGTGAAGCCTATCATCTATACTTATTATAAGTTTAAGGAGCAATACCTAAGTGCGCCGGTTTTTGATGATTATCCTTATTGGATAGCCCATTATTATGTGGACAAGGTGCAATACAAGGGCAAATGGAAGTTCTGGCAGCATACGGATGCTGGTAAGTTGCCTGGCATCAAGGGATATGTAGATTTTGATATCTACAATGGAAGTTATTACGACTTGAAGCAATTGTGCATAGGAAGTAATAACAATGAGAAAATATTTAACGAGTGACGAAATGTGTAAGGTGTAATTCATCATGTACAATGAAAAATGTACTTTATGAATTACACCTTATATTTTTACTGTTGATAGGGTAATCTGACACTCTGGCTTTTCTATTCCCCAAGTACTAGGCATGCCCAGTTGTTGTCAACATGACGGTTGGTTTCGTGAAGTCCAAGCTCTGTAGCATTTTCCAGCAAAACAGGAATGTCCTCTTCGTAGAATCCGCTGAGTATCAGAGAGCCACCAATGTTCATGACGCTGCGGAACAGTTTCATGTCTTCAAGCAGGATGTTGCGGTTGATGTTTGCCATCACTACATCAAATACGCCGCTGACATGGTTGAGAACGCTGCTGTTTCCGAAGAATACTTCCATATTGTCAACGCCATTGAGGACAGCATTATGTTTGGCATTTTCAACGCTCCATTCGTCGATGTCATATCCTACAACATCTTTGGCTCCTAGTTTGGAAGAGGTGAGTCCCAAAATGCCGGTTCCGGTACCGCAATCCAGAATGCGTTTGGTCTTGATAGGCATCTGGAGCAATTGCGAGATAATCATACGGGTAGTCTCATGATTTCCTGTGCCAAAGGCAAGTTTTGCTTCAATACCTATCTCGATGATGTCCGGACGGTTACTTGTGTCTGGATAGAGTTCTGGATGCTTGGCATCGTATATAACAACTTGGTCGTCCACAAAAATAGGAGCGAATCCTTGTTCCTCCCATTCCTGATTCCAGTCTTTGTCCTCGGCATCCTGGATGTCATAGGTGATTTGGGTATCCATGATAGGAAAATCAGAGATATAGGCATCAAGCGCCTCCTTATCGAAAAGGTCTTTCTGTACGTATGCCTCCATGCCTGTTTCCGTTTCCTCGAACGATTCAAATCCAGCCTCGGCAGCTCCGTCGGCAAGGAGGTCGCGAGCTGCTTCCATCAGGTCGGGAGCGGTCTCAATATTGAATGATGCTACTAAGTATTTCATGCCTTTTTTATGTGTATAAATGTTGAAAAACGTTTGAATTCATTTAATTTTTCTGCAAAATTATAAAAAATAGGGGAAATCCTACCATTATTTAGGGTTTTTCTGTACTTTTGCAGTAAGATATGCAATATTTTTGCATTATGATTATTATATTTATATAAATAATAACCCAAAATGGAGTAAAAACTCCATATCAAAATAGGAGAATAGTAAAATGAAAAAGATGTATCTTCTAGCAGTCCTCATGGCAGCAACCATGCCTTTTACGGCAATGGCGCAGGACGATGACCTCTACTTCAATCCAAAGAAAGAGGCCAAGAAGCAAGCTGAGCATCGTGCGCAATTACAGCGTGCTTATGCCGAGCAGAAAGCACGTAGAGACAGTATATATGCCTTGTACTGGAGTGGAAGCAACCGAAGCGTGGATGAATATAATCGCGGTGGTAGATTCTTGAGTCATTATGAGAATGTAGGGAAAGATTCCCTGGGTAATGATATCATCCAGTTTCATGTAGGAAAGGGTGTTGCTCCTGACAGTATCTATGATGATGCTTATTTTGCACAGAAATATGCTGACCCGGAAGAAGACTTCAGCCGTACTCGGGAAATGAGCCGTTGGGATGGATATTATAATCCTTGGTTCTATGACTATTACGGCTATGGTCCTTATTACTGGCGCAGCCGTATGTGGGGATGGCACAATCCTTGGCGTTACGGATATTATGCCGGCTGGTATGATCCTTGGTTTGACCCTTGGTACGATCCATGGTATTATGGCTATGCTGGTTGGTATGGTGGCTGGTACAGCCCATGGTACTATGGCTGGGGTGGATATTATAACCCATGGTATTGGGGTGGTCCGATGATAGGTCATGTAAGTTATGGCGGATTTGCTGGCAACAAGCGTTATAACAACCCGGGCCGTATCGATGGTTCTAATCATCGGTTTACTGGCATTGCTGGTAATAATCGCAATACTTATTCGCGCCGAAGTGGATCTAATCGCAGCTTTGGTCAGCGCCAGAATAACGGCAACTACAACTACAACAATAACAACTCTTCTTGGGGTAGTCGCGGCAATTCAGGCTTTGGTAACAGTGGCGGCAGCTTCGGAGGTGGTAGCTTCAGTGGCGGTGGCCGTTCCGGTGGCGGTAGCTTCGGTGGCGGTGGCGGTCACTCTGGTGGCGGCAGCTTCGGTGGAAGAAGATAAAATGATAACAATAATTAGTATTTGAGAAGATTATGAATAATTTAAAACATATATTCTTTGCCAGTATGCTCATGGCTAGCATGACTGCTGCTGCGCAAGAAACTTATCAGGACGCTAAGTTGGCTGCACCCCAGCTTACCGGTACTGCCCGCTATGTGGGTATGGGTGGTGCTATGGAAGCTTTGGGTGCCGATATTTCCACTATCAGCAGTAACCCTGCTGGTGTTGGTCTTTTCCGTAGAAATCAAGTGACTCTTACTGCAGGAGTTATTGCTCAGACAGACGCAGAGAATTATACGGAATACAATGCTTCTACTATTACCTTTAATGGTAAGAAGAGTCATCCTACCTTTGACCAGGTGGGTATCGTATGGAGTCCGAAAAACAAAGGTACCAATTGGCTGAATCTGGCTTTCAATTATCATAAGAGTGCAGATTTTGGACAAATTCTGAATGCTGCCGGAGCATTGAAGGATGTTTCTCTTAATAAGATAACCGCAGCTAAGAATTTCAAGGAGTATGCGGGGTGGACCAGTCAGGACGCCAACCTTGGTGGGTATAAGGATAATTCAGGAAACTATCAGCCTGGTTTGTTTACTGTTCCTACCGATGGTGGCTTGGCTTATGCTGAGGCTAATCAGTATTTGTTTGGTCAGTATCAGCATGGTTATATCGGTACCTATGATTTCAATATCAGTGGATCGCTTAATAATCAGGTTTGGCTGGGTCTGACCATCGGTCTTCATGACGTTCATTACAACAGCAATTCCTTTTATTCCGAAAACTTCGTTGACGGCAATATAATGGATTCTTTTGAACAGCTGAAGATTACAGGTACTGGATTTGATGTGAAGGCAGGTGTTATCTTCCGTCCTGTCAAGGATTCTCCTTTCCGTATTGGTGCTTATTTCAATAGCCCTATCTTCTATGATCTTACGGTTAGTGGTGATAATGATATTAGTATTTGGGGAAACAATGATCCTGCTACCTATGAGGAAAAAGATGGAAGTCAGCAGCCTTGTTATGTCAAGGGTGATAGAGGTCAGAGTATAGATTATGATTTCCGTCTCAATACACCATGGAAGGTGGGTGCCAGTTTGGGCCATACAGTAAGTAATTATCTGGCTCTTGGTGCAACTTATGAGTATGCATGGTACGACCATATGGACAACCGTGTAAAAGATGGCGGTTATTATGATGCTTATTGGGGAGAGTATTATGAGAGCAGTAGCAGTGACGAGGCTATGAATAACGATACCCGATTGAATCTGCAAGGTGTAAGCACCTTGAAGTTGGGTGCAGAGATCAAGCCTGTTGACATGTTGTCTGTCCGATTGGGTTATAATTACGTATCGCCAATGTATAAGGATAATGCCTTGCGTGATCAGACATTTGATAGCAATGGTGTTTATATAGCTTCTTCTGCCGATTATACCAACTGGAAGGCGATGAATCGTTTCACTTTGGGTGTAGGTTTCAATTACCAGAATCTGGCTATAGATGTAGCTTATCAGTATTCTACTCAGAAGGGAGATTTCTATCCATTCGAAAGTTTCTCAGATATGGGTTGTTCTGTTAAGGCTACTCAGGTAGAGAATAATCGTCATCAATTATTGATGACAGTAGGCTATAAGTTTTAAAAAATGTAAAATTTAGAGACATTTTGGACGAACCGATAAAAAATAGTATAATTTATTTGGTTGTTTCAAATATTTGTTCTATCTTTGCATTGCGATTAGGGTAAGAGGCGGTTCTTATCCGGTGTTTAAATTACAAAAGACTTTTGAGGTCTCTCTATGTAGAGGTTCTCATAAGAAAATGATATTAGTTTTTTTAGTGGTTAATTTAGTTTTAGTAAGTATGTGATAGGATCTGTTGTGAAACAGGTCCTATTTTTTTTGTTGCTGGTAGTCATGTATGTATATAGTGAAAGCAGCGGGGTGAAGTGAGGGGATGATATAAAACAAAAAAGCGTTTCCTTTTTGGAAACGCTTCTCTTTGTACACCCTTAGGGATTCGAACCCTAGACCCACTGATTAAGAGTCAGTTGCTCTACCAACTGAGCTAAGGGTGCAACTTTTAATGATTGCTTGTGTAATCAAAAGAAGTGATTCCGCAAGGATTCAAACCTTGAACCTCTTGATCCGTAGTCAAGTGCTCTATTCAGTTGAGCTACGGAACCATTCATATTGATTCTTAAGTAGGGCTGACTATTGAAGTGATTCCGCAAGGATTCAAACCTTGAACCTCTTGATCCGTAGTCAAGTGCTCTATTCAGTTGAGCTACGGAACCATTTCTTTAGCTTATTCTCAAGTTGTACACCCTTAGGGATTCGAACCCTAGACCCACTGATTAAGAGTCAGTTGCTCTACCAACTGAGCTAAGGGTGCATCTTCTTGATAGCCTCATTTCTGAATTGCGAGTGCAAAGGTACTACATTTTTTTGATTCCACCAAATTTTTTCGCAACTTTTTTCTATTTTTTTTTATTTTCTTTCTTGGTGAAGGTACCCAGTAGGTGTCTACAACCCTTATGATTGACCCCTGACAGTCGGTAGGTGCCGGAAGGTAATGTGCTGATATTTACCTGGTTATTGTTAATGAAGTATCTCTTGATTACCGTTCCTTGGAGCGTTTCAACCTCTGCAATCTTTGCATCCATTATTTTTGTAGTTTCTCCGAGGATTATCTTGTTGTCGTTGCAAACTAAGATTTGGGCTGCACCATAATGTTGGTGATTTCTTAGGATGTCGGCCTGATATTCTTGGGTTGCAGTGCTCTCTATGCCATATCCATCAGCAGAAGTGACGGCAAAATAGAGAGGATGTTCATCGGTATCTACATTTCCGGTGATGCTGATATGGGTTCCTTGATGTCGTGCAGCTATCAGATTACGGGCATCAGTGATGTCTACGGGGTAGGTTCTACTCGCATATACATTATTATATATATAAGGTGTAGTGATTTTGCTGCCATCCGTATATGTATTTACATTGCTCCATGATAAGCATAACTTTTCGCCAGCCTTAGCAACTTTGAACTGTTGAGGCTGTGAAGGCTGTTTGTTGCTTGCCCATGTCATCGGTGGAACGAGTGCAGGATATGGATTAAACTGAGTCGTGAAATCCAGGATGCCTTGTCTGTTGTCGAGCAGGAATTTGTTGCGGAAGAATGCGTAGCCCATTCCCAGGTTGCGGGTATGCTGCATTTCTGCCGTGATGTCTTTGATATTCCATTTGCCTTCACGTGGGTCAAGGAAGTAGATACCAAGACCTGGAACCACAATCTTGCCGTGGCTCTGTTCCTGCCAGTCGATAGCAAAAGGATAGAAATGCTCATCTCTAAAGTACATCATAGGGAAGAGTTCATCCATCAAGCCATCCCGTAACCAGCCTTGCGCATCTTGGCAAACTTTGGTGTTGGCATTCCAGCCGTGGCTCCAATATCTGCTCAAGTCATCATATTTACCCACAGGTGAACAGCTCATCTTGATCCAGGGTTTCTGTGATTTGACTGCGTCGTTGATCTTTTGTACGATATTGGTTATATACCGTCTGCCTTGTTCTCTGCTTACCTTGATGTTCCAGGTTTCTGGATAACGGATATAATCTAGGTGGATTCCATCTACATTATATCTGTTAGAGATTTCTCGGCATATTTGAGCAAGATAGTTTCCTGTACGACAGTCTTCTGGATTCATGTAGCCGTCGGCACCAATTTTGCGAATCAGGCCGGGAAACTTGGTTCGGAGTTTTTTGCAACCCAATGCATTCCATTTACCGACAGGGATAGTTACTATCCAAGCGTGAAGTTCCATGCCACGTTTGTGACATTCGTCGATGGCAAACTGTAATGCATCGTAGCCAGGACTTCTGCCGGGAAATCCGGAAAGGCAACCATCCCATGGCTCGTAGTCGGAGGGATATATCATGGTTCCTCTTATGCGGGTTTGCAGAAGCACGGTGTTGATATGTGCTTTTTGCAGGCGGTCAAGGATAGAACGAAGCTCTTGCTTCTGTTTCTCTGCTGATAGAGATGACTGAGCGTATGAATGCGGCCAGTCTATGCCGCCGATAGTGGTGAGCCATACGGCACGCACTTCGTGCTTGGGAGCTTGGTCGTTGAATACGATGCTAGTTGCTTTTTGTGTAGGTTCCTTGTATGTGTAGCTCTGTGCTTTTGAAGGCAAAACAGAGCACAAAAGGAAGAAAAATATCTTAATTCTGTGCATAATCTTACAATTTGGCAACAAAGATACTGATATTTTTCCGTATTTCAAATAAAAATAGTACTTTTGCCACTGAATAATTAAAAAACATGTGATTTAATCACAAAATAGGAGAGAATTTTAAAAAAAATACAAGAAAATGGTCAGTTTTATCATTAGTTTAGTGGCTCTTGTTTTGGGCTACATGCTTTATGGAAAATTTGTGGCGAGAGTGTTCGGTCCTGATGACCGCCCTACGCCAGCAGTGACCAAAGCCGATGGTGTCGACTTCATGGTGCTGCCAAGTTGGAAAATCTTTATGATTCAGTTCCTCAATATTGCGGGAACGGGACCAATTTTTGGAGCCATCATGGGTGCCTGGTACGGACCGGTGGCTTATCTGTGGATCATCTTCGGCTGTATCTTTGCAGGAGCCATGCACGATTATATGAGTGGTATGCTCAGTATCCGTAATGGCGGTGCTGGATTGCCGGAGTTGGTGGGCAAGTATCTCGGCGGAACCACCAAGAAGGTGATGCTGGTATTCTCTGTATTGCTTTTGATGATGGTGGGTGCTGTATTTGTGTACAGCCCTGCTGTGATATTGAAAGATATATGGGGCAGTCAGATGATGTGGATATTGGTTATCTTCCTTTATTATATCATAGCAACATTGTTGCCTATTGATAAGATTATCGGTAAGGTATATCCTCTCTTCGCTTTTTCGCTTCTGTTTATGGCAGGAGCGTTGATGATCGGTTTGTTCTTGAAATGGCCTACATTGCCAGAACTTTGGAGCAATTTGAGTGATTCCAATCTGAACGAGAATCCGGCATGGTTGGGTGCCGAGGGATATATGGCTGTCAATCCGTTGTTCCCTTGCCTCTTCATTACCATTGCATGCGGTGCCATCAGTGGTTTCCATGCAACACAGAGTCCGTTGATGGCTCGTTGTATGAAGAATGAGAAGATGGGACGTCCTATATTCTATGGAGCGATGATTACAGAGGGTATTGTTGCTGTGATTTGGGCTACCGTTTCCATGTACTTCTTCTATTATGGAGGATGGCGTGAATGCGTATCTCCTGAGGTGGCTCAGGAGTTTATTGCGCAGGCTGATGGAGGTAAGTCTCTCCTTCAGAATTTCACAGCTCCGCAAGTGGTAAAGCTGGTTTGCTCCAGCTGGCTTGGTGTAGCTGGTGGTATCCTTGCACTGTTGGGAGTCGTAGCCGCTCCTATCACGAGTGGTGATACAGCTTTGAGAAGTGCACGCCTTATCATTGCTGAGTTTATCGGATTGGAACAGCGCTCTATGCGTAAGCGATTATATGTATGCATACCATTGTTTGCTGCTACAGTGGGCATTCTGGTATGGCAGATGGAGAATCCGGATGGATTCAATATCATTTGGCAGTATTTCGGATGGGCCAATCAGACTTTGTCTGTGTTCACTCTTTGGACTATAACTGTTTATCTGGTACAGCAGAAGAAACCGTTTATTATCACCTTGGTACCTGCCCTGTTTATGACAGTGGTTTGCTCTACCTTCCTGTTGATATCTCCACAGGCGTTAGGACTTGATGGTACTCTCGGCTATTCGGGTAGTGTCATTATCCTGGTGGTAGCATTGGTATGGTTCTTCTCTTGGTTTAAGAAAAGAAATAAATAATATTAACTAATACACATTATTATGCGTATAAAAAAAATAGCTGTTGTGGCATTGGGTCTGATGGTATCTGTTGGAGCTCATGCCCAGTTTGAAAGTGGAAAACAATATTGTGGTGCGTCATTGACGGGCTTGAATTTGAGTTATAATGGCTCAGAGGAACTCAGCCTTGGTATTCAGGCTAAGGCTGGTTATTTTTTCGAAGACGATATGATGCTTCTGGCACAGGCTGAGTATAAGCATTCTGGCTTGGAGGGCGTGAAGGATTATTGGGCCTTGGGCGCTCAGGGCAGATATTATATAGAGCAGAATGGTATTTATCTGGGGGCTGGCATGAAGTTGATTCATACCGGCAGTTATAATGATGTGATGCCTGGTGTTGAGGTAGGATATGCATTCTTCGTGAGTAAGCAGGTTACCATAGAACCTGCAGTG
Organism: Prevotella sp. LCP21S3_D2; assembly: GCF_052118345.1. NCBI lineage: Bacteria > Pseudomonadati > Bacteroidota > Bacteroidia > Bacteroidales > Prevotellaceae > Prevotella > Prevotella sp. LCP21S3_D2. The sequence goes on along the minus strand of NZ_JBQKHJ010000009.1, from coordinate 3,597 downwards.
TATTATGATCAGAGTTTTAAGAATCATTCCGATTATTCTACTGTAGGCGTGAAGGTCGGAATAGGTATTTATTTGTAATAGAATATGCAGCAACAGTTTTCATCGGCATTGCTGGAGAAGGCGGTGGCTGAGTTTGCTAAGCTACCGGGCGTAGGGCGTAAGACCGCCTTGCGCCTTGTGCTTTTTATGCTCCGCCAGAGTGGGGAAGAGGTTGAACAGTTTGTCAATTCTATCTCCAAAATGAAGCGTGAAGTAAAGTATTGTCGCATATGCCATAATATCAGCGATACGGATGTATGTCCAATCTGCTCTGATTCACGTCGGGATACTACTACGGTTTGTGTGGTAGAGAATGTGCAGGATGTATTGGCAGTAGAAAATACACAGCAGTTCCATGGTCTCTATCATGTGTTGGGAGGGATTATTTCACCGATGGATGGTATTGGACCTTCTGATATAGAAATAGAATCATTGGTGCAGCGTGTGGCAGCTGGAGGTATCAAGGAAGTAATCTTTGCGTTGAGCAGTACAATGGAGGGTGATACCACCAATTTCTACATCTCCCGTAAACTTGCTGATTTTCCGGTGAAACTATCGGTTATAGCCCGTGGTATCTCTGTGGGTGATGAATTGGAATACACGGATGAGGTTACCCTGGGTAGAAGCATTCTCAATCGTACTCCTTTCGAAAGATAGCTATATATAAAAGGTAATCAAATATTAAACTCTACATATTTAAATAATAATGAATATCAAACAAGTACAACGAATATTATTGACCAACTTCTTCTTTATGGTTGTTGTCACTTTGCTGTTGGTAGGTCTTTATGAGACGGAAATTCTTACTCCTACTGATATGGCATCCGATGCAACCTTGATGTTTGTCATTCTCACCATGATGGAGTTGGTAACCATTGTGGCTATTCCTGTTGCGTTGAAAATGTTCAGTTTGAAGGCTGTCCGCCGTAAGTTGGTGGCTCGCAAGGGTGATGCGCTTTTGCCTTGGGGTACAGCGCGTCTTAATATGCTTTGTCTGCCGATGTTGATCAATACTTTCATGTATTATCAGACCATGTCACCGGCTTTTGGCTATATGGCAATTATTCTTTTCCTTTGTCTTTTCTTTGTTTATCCTAGCATTGGCAGATGTGAGGCTGAGGTTAGTGAAGATTGAACGCTTGATTTATGAAATTATCTGTTATTATTGTCAGCTATAATGTCAAGTACTATATAGATCAATGTCTACGTTCTGTACTGAAGGCCATTGATATGGTGGATGTGGAACGCAAAGGAAATCAGGTGGAAATAATCGTTGTGGATAATCATTCTACCGATGGGTCTGTGAAGTATCTTGAAAAGCGCTATCCTAAGAATTTGTATCCTATGCTGAAGATTGTGAGCAGTGTGCATAATCTGGGCTTCGCCCGTGCCAACAACATTGCCATTCGTCAGAGCAAGGGCGCGTATGTTCTCTTGTTGAATCCTGATACAATCGTAGGTGAACATGTTCTTGAGGAATGTCTTGGCTTTATGGATGCTCATTCTGATGCTGGTGCTTTGGGGGTGAGAATGATTGGTGCTAATGGGCAGGTGGCGATGGAAAGCAGGCGTGGCTTGCCTTCTCCGATGGTAGCTTTTTATAAGATGATGGGCTTTTGTGCCCGCTGGCCAAAGAGCAAGGTGTTTGGCCGTTATTATATGGGTTATCTTCCTTGGAATGAACCTGCCCAAATCGATGTTGTGAGTGGGGCTTTCTGCATGTTGCGCCGTCAGGCTATAGAGAAAGTGGGATTGCTTGATGAGGATTTCTTTATGTATGGTGAGGATATCGATCTTTCTTATCGTATATTAAAGGGCGGTTTTCATAATTACTATTTGCCTGTAGATATCTTGCATTATAAGGGTGAGAGTACAGAAAAATCAAGTTTCAGATATGTGCATGTCTTTTATGAGGCAATGCTTATCTTCTTTCGCAAGCATTATTCGGGTATGTCTCTCTTGTTGAGTATTCCTATCAAGATTGCCATTTACGCCAAAGCTTCTGTGGCGTTAGTAAGGATGCTCTCGAAAAGAATGCGTAAGAGTTTGGGATTTTTCTCTCCATCCCAGAGAGATGATTCCCAATATTTGTTATTCGATGCTGATGAGATGAATTATGAGGATATGTTCCGCCATCTTAAGGAAAAGTCGGATGAGCAGGTGAAATTAGCCATTTATACCAAGAGCATTGGCAAGGTTATAACTGATAGATATGTCGTGGATAAGGAAGAAATGCCATGTCTATAATGGATAAGTGTAATCTTGATATGTAATTAATGTACGCGCGTACAATATTTATATATATAAATCAAAAAGTCATTACTGTATGAATGAAATGAATGGTAAAGGTAGTAAACCTTTGGTTTATTTGCGAGCTTTGGAGATGGAGGATATTGAATTTCTCTATGAAGTGGAAAATGATAGAAGTTTGTGGGGAGTAGGGTGTACCAATGTACCTTACTCTCGCCAAATGCTGATAGATTATATAGCCAGTGCTTCGGCAGATATTTATGCTGATCGCCAGATGCGCCTTATTATAGAGAATGGACAGCATGAAACGGTGGGTATGGTAGACCTGATAAATTTTGATCCGCGTCATCTTCGTGCTGAAATCGGCATTGTTATCAAGGATGAAGTTCGTGGAAAAGGATATGCTCAAGAAGCAATTCGCCAATTATTGGTATATTCTAAAGAAATTTTACACCTTCATCAGTTGTATGCCATTGTCTCTACTAAAAATGAGAAGGCTGTGAAAATGTTACATTCTGTAGGGTTCGAGGGGAGTAAAATGCTCAAAGAATGGCTATTTGAGGGTGATTTCTACGTAGATGCCTATCTTTTTCAATGTTTTTTGTAAAAAAGTTGCAGAAAAATTTGGTGGAGTCAAATATTTGTAGTACCTTTGCAACCGCAAATGAAAAATGAGCGTTTAGCAATTCAATTTGATTTAATTGGTGCGTTAGTTCAGTTGGTTAGAATGCCTGCCTGTCACGCAGGAGGTCACGAGTTCGAGTCTCGTACGCACCGCTTAATCATTTGTCTTCTAAGCCACTTGTTTGGTGCGTTAGTTCAGTTGGTTAGAATGCCTGCCTGTCACGCAGGAGGTCACGAGTTCGAGTCTCGTACGCACCGCAAACATTTTAAATTTGAATCCTCCATAAGCATTATGGTGCGTTAGTTCAGTTGGTTAGAATGCCTGCCTGTCACGCAGGAGGTCACGAGTTCGAGTCTCGTACGCACCGCAGAAACCTTCGAGAAGTGATTCTCGGAGGTTTTTTGTTTTTATACCCCCTGATTCTCTCCATTCTTCACTCTTCACTCTTCACTTTCTTTCTGTATGTTATTTCTTTGTTAAGGTTTAGAAATAATTTTGATATTTCCTTAATTATCTGTATCTTTGCATCCATAAAGGGAATGTTTAAAATTCTCTGTTAAGGAATAATAGATCCTAAAATCCGCAACTATCATCCAATACACGATTAAGGGTAGATTTATGAGTCGTTAGTAGCAGCTTTCAGTAAAAAGCAACAGCACAACATCAATATGTAGCCACCATCC